>NZ_JBFBGL010000030.1:0-104373 GCF_040684635.1 Amycolatopsis sp. NPDC089917 | reverse complement strand
GGTTTGGTTTTTTTTTTTTTTTTCCTTGACACCCTAGACCTCCGCCCCACCACCCACCAGCCCCACCGAGTTACCCCCAGCCTGTGGACAACTCTGTGCACAGGTCTGTGGACCGTTCAAAAGAAGGGCCCCGCCGAGCCGAAACTCGACGGGGCCACAATCCCTAGGGGCTTCAGCCGCCCGCGGGCACCGGAAGTGGGAGTCCGGGGAGGCTCTGGTCGTTCGGCACCTTGCCGTCGACGAGGTAGTCCTCCACGACCTTGTCCACACCCGTGTTGCCGCCGGCGTAGATGCCGTGGTCACCCTCGCCGGTCACGGTGATCATCCGCGAGTTGGCGAACGCGCGGTGCGCACGGGTCGCGCCCTCGATCGGGGTCGCCGGGTCGTGCACCGACTGGACGATCAGCACCGGCGGGACGCCGCGGCCGTCGAGCTTCGGCAGGTCGACCGGCTTGTTCTTCCAGAAGATGCACGGCTGGATCAGCCAGCCGGCGCCGAGCAGCGGCAGATCGCGGTCGATCAGCTTCTGCGACTGACGGATGACGCTCTGCCGGTTGCCGGTCCACGGGCCCTCGTTGCAGGGGATGGACCAGAAGCTGGCGTTGTAGGCGTCGCCGTCGCTCGGGACGAACAGCGGCTGCGGGCCGATGACGCCGTCGGCGTCCACGGTCTCCGCCTTGACCTTCTGCGCGGCCGTGGCCTTCTGCTGCTGCGAGCCGGAGCCCTCGGTCAGCGTCTTCAGGTTGACCAGGTAGTCGGCCAGCGCGGTGAAGTTGCGCTTCGAGTACAGGTACGAGGCGATGGTCGAGTCGAGCGCGTTGGCTGACACCGGGACGCCGTCCACCTCGACCGGGTTCTGGGTCAGCGCGAAGCGGACCTTCTCGTAGCTCTGGCGCGCGGCTTCACCGTTCTTGCCGAAGCCGTAGACCTTGTCGTACTTGCCCATCCACGGCAGGAAGTCCTGACGCCAGCGGCGCTCGAAGCCGAGCGGCTGCCCGTCGAACGAGTTCTGCCAGGTCGTGGTGAACTCGGTCGACGAGTCCAGCAGGAAGCGGCCGGTGCGGGTGGGGAACTGCTGCGCGTAGTGCGCGCCCAGCCAGGTGCCCGCCGAGTAGCCGACCCAGTTGATCTTGTCGCGGCCCAGGAGGGCGCGCAGCAGGTCGATGTCGCGGACGGTCTGGGCGGTGTTGATGAGCGGGCCCAGCTCGCCGGACTTCACCTGGCACGAGTCCGCCGCGTACTTGGTGGCGTCCAGGATCAGGTTGAGGTTCGCCCGGCTGCGGTCACGCGGGTCCAGGTCGGAGCCGGTGCCGATCGCGTTGCCGCAGGTGATGTTGGTGCTCTTGCCGGTGCCGCGCGGGTCGAGACCGATGATCTCCTGGTTCGCGCGGAGCTTCGTCTGGTTACGCAGACGGGCCGGGAAGTTACGGCCCGGAGCGCCGGGCCCACCCGGGTTCGTGATGACGCTGGCCGTCGCGGTGCCGCTGGTGGCGGCGAGGCGGCTGACGGCGATCGTCAGGTCGATGCCCTCGTTCGTCTTGTACCAGTTGCGCGGCGAGCGGTAGGTCGCGCATTCGATGTTCTCGGCCCCGGGAGGCGGCGCGGACGGCAGCTCGTTCGCCGTGCACTTGTGCCAGTCAAGCTTCTGGTTCGCGTACTGCGCCGGAATGTTGGTGGAGTTCAGAGGCTGCTGTTTGGCAGCCTCCGGTCCTGCGAACGCAGGAGTGAACCCGGCCAGCATGGTGCCGGCGACAGCCGGGATCACCACCGCATAGCGGAGTTTCTTCATCCGATGCCCCTTTGATCTTGCGTGCGAAGTTCCTGTTCGCGACTGCGGCTATTGATATCCGGCGAGGAGCGGGACGGCAACCGCCCTTCGTCGGATGGGGCGTCGCTGATCAAATCGATATCCGGCAGACGTGACCCAGGTGGGCGGGAGGTTCTAGGGTCATCGGGTCCATCCGGGGTTACGGGAATGTTAGGTGAGGGCCGATGGCGTCAGGTAAGGCAGACGGGAAGGTGAGGGGCTTTCAGTTCAGCCCCTGGAACCTCCTGCTGATCATCCCGTTGCTGGTGCTGATCACGTCGCTGTTCAATTCGGACGGCCCTCGGCTGTTCGGGATGCCGTTCTTCTACTGGTTCCAATTCGTGTTCGTGGCGGTCGGCGTCCTGTGCACGTGGATCGTCTTCGTGATGACGAAGGACAAGCCGACCAGTGACCGTCCCGACCGGCTGTCCGTGGACAAGCTCGACGAAGGGGACGTCAAGTGACCAACATCCAGTGGCCCGAGCTGATCATCTTCACGGTCCTCTTCGCGGTGGTCACCGTGCTCGGCTTCGTCGCGTCACGCTGGAAGGCCGGCAACACCCTCGACCACCTGGACGAATGGGGTCTCGGCGGCCGCAAGTTCGGCTCGTGGATCACGTGGTTCCTGCTCGGCGGTGACCTCTACACGGCGTACACGTTCGTCGCCGTCCCGGCGCTGATGTTCAGCGCCGGCGCGATGGGCATGTTCGCGCTGCCGTACACGATCATCGTCTACCCGATCGTGTTGATGCCGGCGCTGCGCATGTGGTCGGTCTCGCGGGTCCGCGGGTACGTCACGCCCGCCGACTTCGTCCGCGGCCGGTTCGGTTCGCCGACGCTGGCGCTGCTGGTCGCGATCACCGGCATCATCGCGACGATGCCGTACATCGCGCTGCAGCTGGTCGGCCTCGAAGCGGTGCTGCGGACCATGGGCATCAACGGTTCCGGCATCGTCGGTCACCTGCCGCTGCTGGTCGCCTTCATCATCCTGGCGGTCTACACCTACCAGTCCGGGCTGCGCGCGCCCGCGCTGATCGCGTTCGTCAAGGACATCCTGATCTACATCGTGATCCTCGTGGCGATCATCTACCTGCCCTCGAAACTCGGCGGGTGGTCGGCGATCTTCGACTCGGCGCAGGCGAAGTTCGACAAGACGCCGTCGAAGGCGGACGGAATCCTGCTCAACGCGAACAACCAGTTGCAGTACGCGACGTTGGCGCTCGGTTCGGCGCTCGCGCTGTTCCTGTACCCGCACTCGCTCACCAGCGTGCTCGCCTCACGCGGCCGCAGCGTGATCAAGCGGAACATGGTCGCGCTCCCGGCGTATTCGCTGGTGCTGGGTCTGCTGGCGCTGCTCGGCTACGTCGCGATCAGCGCGTCGGTCTCGCCGATCACCAACAACGCCACCGGCAAGCCCGACACGAACACCGTCGTCCCGGTGCTGTTCGACTCGCAGTTCTCGTCGTGGTTCGCCGGGATCGCGTTCGCCGCGATCGGCATCGGCGCCCTGGTGCCCGCGGCGATCATGTCGATCGCGGCGGCCAACCTGTGGACGCGCAACATCTACAAGGAGTACATCAAGAAGAACGCGACGCCGGGCCAGGAGGCGAAGCAGGCCAAGCTCGCCTCGCTGATCGTGAAGTTCGGCGCGGTGGCGTTCATCCTGTTCATCGACCCGCAGTTCTCGATCGACCTGCAGCTCATCGGCGGTGTGCTGATCCTGCAGACGCTGCCCGCGGTCGCGATCTCGCTCTACACGCGGTGGTTCCACCGCTGGGGCCTGATCGCCGGCTGGGTGGTCGGCATCGGCTGGGGCCTGATCATGCTTTACAACATCCCGAACCTGGCCACCAAGAAGGCGCATTTCGGTGGCTCCGCGTTGGCGCTGGACCAGCTGTCGATCTTCGGCTGGCATCCGTTCAGCGGTTCGCAGCTGCAGATCTACGTCGGGTTCGTGGCGTTGGTGGCGAACCTGCTGATCGCCGTGATCTTCACGGTGATCGCGCGGCAGCTGAAGGTCTTCAACGGCACGGACGACACCGCGCCCGAGGACTACCACGCCGACGAGCACGACAAGGATCTCCGCGAGATCGGCGTCCACTAGCCGGCTCCGGGAAGAGGCCGCGTCCTGCCGGGACGCGGCCCCTAGCTGCCGGACGAAGTCCGTCCCGGCGGTGAAGGACGGTCAGAATTCCAGTCGCCAGGTCTCCCCGGTCAGCTCGTGACCGAAGCCCGGGATCGTCTCTTCGCTCACCAGCCGGAAGCCGGCCTTCTGGTAGATCGACCTCGCCGCGTCCAGCATCGAGACCGTCCAGAGCTCCATCGCCGGGTAACCCGACGCCTTCGCGAACTCGACACACTCGGTGACCAGGCGTTTCCCGACGCCGCGTCCCCGCGCGGCCGGTTCGAGGAGCAGCATCCGCAACTTCGCGGTGACACCGTCCTCGGCGGGCATGCAGAAGACGCTGCCGACGCGCTCCCCGTCGAGTTCGGCGATCCAGCCCGCCTGCCGGGGCTCGTCGCGCTTGTCGACGTATTCCGCGACGACCCGGGCGACGAGGGCTTCGAAGCGCTCGTCCCAGCCGTACTCGCGGGAGTACAGGGCGCCGTGCCGGTGGACCACCCACCCGAAGTCGCCCGGCCGGGGCGGACGCAGGACCAGCGTGGGATCCGAAGCGCGCTCGCCGACCAGCGACGTGATCGTGTCCATCGCGCCGAGCAGCCGCTTCTGCTCGTCGTCGCCGAACCGGCCGAGCAACGAGCCGATCCGGCCCACCGACCGCGCGTCGAGGACGGCGAAGGCCTGGTGACCGTTCTCGGTCAGCCTGACGACCTGACGGCGAGCGTCCTCGTCGCTGCGTTCCCGCGTGAGAAGACCGCGGTCTTCGAGCCTCGCGAGCAGCCTGCTCGCGTACCCGGCGTCGAGGTCGAGACGTTTGCGCAGGTCGGTGACCTGGGTCGGATCCTGCTGCGCGAGTTCGAAGAGGACCCGGGCCTCGCTCAGGGAGTACTCGGCGTCGGCCGGTCCTTCGTCGAGGATGCCGATCACGCCGGTGTACAGGCGGTTGAAGGCCCGGACGGTCGCGACCCGATCCGCGGTGCGATTCATTTGACCACCTCAACAGATTCGTTGACTGAGTCAAACATTACCCCGCGAAGCGGTGAAGGCAAGAAATTTCCGAAGGGGTCCGGACATATGGAAACCCCGTGATGCTGCCAGGTCGGGGGTCCGCCAGCATCACGGGGTCGTAGTGGGTATCGACGCCGCGTTCCACGGCGTTACACTTCACGCACTATGTGTCGTAGGTCACTCGAATGGGCGACACCTACAACGGTTGTTGTCGGGTCAGCGCATGTGCGTGTGATGCGCCTGGGAGATAGCGATGAGCTCCTGACGAACGGTCGCGGTGGCCGCGGTGTCGATCGCCCGGTTCAGGGCCCGGCGAGTGCGAGCCTCGGCGCGACGGGCACGGAGCTTGGCGGCGATGTTGTTCATCGGTTTAAGTCATCCCCTTGAGGGTCTTGTGTCTCGGTGGCTGTGCTTCTAGTATGCACCCTTTTTCACAAGGAAGCCAACGATTATCCGGTGATGTGGCACACCTGCCGATGAATCATCGGTGACAAGAGCTCAAATCCGGAGAGATTTGGTGTTGCCGGTCACTTCTTGATAACGCTGAGCGTCTTTGGTGGCGTCCCTGGAGGGCTTCGTACACCCGTATGGAGCAGCTCAGGGCTGTCGGCCGAAGGTTTGGAGCACTCCAGACTCGCGCGCCGACGTTTCATCGGCGCGCGAAAAGGCCGCGTAGCACTCTCTATGGCTTTCTAGGTTTGACGCTATAAATCTTGAGAGAGGCTTAGTCCCGGCCGAGCAAGTAGTGGCCGAAATGCGGCACGGTGAAGGCGATGTGCCCGCGCTCGGCGGAGTAGACCAGGCCCTTCTTCATCAGGCTGTCCCGCGCCGGCGAGAGCGACGAAGGCTTCCGCCCCAGGTAGACGGCCACATCGGCGGTGCCGGCGGACTCGTCCCGGCCCTGGGTCAGCTCGGCCATCGCGATCAGGTACTCGCGTTCGGCGGGCGTCGCGCGCTCGTAACGGGAGCCGAAGAAGCCGACCGCGAGCTCCGATTCGGCCTCCGGGGCGGCGACCTGGACGTCCTTCACGGTGATCGGATCCGCGGGCGCGGCGTCCCAGGCGGCCTTGCCGTACGCCTGGATGAAGTACGGATAGCCGCCGGACGCGTCGAACAGGGCGTCCAATGCCTCCGGTTCGATACCGGCGTCCTCGCGTTCGATGGGCGCCATCACCGCGAGATCGGCGTCTTCGCGTTCGAGCCTGTCGATGCGCGCGTAGCGGAAGAGGCGCTCCGAGTACGACTTCGACGCCGAAAGGACCGCGGGCACGTGCGGCAGTCCCGCGCCGACCACGACCAGTGGCGCCCCGGACTGCGAGAGTTCGTGGCAGGCGGCGCAGAGCGCGGAAACGTCCTCGGGCAGCAGATCCTGGATCTCGTCGATCAGCAGCGCGACCCCGGTGCCGACGTCGGCGGCCAGTTCCGCGACCTCGGTGAACAGTTCGACCAGGTCGATCTCGATGTCGCCCGAATCGGCGCGGCCCTGCGCGGCGGGCACGTCGATGCCGGGCTGCCAGCGGTCACGGAGCTTGGCGTCCGGTTTGTTGGCGCGCAGCGCGAACGCCTTGAGCACGCCGAGCACCTGCTCGACGCGATCCGGCGCACGATGGCGCACGGCGAGGTCGCGGATCGCGCGATGCAACGCGGCCGAGAGCGGCCGCCTGAGTTCGGTGTCCGGGCGGGCTTCGATCTTGCCCGCGCCCCAGCCGTGCTTGATCGCCTTCGAGCGCAGTTCACCCAGCAGCACGGTCTTCCCCACGCCGCGCAGGCCGGTCAGCATCAGGCTGCGTTCCGGTCTTCCGCGCGCGACCCGTTCGAGCACGACCTCGAAGGCCTGGAGTTCGCGTACGCGACCTGCCAGCTCGGGCGGCCGTTGACCGGCGCCCGGGGCGAAGGGGTTGCGGATGGGATCCACTCTCACACGCTATCGGCGTTTCTAGCGTGGACCCGATATTCCGCCATAGAACGATAGGCGTGTCGCGCTGACGGAAAGACGGGTCTGCAGCCCCGTCTTCCGTTTACTCGCTCAGGTTGCGCTCGGCGTAGACCGCCATCGCGTCACGGATGTACTCCGCGGTGCCGGCGCCGTGCTTCTCGTCGTACTGCCCGTAGCGCGGGTCGTCGACGTACAGCTGTCCGAGACCGGCGAAGTAACCCTTCGAGACAGCCCGCACGGCCGGCCGGAGCCACTCGTACAGCCGTCGCGTGATCGCTTGAGCCTCATCGCCGTCGGCGGGCAGGCCCTGAGCGCGGGCCTCGCCGAACGCGGCCGCGATGTCCTGCTGCTCCTGCTGGTGCGCCTTCTTGTCCTCGGCGCTCAGCGACTTCCACCACCGGTCGCCCTGCTTGTAGGCGTCGGCGCCCCAGCGTTCGGTGACCTCCTTCTCGTACTTCGTGTGGTCGAAGCCGTCGAACACTTCCGTTGCCATCAGTCGTTCACCTCTCTCCGTCTTCTCCAAGGTCGTCCTGACCGATTCGATCTGCCGTCCGAGCCGCTGTCGCTCCTGCTCCAGCCACTTCAGGTGCGTGCGCAGCGCCGCCGTCGTGTCCTGCTCCCCTTCGAGGACTTCGCCGATCGCGGGCAGGCTCAGCCCGAGTTCGCGAAGCAGCAGGATCCGTTGCAGCCGCACCAGCGCGTCCTGGTCGTAGTAGCGGTATCCGTTGTTCCCCACCCGGCTCGGTTCGAGCAGCCCGATGTCGCCGTAGTGGCGCAGCGTGCGGCTCGTGGTCCCGGCCGAGCGGGCGATGTCCTGGATCGACCACTCCTTCTCGTTCGGCATGTCCACGAAGGTAGAGGTTGACGTTGCGTCAAAGTCAATCGAAGTTCACCCGTCCGTGGGATGGTGCCCGGATGAAGACATTCGCGCTGGTCATGGCCGCTGCGCTGACCCTCGGCACGGCCGGGGTCGCCGACGCGCATCCGCGTCGCTCCTTCGACATCCAGGCCCACCGCGGCGGGCTCGGCCTCACGGTCGAGAGCACGCTCGCGTCGTTCGGCAAGGCGATGGAGCTGGGGGTGACCACGCTCGAACTCGACCTCCAGATCACCAAGGACGGTCGCGAGGTGATCACCCACGACCGCAAGACGACACCCGCGAAGTGCCGCGACACCGCGCCCGCGACGCCCGGCGACCCGGCGTACCCGTATGTCGGCAAATACGTGAAGGACCTGACGTTCGCGCAGGTCCGCACGCTGGACTGCGGTTCGATCCGGCAACCCGCCCACCCCGGCCAGACACTCTCCCCCGGCGCCAAGATGCCGACGCTCGCCGAGCTGTTCCAGCTCGCGCGCGACCACCGCGCCTGGGGCATCAGGTTCAACATCGAGACCAAGGTCGAGGCCGCCGCTCCGCAGGAGACCGCGCCGCGTGAGCAGTTCGTCCAGCGGGCGGTGCGCGAGATCCAGCGCGGCGGTTTCGCGCACAACGTCACCGTCCAGAGCTTCGACTGGGGCTCGCTGATGCTCCTGCGGAAGGTCGCACCGTGGATCCCGACGGTCGCGCTGACCCAGCCGGAGTTCCTGCAGGCCGGGCAGCCGGGCAAGTCGCCGTGGCTCGGCGGGCTCGACATCGACGACTTCGGCGGCAGCCCCGTCCGCGCGGTGAAGTCGTTCGGCGCGAGCGCCCTTTCGCCGGTGCACGGCAACCCGCAGGGCGGGAAGGTCGGCGACCCCGATTACCGGCCGTTCACGACGAAGGCGCTGGTCACCGAGGCGCACCGCGCCGGGATCAAGGTCGTGCCGTGGACGATCGACGACCCGGCGACCATGAACAAGCTCGTCGACGACGGCGTCGACGGGATCATCACCGACTATCCGGACCGGTTGCGGCAGGTCGCGGCCGACCGCGGCTTCAAACTGCCGAGGGCGTATCCGGCCCGCTAGCGGAATCTAGCGCTGTCTAGTGCCAGAGAAATATTTCGGGATACTTCGTTAGCGCGGTTCGGCGGCGTGGCGGGCGGGAAGACTGGGGTTAGGTTTGTTTCCCGGGCCCGGATCCAGAAAGGTTACGACCGTGATTCTCCGTCGCGTCGCACGTCCGCTCCTCGCCGCGATCTTCATCACCGGCGGGATCGGCGCGCTGAGGGATACCCAGGGGCACGCCAAGGCCGTGGAGCCGTTCCTCACCGAGTCCTTCGACAAGCTGGAGGGCGTGGTGCCGGAATCGGTGCCGCGAGACCCCGCCACCCTCGTCCGGATCGACGCCGCGGTGAAGGTCGGCGCCGGGGTCGCGCTCGCCGCGGGCAAGGCGCCGCGCCTGGCCTCGCTGCTGCTGCTCGGCAGCCTCGTCCCGACGACGCTGGCCGCGCACCGGTTCTGGGAGATCAAGGAACCGGCCGAACGTCAGCAGCAGCAGATCCAATTCGTCAAGAACGCCGGTCTCGCCGGTGGCCTGCTGCTGGCAGCCGCCGACACCGCCGGCAAGCCTTCGCTCGGCTGGCGCGCCAAGCGGGCCGCGTCGAAGACGGAGAAGCGCGCCGAGAAGCTGGCGAAGAAGGCTGAGAAGGCCATCACGAAGTAGCTCGGCTCCCAGCGGAAATGTCATGAACGACCCTTTCCTGACGAAAAACGTCAGGAAAGGGTCGTTCATGACATTCGCGGGACCGCGGCGTCACTCGGTGAAAGCGGCGATGTCCTCCGCCTCGACGACCGTGCGGACCTCGACCTCGATCTCGTCGAACAGCGCCGCGTAGGTCTCCGCGAAGGCGACGGCCTCCGCCAGGTCCTTGGCGTTGATCAGCGCGAACCCGCCGATGACCTCCTTGGTCTCGGTGAAGGGGCCGTCGGTCGCGGTGATCTTGCCGCCGCGTCCCTTGCGGACCTTCGCGCCCCGCTCCGACGGGTGCACGCCCTCCGCCGTGATGAGGATGCCCTTCTTGAACGAGTCCTCGATGAAGGCGCCCATCGTCTCGATGAACTCCTTGCTGGGGTTCCAGGCTTCCGGGGCGCTCTCGTCCAGCCGGTGCATCATCAGAAACCGCATCGCTGCTCCTCAGTGTCTTGGCGAGGCTGTTTCTACCTCGCCTTCACCGACGCGTCGAGCGGCTCGACGGCGCTTCGACATTTCGTTCAAAAGTTTTTCTAGCGGCTCGCGACCTTCTTGTACTGGGCCGTCGCGAGCGGCGCGAAGATCGCGATGATGGCGATGCAGCACAGGATCGCGTACAGCGAAGCGTGCTCGGCCGGCCAGCCCGTCGGCGCCACTCCGAAGCGGTTCCCGAACAGGTCACGCGCCGAGTTGATCACCGCGGTGAACGGGTTCCAGTCGGCGATCGCCTTCAGCACGCCCGGCAGCTTGTCCGCCGGGACGAACGCCGTCGAGATGAAGCTCAGCGGGAACATCCACATCAACCCGGCGCTCTGCGCCACCTCGACACTGCGCGCGACGAGCCCGATCCAGGCGCCGACCCAGGACAGCGCCCAGGCGAACATCAGCATCACCAGGTAACCGAGCACCGCGTCGAGGAAACTGCCGCGGATCCGCCAGCCGACGAGCAGCCCGCACAGCGACATGACGACCAGCGCCACGACGCTGATCACCAGGTCGGACGTCGTCCGCCCGAAGATCACCGCGAGACGGGAGATCGGCAGCGACCGGAACCTGTCGATGATGCCCTTCTGCAGGTCGTTCGCGAACCCGATCACGGTGAACGCCGAGTTGAACGCGACCGTCTGCGCGAAGATGCCGGCGATCAGGAACTCGCGATACGCCAGGCCGCCCGCTTCCCCGCCGATCGCGTCGCCGAAGACGTACGCGAACAACAGCACGAACATGATCGGCTGCAGCGTCGCCGCCATCAGCCAGTCCGGGTTGCGCTGGACGTTCTTCAGGTTCCGCCAGGTGATCACGCCACCGTCGGAAAAGGCCTTCGCGACCGCGCTCACTTCTTGTCCCCCTCGTCCGTGGCGTGCCCTGTCAGCGAAAGGAAGACGTCGTCGAGCGTCGGCCGGTGCAGCGCGACGTCCTGGACGGCGACGCCCTGCGCGTCCAGCCGCCGCAGCGCCTCGATCAGCGCCTTCGGCCCGCCCTCGACCAGGACGTCGACCTTGCGGGTGTGCTCGTCGACCGACGGTGTCCCCGAGCCGACCTCGGCGAGCACCTGGGTGGTCGTCGCGAGGTCGTCGGCGGAGGCCACGACCAGTTCCAGCCGTTCGCCGCCGATCTCCTGCTTGAGCTCGTCGGCCGTGCCGCGCGCGATGACCTTCCCCTTGTCGATCACGACGATCGAGTCGGCGAGCTGATCGGCCTCTTCCAGGTATTGCGTGGTCAACAGGACCGTGGTGCCGTCGGCGACGAGCTCCTTGATGACCTCCCAGGTGTCGATCCGGCCGCGTGGGTCGAGCCCGGTGGTCGGTTCGTCGAGGATCACCACGGTCGGCTCGGCGACCAGCGCCCCCGCGAGGTCGAGCCGTCGCCGCATCCCGCCGGAATACGTCTTGGCGGGCCGATCCGCCGCGTCCTCCAGGCGAAACCGCGCGAGCAGCTCACGCGCCCGGGACTTCGCCGCGGCCTTCTTGCTGCCGTACAGCCTGCCGACCATGTACAGGTTCTCGAACCCGGTGAGGTTCTCGTCCACGGCCGCGTACTGCCCGGACAGCCCGATCGACCGCCGGACGGCGTCGGGCTGGGCCAGCACGTCGTGCCCGGCCACCTCCGCCTCGCCCGAATCCGGGCGGAGCAGCGTGGTCAGGATGCGGACGGTCGTCGTCTTGCCGGCGCCGTTCGGCCCCAGCAGGCCCAGCACCTTGCCCGTCGGGATCGACAGATCGACCCCGTCGAGGGCCCGGGTGGAGCCGTAGGTCTTGACCAGGGCTTTCGCCTGAACTGCGAACATGCGGACAAAATAGACCCCGGCACCGACAAAGGCACCGGGGTTTTCCCCGGATCCGCTCCGGGCGAACGGTCTACTTCTCGAGGATCGCGGTGACGCCCTGGCCGCCCGCCGCGCAGATCGAGATGAGTCCGCGGCCGGATCCCTTCTCGTTCACCAGCTTCGCGAGGGTGGCGACGATACGGCCGCCGGTCGCGGCGAACGGGTGCCCGGCCGCCAGCGACGAACCGTTGACGTTCAGTTTCGCCCGATCGATGGAGCCGAGCGGCTCGTCGAGACCCAGCTTCTCCTTGGCGAACGCCGGGTCCTCCCACGCCTTGAGGGTGGCGAGCACCTGCGAAGCGAAGGCCTCGTGGATCTCGTAGAAGTCGAAGTCCTGCAGGGTGAGCCCGGCGCGCGTGAGCATCTGCGGGACGGCGTACGCGGGCGCCATCAGCAGGCCCTCGTCACCGTGGACGTAGTCGACGGCCGCGGTCTGCGAGAACGTCAGGTACGCCAGCACGGGCAGCTTCCGCGCCTTCGCCCACTGCTCGGTCGCGAGGAGGACCGTCGACGCGCCGTCGGACAGCGGCGTCGAGTTGCCCGCGGTCATCGTGCCCTCGGGGCCACCGAAGGCGGGCTTCAGCTTCGCGAGCTTCTCGACGCTGGAGTCCGGGCGCAGGTTCTGGTCGCGCGCCAGCTTGAGGTACGGCGTGACCAGGTCGTCGAAGAAGCCCTTGTCGTACGCGGCGCCGAGACGCTGGTGGCTGGTGGCGGCGAGTTCGTCCTGCGCCTCGCGCGTGATCTCCCAGACCTTCGCGGTCAGCGCGGCGTGCTCGCCCATGGACAGGCCGGTGCGCGGCTCGGAGTTGCGCGGGATCTCGGGGACGATGTGGCCGGGACGCAGCTTCGCGGCGAGCTTCAGCCGTTCGGGGAGCGTCTTCGCGGCGTTGAGCTGCACGAGGATCTGGCGCAGGTCGTCGTTGACCGCCAGCGGCGCGTCGGACGTGGTGTCGACGCCACCCGCGATGGCCGAGTCGATCTGGCCGAGGGCGATCTTGTTGGCGACGTTGACGATCGCCTGGAGGCCGGTGCCGCAGGCCATCTGCACGTCGGAGGCGGGGGTGGCGGGGTTCAGTCTGCTGCCGAGGACGCTTTCGCGGGCGAGGTTGAAGTCGCGGGCGTGCTTGAGCACGGCGCCGGCGGCGACCTCGCCGATCACCTCGTCCTGCAGGGAGAAGCGGCTGACCAGGCCGTCGAGGGCGGCGGTGAACATGTCCTGGTTCGACGCCTTCGAGTACGGACCGTTCGAACGGGCGAAGGGGATCCGGTTGCCGCCGATGATCGCGACCTTGCGCACGGGTGCCGTCCTTTTCGTGGCCATTTTTTCCACTCCTCCGTAGGCTCTCTCACACTGTAACCTACTAGCGAGTAGGTTAGAATGCGACGTGACGCAAACTGCACGGGAGGCACGTAATGGCTGACAGGTACCAGCAGTTCACGAAATCCCCGGTGGGGAAATTCGTGGTGCCGAAGCTCGGCCTGCCGAACCCCGCGACGCTCCGCCGGTACAAGCCCGGCCAGCCCGCTCTGGAGGGTCCCGCACTTCTCGGCGCCGCGCCGGGCGGTCGCCTCGAAAAGGTGATCGAGGCTCAGCTGCACCGCGCGGGCATCGAGGTCATCTCGGCGTCGACCGACAGGCACGCCGCGCTCGTCTTCGACGCGACAGGCGTGAAGGACCCGAAGCAGCTTCGCGAGGTCTACGACTTCTTCCACCCGGTGATCCGGAGCGTCGGGCCGTCGGGCCGCGTCGTCATCCTCGGAACGCCGCCGGAGCTGGCCGAAGGGCACGAGCGGATCGCTCAGCGCGCGCTCGAAGGCTTCGTCCGTTCCGTCGGTAAGGAACTGAAGCGCGGCGCGACCGCTCAGCTCGTGTACGTCGCCGAAGGCGCCGAAGAGGCCACCGAGTCCACACTCCGCTTCCTGCTGTCGTCGAAGTCCGCCTTCGTCGACGCCCAGGTCATCCGCGTCGGCACCGAGACCAAGACCGCCTCCGCGCCCGCCGACTGGGCAAAGCCTCTGGACGGCAAGGTCGCCCTGGTCACCGGCGCCTCCCGCGGTATCGGCGCCGCCATCGCCGAGGTGCTGGGCCGCGACGGCGCCCACGTCGTCGCCCTCGACATCCCCGCCCAGGGCGCGGACCTGTCGAAGGTGGCCAACAAGGTCGGCGGTTCGGCGCTGCAGCTGGACATCACCGCCGCCGACGCGCCGGAGAAGCTCGCCGAGTACCTGACCACGCGCCACGGCGGCGTCGACGTCGTCGTGCACAACGCGGGCATCACACGGGACAAGACGCTGGGCAACATGACCGAAGGCGGCTGGGACTCGGTCATCTCGGTCAACCTCGCGTCGCAGCTCGCGGTGAACGAGAAGCTGCTGTCGGACAAGGTGCTGCACGACAACGGCCGGATCATCGGCGTCTCCTCGATCGCCGGGATCGCGGGCAACGTCGGCCAGACCAACTACGCCACCAGCAAGGCGGGCGTCATCGGCATGGTGAACGTCGGCGCGCCGACGCTGGCCGAGTACGGCGGCACGATCAACGCCGTCGCGCCCGGGTTCATCGAGACCAAGATGACCGCCGCGGTGCCGCTGTTCATCCGCGAGGCCGGACGGCGGCTGTCCAGCCTCGGCCAGGGCGGGCTCCCGGTCGACGTCGCCGAGACGATCGCCTGGTACGCGAACCCCGCTTCGGCCGCGGTCAACGGCAACGTGGTCCGCGTCTGCGGCCAGGCACTGCTGGGGGCGTGAGCATGGCCGTCAAGGAACTCCACGCGTCGCCGAGCCTGTCTTCGTTGTATCCCAAGGCGTTGCTCGGTTCGCTGTGCAAGGGCGGCGGGAGCACGCTGCCGTCGACCGAGTTCGTCCGCGAGGGCGTCGTCGTCGACCCGGCGCACCTCGCCGCGTACAACCAGGTGTGCGGGTTCCGGCTGGACGACGTGCTGCCGGCGACGTATCCGCACATCCTCGCGTTCCCGCTGCAGATGGCGCTGATGACCGAGGCCGACTTCCCGTTCCCGTTGCTGGGCATGGTGCACGTCGCCAACCGGATCACCCAGCACCGTCAGCTGCGGCTCGACGAGTCGTTCACCCTGCGCGTGCGCGCGGAGGACCTGCGCCCGCACGAAAAGGGCAAGCAGTTCGACGTCGTCAGCGAATTGCTCGTCAACGACAGTCCCGTGTGGACGGACATCAGCACGTACCTGCGGCGCGGTGGCGGCAGCGGCGAGAAGACCTCGCGAGGTCAGCTCTCGCAGCCGTCGCCCAACGCGATCTGGCACGTGCCCGGCGACATCGGCCGTCGCTACGCCGAGGTCTCCGGCGACCGCAACCCGATCCACCTGCACCCGGTCACCGCGAAGGCGTTCGGGTTCCCGGCCGCGATCGCGCACGGCATGTGGACGAAGGCGCACGCGCTCGCGGCTTTCGAGGGCAGGCTTCCGGAGGCCTTCACCGTCGACGTCAAGTTCAAGCAGCCGGTGCTGCTGCCCGCCAAGGCGGCTTTCACCTCGTGGAGCGAGGGTGACGGCTGGGCTTTCGAGCTGTGGAACGCGCGCAAGCCGAAGCCGCATTTGGAGGGCTCAGTCGTCGCTCTCTGACGGCTTCCAGATCTCGCCCTCGACGAGGTCGTTGAACCCGAGCCAGACCAGGTTCATCAGCCACGAGGCGAGCACGCCGTCGGAGACATCGGGGTGGTCGAGCGCCCAGTCAGCCAGCGACTCGGCCGCCCCGACCAGGGCGGCGGACAGCCCGGCGCCGGAGAACTCGGCCTGCTCGCCGAGGCCCTTGCGGGTGCCGGCGGAGACGACCAGCGCGGCGACCAGCTCGATCGCGCGGGTGCGCATGTCGGTGATCTCCGCGGCGAAGGCGCCGCCGACGGTCATGGCCTGGCGGTGCAGCACCGTCCAGGACTCGCGGTACTCGGCGACGAACCGGTAGAACGCGCGGAGCCCGTGCCAAAGCTGCATGTCAGGCGGCAGATCGGGTTTGATCCCGTCCTGCACCGCCTCCAGCAGGCGGGTGGCTTCGCGGCGGATGCACGCGCCGAAGAGGTCTTCCTTGGAGCCGAGGTAGGTGTAGATCATCGGCTTCGAGACGCCGGCGACCTCGGAGATCTCGTCCATCGACGCGGAGTGATAGCCGTAGCGCGAGAACACCGAGACCGCTGCGTCCAGGATCTGGCGTTCCCGCACCGCTCTCGGCAGCCTTTTGGCGCGTTCGGCGGGACGCGGTACTTCCTCGGACAACTCAGGACCTCCCATTAGTCGCGTGAGACGCTACCGGGCCCCTTCGGGCAAAGGTGCTTTCGGCACGCTTGCCCGCCTACCTACTGGCGGGTAGCCTTACGCCTTGGTAGCTGGAGCTGGAGGGAAAATGACCGAGATCGTGGGGCTGACCGGCCGCGCGCTGGTCGACGCGCTGGAACGGATCGAGCCGGATTCGGCCGAGGCGCACTCTCTCGACGTCAACGAGGTCGCGGGCGCCATCGACCCGAAGGACCTCGGCAAGGACGACGTCCGGCGGCTGCTGACCGCGCTGGGACGGCTCGCGGAATCCGCGCCCGCGTTCGACCTCCGCAAGGTCGACCCGGTCCGGTTCGCGAACCTCGTCGCGCGCGCCTCGCGCACGCAACTCGAAAGCGTCGTCGCCGAACGGCCGCTCCGCGATTGGGTGCTGCGCGAGATCTTCGACCGCATGGGCGCCCACATCCGCCAGGACCGGGCGAAGTCGCTGCACGCCGTCGTCCACTGGCGGCTCTCCGGCGGCGTCGGTGCCGGCGGCTACGACCGCTACGAGACGGTGATCTCGCACGGCGAGTGCACGGTCGACCGGGACATGCGGGAGAAGTCGAGGGTGACGATCACGATCGCGCCCGTCGATTTCTTCCGGCTCATCACCCATCAGGCGACCCCGGCTGTGCTATTCGTCACCGGAAAGATCAAAGTAAAAGGTGACCTGGCATTCGCGGCGGGCCTGATCGGTTTCTTCGACCTTCCGAGAACGCACGAGCCGTCCTGAACCCGGCCGAGCAGATACACTTCCGTGCCGTGCCCCGAAATTCTCCGAACCGGCGCTGGCGGGACAAGGTGCGCCTTTCCCGCCCGTTGCGGCTGCACAAGACACGCACCGCGGGCGAGCACGTCATCAACGCTTTCGCGGAGAAGCTCGAACTCGCCAAACTGACCCCGGAGCAGTTCACGCAGGTGCTGGAAACCCTGCACATGCTGGGCGAAACCGGTGCGGGCATCGAGCTGAGCTCACTGGAGACCGAGGTGCTCGTCGACGTCGTGCAACGCGCGTCGCGAGAACAACTCAAGGCGATCGCGGATCACCGGGAACTGCGTTCTGCGTTCCTCGACGAGATTTTCCGCAGAATGTCGGACCATTTCGCTCCCGAACGTGCACGGCATGTCGACTTCGTCGTCGCCTGGCGTTTCACCGATGGTGACGGGGAAGACGGTTTCGATCGTTTTCAGACGGTCATCGAAGACGGCGTCTGCGTTTCGAGTACCGATCTCGCGCGCACTCCGGACACCACCATCACCTTGTCCGTCGACGACTTCATCCGGATGGCGACCGGCAACGCGGCGGTGGCGGCGATGTTCGTGACCGGCAAGGTGAAGGTCAAGGGCGAGTACGCGCCGGCGGTGCGGTTCAGCGGGTACTTCGACATTCCGAAGCCGAGCGTGGGCTAGCCACCTGGCTCGTCGAGCGTTCGCTTGGACGTACGGCGATAACGGACGTTGGGGCTCCGCAGATTCCGCTCGGTCGCTTCGATCAGCCCTTGCCGGAGCAGGACGGTCAGCCATCGCGTCATCGTGCGGTCGTGCAGTCCGGTCGCCGCCACCAGGTCGGCGCGTGTCGCCTCGTCGTCGCCTAGCGCGTCGAGGATCTCTTCACGCCGGTCGGCACGACGTTTCGGAGGTGTCGGACCGTCCGTGGGAGCGGGAGCCGCGTCTTCGGCGAGGGAGTAGTGCGCGTACCGGCGACCGCCGGCCGGGACCAGAAGTCCCCGTGCGACAAGATCACCGAGTTCTTCGGTCGCCACCCGCGAATCGAGGTCGTTGGCGTTTCGATAGGCCTGGTTGTTGAGCGTCTCCCCGTGGAACAGCATCGCGAGGCCGTGGCATTGGCTGTCGGTGAGGCCGTGCTCGTCCAGTGAAGCGATCCAACGGACCGCGTCATCGCCCATCAATGTGTGGTTCGGGAAGGTCGCCGTGAAGGTGGAAATGTCATCGGCGAACCGAGGCGGACTGAGCTTGGCGTCGCGCATCGCGGCCAGCATCGCCGGGATCCCGGAGCCGCGGTTTTCGCAGATAGGACGATCCGAACCGGGCAACGGGGTGTCTTCGAGGATCTTCAGCAGCGTCGCGTTGCGCGCCGAGGAGGTGCCTTCGACGCCGAGGTTCTCTTCGCGGACCGACCCGTAGAGGCCGCCGGGGTTACGGATGAGCAGGCGATCGGGGTACATCTCGACCTGCACCTGTGTCCCGTGGGAAGGGCCCGAGTAGTCGCGGTGCACCAGCGCGTTCACGACTGCTTCTCGTAGCGCGGTCTCGGGGTACTCGTACGTTTCGGCCCGTCCGGCGCCGCGAACGGTGGAACGCCGTTTCATGTTGCGACGGAGAGCGATGAGCGCTTCGTCCACCATCGCCGGAATCGGCCCCTCGGCCGCGACGTTGTCGATGAACCGCGTCCCGTTTCGTGGATCAGGTCCCGATTTCGTCGGGTAGTGCACGAAAGTCAGCATGAGCTGCGGGAAGAATTCCTGAGGGTAGGCGCCCAGTGCCAGCAGCCCCGCGAGGGAAAGCTCGGTGCCGACGAGAACCTTCGCGCGCCGCAGTGCCGCGGTGGTGTCCAAGTTCGCGAATGCCCTGCTCCGGTGGCGGCGGAGGCGGCTCAGAAAAGTTTCGACCAGCGCGTCGTCGAGGTTCGCGATGCTCGTACCCGCGACGGGTTGCTCGTCATCCCGCGGTTGACCGCGGTTCGCCATCATCAGTTGTACTTCGTACGGGCTCAGCTTCCGATCCCCGTCGGCGACCCTGACGAAGCTCATGCCTGTGCCGCGGTTGTACGAAGGTTTGCTTCCCGGCGGTAGTTCAGGGATCTCCGCGACCACCAGGGCCGCGCCTTCGAAACGGTGAGTCCCGATGAGCGGGCGTAGCGGCGGCTCCAGGTTTTCCGAGCACAACGCCGCCAGATCGGCTTCCATCTTCGCCGGGTCGCGAACTCCGGTCGCCTCGAACCCTTGGGATTCGTCGAGGCCCAGGATCAGGACTCCGCCGGTGGTGTTGGCGAAAGCCGAGAGCGTTTCGCGGACGCTCCTCGGAAGCTTGGATTCGGCTCGTTTGGCCTCGACAAAGGCATGGTCACCGCCGAGGTCGCGAAGGCTCGCGATGATCTCGGCGAGTTCGTCGTAGAGCATGCCGCCATCCCAGCTTAGACACTAGCTTAGACACTAGCTTAGACATTGGGGTTTAGTGGCGAAGCTAGTGTCTAAGCTGGGATTGCGCCTAGCCCTCGACGATGCGGCCCTCGATCACCGGCGGCTGCTTCCTGGCGGCCTCGGCGGGCGGCGTGTCCGTGACGACCTCGCTGTCCACCACCATCACCGGCCCGCGGGCGCGGTTGGCGAACTTGACCGCCCGGCGCTGCATCCGCTTCTGCCAGACCTTGCGCGCGACACTGCGGGTCGGCGGGAGGATGAACAGCAGGCCGATGACGTCGCTGACGAAACCGGGCAGCAGGATCAGCAGGCCGCCGAGCCCGATCAGCATGCCGTCGGTGAGTTCCTTCTCCGCGTCGGCGGGGCGGCCGAGCCGCGCGGACTCGGCGAACGCCCGGAAGGCACGGCCGCCTTCGCGGCGCGCGAGCCAGGACCCGATGAACGCACCGGCGAAGAGCAGCGCGATCGTGCCGAGCACACCGATGGCCGAGCCCACCGCCCACACGGCGGCGATCTCGGCGACGACATAGAGCAGGAACGCGACAGCCATACCCGGACAACGTACGGCTTGCCCGTTTTGCTCCCGAACCCCCGATACGGTGACCTGGGTCAACCGAATCGGCGCAGGAACTCCTCCGCCTCGCCCGGCCTGGTCAGCACGATCCGCCGTGCGTGCGCCCCTTGTTCCGCGAGTCGCCGCACCGTCCGCTCCCGGTGGTGCTTCGGCCAGCGCCAGACGTAGAGGCCGAACTCCGGATCCAGTCTTTCGGGGCAGCCGGGCGCCTGGTTGTCCTGGCCGAATTCGCGCAGGGTCCGCATCAGCACCCGCCGGAGGCAGACGCGGCGCGGGTAGTCGAGGAAGACGATCGTGTCCGCTCGCGGGAGCCGGAGATGCATCGACGACCCGTAGTTCCCGTCGATCACCCAGGAATCGGACGCGACGATCTCCTGTTGCGCGGCGTGGAACTCGGCGTCCGGCGCCGGCGTCCACCCCGGTCGCCAGTAGAGCCGGTCGAGATGGGTGACGGGGAGGCCGAGCGCGGCGCCGAGTCGTCGCGAGAACGTCGACTTCCCGGCGCCACTGCAGCCGACGACCATGACCCGCCGCATCGTCAGCCGACGGCTTCGTCGAGGTACGCGGCGGCCTGCAGGGTGAACAGGTCGGCGTAGCCCGCCTTCGCCGCCATCAGCTCGTCGTGCGTCCCGTATTCGGCGACCTTTCCGTGCTCCAGCAACAAGATCCGCTCCGCTTGCCGGACGGTGGAGAACCGGTGCGAGATGTACAGCGTCGTCCGTCCCTCCGAAAGCTCCCGCAGGCGCGAGAAGAGGTCGTGCTCGGCCTGGGCGTCCAGCGCGGACGTCGGTTCGTCGAGGATCAGGATCGGCGCCTCCCGCAGGAACGCCCTCGCGAGTGCGATCTTCTGCCATTCGCCGCCGGAGAGACTCACACCCTGGTCGAACCATCGGCCGAGGGGGCTGTCGTATCCGCTGGGCAGGCGCTCGATCCGCTCGTCGGCGCCGGCCCGCTTCGCCGACGCCTCGATCCGTTTGCGGTCGACGAGGTGCGTGAGGTCGCCGAGCCCGATGTTCTCGGCCGCGGTGCCCTGGTAGGTGACGTAGTCCTGGAACATCGCGCTGATCTGCCGTCGCAGAGCCACCGGGTCGTACTCGCGGATGTCGACGTCGTCGAGCAGGATCCGCCCGCCGGTCGGGTCGTACAGCCGGCAGAGCAGTTTGAACAGCGTCGACTTCCCGGCGCCGTTCCGGCCGACGACGGCGACCGTCTCACCGGGCCGGATCTCGAAACTCACACCGTCGAGCGCGGGTTCGGCCGCCCCGGGATAGGTGAAGGACACTTCCTCGAACCTGATGTGTCCCTCCACAGTGGACGGAAGAGGGCGCGGTTCCGGCGGCGCGACTATCTCCGGTTTCGTGCCGAGGAAGCGATACAGCGTGTCGAGGTAGAGATTGTTCTCGTACATCCCGGAAAACGCGGTGAACAGACCCTGGACGGACGTCTGCACCGAAGCCGCGGCGGCCGTATACAGCGCGAGATCGCCGAGGGTGAGCCTGCCGCCGACGGCCTCCAGCGCGATGTACAGCGCGATCGCGGATCCGGCGGCGGTGCTCAGCAGTCCCCACGACGTCGAGCTGACGCTGCGCTTGCGGGTCAGTTTCCGCTGACGGTCGTAGGAGACCTGGCCGAGCCGCTGGAATCGGTCGACGAAGTACGGGCCGAGCCCGAAGAGCTTGGTCTCCTTGGCATAGGTGTCCGTGGTGACCAAAGAGGACAGATAGTCCATCCGCCGTTTCAGCGGCGACATCATCAAGTTCAGCCAGAAAGCGCGGGCGCCGTACTTCGACTGCGAGATGAACGCGGGGATCGGGGCCAGCAGCGCGACGAGCGCCAGCAGCGGGCTGATCGAGACGAGCAGCGCGATCATGCTGCCGAAGGTGATCGCCGTCCGGACCAGGCCCAGCGCCGAGTTCATCATCGACAGCGGCCGGGTCGGCGCCTCCTGCGCGGCCTGGCGCAGCATGTCGTAGGACGCGGATCCTTCGAAGTACGACAGGTGCAGCTTGCTCGAATGCTCCATCACCTGGTGGCGGATGGTCAGTGTCATGCGTTCCTGCAGCAGGGACTGGCCGTAGGTGGTCAGCGCCTGGGAGAGCGCGGTGAGCACGAGGACACCGAACTGGAACAGCGCGACCCCCACGATCGCGCCCTTGGTGCCGTGGCCCTGGATCGCCGCGACCACCGAGTCGATCAGCAGTTTCGCGACGTACGCGGTCGCCGTCGGCAACAGCCCGGAAAGCAGCGTCACCAAGGTGATCGTGATGGTCAGGAACGGGCTCGCCTGCCAGGTCAGTTTCGCGACCTTGGGCAGGCCGCGGACCGTGCCCGCGACGTTGACCCACATGCGGCCGAGCCGGGACTTCAGGTCCTTCGGAACGGCTTCGGGCTCGGGTTCCGGGATGTCGACGGGGCCGGTCAGCCCGCTGTCGGGCACCGTCGACGGCGGACGGCGTCGCCTGCCACCCCTGGCCAG
This sequence comes from Amycolatopsis sp. NPDC089917, assembly GCF_040684635.1. Classification (NCBI taxonomy): domain Bacteria; kingdom Bacillati; phylum Actinomycetota; class Actinomycetes; order Pseudonocardiales; family Pseudonocardiaceae; genus Amycolatopsis; species Amycolatopsis sp. NPDC089917. The sequence goes on along the minus strand of NZ_JBFBGL010000030.1, from coordinate 82,069 downwards.
CAGCAGTTCCATGCCGCCGCCCCCACCGGGCGGGCCGATCACGTGGCCGCCAAAGCGCCGTTGAGGAACACGTCGACGAGTTCCATCGTGGTGGGCTCGTCGCCGTTGGCGTCGAACCGCATCCGGCCGCTGAACAGCAGCGAAAGGAAGAGCGCGGCCAACTGGGTCGCGGGCAGCCGGAGGCGGTCCTTCTCCGGTTCGAACAGCTCGGCCATGGCGTCGCGCATCGCGGTCATCGACTCCTTGCGCCGGTCCCGGCCGTCGCCGGGACCGTGGCGATGCTCGGGCCGCCTGCCGGAGCCGTGCATGACCGCCATCAGCGCGCCCATCCGCTGGAGATGCGCGCTGAGCGCGTCAGCCGCCTCGACGAGCCTGTCGTCGAGGGGCTGTTCGAGGTCGATCACCGCGATGGCGTCGAGTACCTGGTCGGGCTTCAGCGCTTCGGCGAAGCAGGTGGCGAAGAGCTCGTCCTTGTCCTTGAAGACCCGGAAGACCGTGCCCTCGCCGATGCCGGCCGCGCGGGCGATCTGGCTGGTGGTGACGCCGGCGCCGTGCTCCACCATCAGGGGCAGCACGGACTGGACGATCATCCTCCGTCGCTCTTCGGGGCTCATTCCCGGCGCTCTCCGCCGGGTCGGGGTTTCCGTCATGCCGTCTAGTGTGCGGAGTGAGTGCTCACTCCGTCAACCGATTAAGGCTGAAGTCCGTGAAGGCCTCCTTCACTACCCTCAAGGTAGTGAAGGAGGCCTTCACGGACTTTGGGTCAGTAGGTGATCGCGACCGCGGGGTCGGCCAGCAGGGCGCCGACGTCGGCCAGGAACTCCGAACCCTGCTGCCCGTCGACCACGCGGTGGTCGAAGCTCAGCGAAAGCTGGAGCACCTTGCGCACCTTGATCTCGCCGTCGACCACCCACGGGGTGTCCTTGATCGCGCCGAGGCACAGGATCGCGGACTCGCCGGGGTTGATGATCGGCGTACCGGTGTCGACGCCGAAGACGCCGACGTTGGTGATGGTGATCGTGCCGCCGAGCATGGCCGCCGGGGTGGTCTTGCCCTCGCGGGCGACGTCGGTCAGCTCGGTGAGCGCGATCGCGAGTTCCTTGAGGGACATCGCGTCCGCGTCGCGGACCTTGGGCACGACGAGCCCGCGCGGAGTGGCCGCGGCGATCCCGAGGTGCACGTAGTCCTTGTAGACGATCTCCTGCGCCGCCTCGTCCCACACCGCGTTGACGTCCGGAGTGCGCTTGGCCGCCAGGCAGACCGCCTTCGCCGCGAAGGTCAGCGGGGTGACCTTGACCCCGGCGAACTCGCGCGACTTCTTGAGCTTCTCCCGGAATTCCATCATCGGCGTGACGTCGATGGTGAGGAACTCCGTGACGTGCGGGGCGGTGTAGGCGCTCTGCACCATCGCGGCGGCGGTGGCCTTGCGGACGCCCTTGATCGGCACGCGGCGTTCCCGCGTCGCCGGGTCGTAGCCGCTGTCCACAGTGGACGGCGAAACCGCGGGTGCGGCGGAACCGTTGGCGGCCGCGTGGACGTCGTCACGGGTGATGACGCCGCCGTCGGCGGTGCCGGTGAGCGCGTGCAGGTCGACGCCGAGATCCTTGGCGAGCTTCCGCACCGGCGGCTTCGCGAGCGGGACGTACCCGCCCTTCGGCTTGGCGGGCGCGGGCGCCACAGCCACCGGAGCAGGAGCGGCGGCCACGGGAGCAGGAGCGGCAGCGCCCTTGCGTGCCCGCCGCTGCGTGACGACGGCCTTGGAGCCGTAGCCGACCAGCGGCTTCATCTCCTCTTCCGCCGGCTCTTCCGCGGCCGGGGCGGTAGTGGCGGTAGTGGGTGCCGGGGCCGCCTTGCCGCCCGGGTCGACGTCGATGGTGAGGATCGGCGCGCCGACCTCCACCGTCTGACCCGGTTCGACGAGCAGTTCGGTGACCACACCCGCCCACGGGATGGGCAGTTCGACGGCGGCCTTCGCGGTCTCGACCTCGACGACGATCTGGTTCACCGTCACGGTGTCACCCGGCTTGACCTGCCAGGCGATGATGTCGGCCTCGGTCAGCCCCTCCGCCGTGTCGGCGAGGGGGAAGTGTTTGTACTCGGGCATTTCAGGAACTTCCCCCTTACCAGGCGAGCGAACGGTCGACGGTGTGCAGCACCCGGTCCAGGTCGGGGAGGTAGTGCTCCTCGAGCTTGGCAGGCGGGTACGGCGTGTCGAATCCGGTCACCCGCAGCACGGGGGCTTCCAGCGAGTAGAAGCATTCCTGCTGCACGCGCGCGGCGATCTCCGAGGTCAGCGACGACTCCGACGGCGCCTCGCTCAGCGCGATGAGCCGTCCGGTCTTGCGCACCGACTCGAACACCGGCTCCAGGTCGAGCGGGGACAGCGTCCGCAGGTCGATGACCTCCAGCGACTTGCCCTCGTCCTCGGCGGCGGCCGCCGCGTCGAGCGCGACCTTCACCGAAGGGCCGTACGCGACGACGGTGGCCGTCGTGCCTTCGCGGACGACGCGGGACTTGAACAGCTGGTCCGGCGTGGCCTCGACGTCGACCTCGGACTTCATCGCGCCCGAGTGGTACAGCTTCTTGGGCTCGAAGAACAGGATCGGGTCGTCGGACTTGATCGCCTGCTGGATGCCCCAGTAGGCGTCGACGGCGTTCGAAACCGACACGACCTTGAGACCGGGGATGTGCGCGAACAGCGATTCCGGCGACTCCGAGTGGTGCTCGACCGCGCCGATGCCGCCGCCGAACGGCACCCGGATGACGATGGGCATCTTGATCTTGCCCTGCGTCCGGTAGTGCAGCTTCGCGACCTGGCTGGAGATCTGGTCGAAGCCCGGGAAGATGAAGCCCTCGAACTGGATCTCGCACACCGGGCGGAATCCGCGGACGGCCAGGCCGACCGCGGTGCCGATGATGCCCGATTCCGCGAGCGGCGTGTCCAGGACGCGTTGCTCGCCGAAGTCCTTCTGGAGGCCGTCGGTGATGCGGAAGACGCCGCCGAGCTTGCCGACGTCCTCACCCATGATCAGGACCTTCGGGTCCTCTTCCATGGCGCGCCGGAGGCCGAGGTTGAGGGCCTTGCCGATGGTGAGTTTCTGGAGATCCGCCATTTCAGTGCTCACCCGCCCCGACGAAACCGTCCATGTAGGACAGGAACTCTTCGCGCTGCGCGTCCAGCAGCGGCGTGGACTCCGCGTACACGTTGGAGAAGATCCGGTCCGGCGGCGGTTCGGGCATGTTGAAGCAGTACTCGCGCAGCTCGGCCGCGAAGGCGTCCGAATCGGCCTGCACCTGGTCGAAGAACGCCTGGTCGGCGCCGCCACCGCGGGCGAGGTACGCCCGGACGCGCTCGATCGGGTCCTTCAGCTTCCACTCCTCCAGCTCGTCCGAGAGCCGGTAGCGGGTGGGGTCGTCGGTGGTGGTGTGCGCGTCCATCCGGTAGGTGAACGCCTCGATCAGCACCGGGCCGTTGCCGTGACGGCACTCCTCCAGCGCCCAGCGGGAGACCGCGAGGCAGGCGAGGACGTCGTTGCCGTCCACGCGGATGCCGGGGAAGCCGTAGCCGCGGGCGCGCTGGTACAGCGGCAGCCGGGACTGGCGTTCGGTGGGCTCCGAGATCGCCCACTGGTTGTTCTGGCAGAAGAACACGAGCGGCGCGTCGTAGACGGCGGCCCAGACGAAGCCTTCGTGCACGTCGCCCTGCGAAGTCGCTCCGTCACCGAAGTAACAAATGGTCGCTTCGCTGTCGTCGTCGCCGACCTTGCCTTCGAACTTCTGGCCCATCGCGTACCCGGCGGCGTTGAGCACCTGGTTGCCGATCACGATGGTGTACGGGTGGAAGCCGTGGGCCTTGTAGTCCCAGCCGCTGTGGTCGGTGCAGCGGAAGATGCCGAGCACCTCTTTGAGGTCGACGCCGCGGGCGTACGCGACACCGTGCTCGCGGTAGCTGGGGAACGCCATGTCCCCCTTCCGCAGCGCGCGGCCGGAGCCGATCTGCGCGGCTTCCTGCCCGAGCAGCGGCACCCAGATGCCGAGCTGGCCCTGGCGCTGCATCGCGTTGGCCTCACGGTCCGCGCGGCGGACCAGGACCATGTCGCGGTACAGGCCCTTGAGGGCTTCGGCGTCGATGTCGTCGACGTAGCGGTCGAATTGCGGCGAGGAGACCCGTTCGCCTTCGGGGGTGAGCAGCTGAGTCAGCTCAGCGCCACCTTCGCTCGTTGCTCGCAAACCGGCGATCACCTGTTCGGGAGAAGGTTGCGCCGCTACGGCGGCGGGACCGTCTCCAGGTTCCGGGTGCGTCCAGTGTTCGGACGGCATGCGCTGCTCTCCTTGATGTCGGCGCCTCTGGCGGCCACTTGTGGCGGCCACAGTGACTGCGCCGGCGGGGACCAGCGCGTCGGATCTGAAGCGCTGGGTCACCATCGGCGTTGACGGTTCGTGCGCACATCCTGGCATGCCGGACGCCGTTTTGGTCAGGGCAGGATGCTGATTTGTTGCTGAGAAACGGTGTCTGATCAGGGAAAATGCTAGGAAGCCCGAGTGTGGGGCCGCCGAAAGTAGGGGTTTCACTCGCGGGCCGACCAGCGGACGGCGGACCCGGACGGGTGTCCTGTCCGGCTTGATCGATGACGATCCGTGCCCGCCGTTGTGATCCATCACACGCCGCCGGCGTCGTGGCAGGATGGCGGACGTGGAGCAGAAATCCGTACGCGAAACCGTGGTTTCGAACTGGACCGACGAAGTCCTTCCCAGCCTGTCCGGCCTGGTGGCGATCCCCGCCTTGTCGCCGGCGTTCGACCCCGAGTGGGCGAAGACCGGGCACCTGGCCGCCGCCGTCGAGCACGTCCGCTCCTGGATCGCCGCCCGGGAGATCCCCGGCGCGACGCTCGAGGTCGTGGAACTCGAAGGCCGCAGCCCGCTGCTGGTCGTCGACATCCCGGCGACATCCGAAGCGGCCGAGAAGGGCACCGTGCTGATGTACGGGCACCTCGACAAGCAGCCTCCGGTCGGTGGCTGGTCCGAGGGGCTCGACCCGTGGATGCCGGTGATCCGCGACGGCAGGCTGTACGGCCGCGGCGCGGTCGACGACGGCTACTCGGGTTACGCGGCGACGACGGCGATCGAGGCCGTGCGCGCCTCCGGTGGCGAGCACTCCCGCGCGGTCGTGCTGCTGGAGACCGGTGAGGAGTCCGGCAGCCCGGACCTTCCCGCTTACGTCGAGCACTTGAAGGAGAAGCTCGGCGAGGTCACGCTGGTCGTCTGCCTCGACGCAGGCGGCACCGACTACAAGCGCCTGTGGCTGACCACCAGCCTGCGCGGCATGTTGCACGTCAACGTCACCGTGAAGGTGCTCGAATCCGCGCAGCACTCCGGTATGGCCAGCGGCATCGTGGCGAGTTCGTTCCGCGTCCTGCGCGCGCTGATCGACCGGATCGAGAACGCCGAGACCGGCGAGATCAAGCTCGCCGAGCTGAGCGTCGACATCCCGGAGAACCGCGTCGACGAGGCCCGCGGTGTCGTCGAGATCGCGCCCGGCGCGGCGAAGACGCTGTTCCCGGTGGTCGGCCGGCCGGTGTCCGACGACGACCTCGAACTGCTGCTCAACAACTCGTGGCGGCCGACGCTTTCGGTGATCGGCGCGGAGGGCTTCCCGCTCCCGGCCGACGCGGGCAACGTGCTGCGCGACAGCACCACGCTCACCCTGAGCTTCCGTCTCCCGCCGACCGCGAACGCGAAGGCCGCGATGGAGGCCGTCCGCCGCGTGCTCACCACCGACGTGCCTTACGACGCTTCGGTCGAGCTCGGCGGGTTCCAGGCCGAGAACGGCTGGAACGCCCCGGACACCGCGCCGTGGCTCGACGAGGTCCTGCACCACGTGAGCGGCGAGGTCTTCGGTGAGCCGCACAAGAGCTTCGGCATGGGCGGGTCGATCCCGTTCATGGGGCTGCTCGGCGAGAAGTACCCGGACGCGCAGTTCGTGGTCACCGGCGCCTGCGGGCCGGACTCGAACATCCACGTGCCGGACGAGTGGCTGAACATCGACTTCGCGCAGCGGGTCACCGAGGCGGTCGCGCACATCCTGGACGCGCACGCCCGGAGCTGACGACCGGAGCTGAAGGGGACTTTCCCCGCATCGCATGCGGAAAAGTCCCCTTCAGCCTCACGCGAACTTGTTCAGCGCCGCGGTCAGCTCGGTCAGCTGCGGCGTGAAGCGCTGATACGAGAACGGCGTCTCGTTGTTCCAGGGGATCAGCTTCCCGGCCTTCACCGCCGGCAGCTGGGCCCAGGTCGGCACGCCGCCGAGCCCGTCCGGGCCGAGCGAAAGTGAACCGCCGCGGTTGTCGTACATGATCACGTCGGCGGGGTACTTGCCGATGTTCTCCCAGCTGATCTGCTGGTAGTAGCCGCCCTGGCTCTCGTCCGGCGCCTCCGGCGTGACGAAGTTCAGCCCCTTGCTCTGGTAGTGCTTCGAGGTCGCGAACTTCGGCGCGTTCGAGACGTAGACGGCGTCCTTCTGCGCGGACACCAGGAGGATCTTCAGCCCGGCAGCCTTCTTGGCCGCTTCGCCGAGCGCGGCGTCGGCCTTCTCGTATTCCTCCTTCGCCGCCTTGATCGCCGGAGTCTCGGTGTCGGCGCCGAGCGCCTTCGCGAGCGAGATGAACTTCGCGATCCCCTCGGGCATCGAGATGTCCTGCAGCCGGATCCCGACGCTCGGCGCGGCCTTGTCAATCTTCTCCGTCTGCGTGTCCGGGACGTACCACATCTGTTCCTTGAGGTACATCACGCTGATCAGCAGCTGCGGGTTCAGTGAGACGAACTTGTCGAAGTTGAACTCGTTCCACACGTTCCCGAGCGAGGTCACCGTGTTCAGGTCGACGCCGCCCGCCTGCGGGTCCGGCTTGCCGTCGGCGAACTTCGACGGCCCGAAGATCCCGACCGACTTCACGCCGAGGTCCCACAACGCCGCCGCGGCGGTCACCTGCGCGACGATCCGGGTCGGCCGCTCGCCTTCGAGTTTGCGGCCGCGGTCGTCGGTGAAGGACCAGGTCGCGCCCGCTCCCTGCGTGGGCGCTTCGTCCTGGTAGCCGCAGGCCGTCAGGAGGCCGGTGGCGCCGAGCGCCGCGGTGCCGGCGAGGAAGCCGCGTCGGGAGAGGTGCATCGGTGATCTTCTTTCGCCGTCGAACCGGATTTCGTCGTTAGGCTAGCCTTCGCTTACTGTGAAGGCCATGGTCCAGGTCACGGAGCGCGTCAGATCACCCCGGGCCAGCGTCTCCGTGAGAACGCTGGTCCTGGCCGGGGCGCTCATCGCGCTCGTCGCGGTCATCCTGCTTTCGATCGGCTTCGGGTCGAACAAGCTCTCCCTCGGCGAAGTCCTCCACGCCCTCTTCGCGTACGACGGCAGCTACAACGACGTCGTCGTCCGTGACGACCGGCTGCCGCGCACGGTGCTCGGCGTCCTGGTCGGGATGGCGCTCGCGCTGGCGGGCTCGCTGATGCAGGCGATCACCCGCAACCCCGTCGCGGAACCCGGTCTGCTCGGCATCAACCACGGCGCCGCCGTCGCGATCGTGCTCGGTTCCACGCTGTTCTCGGTGACTTCGCCCGGCGAGTACGTCTGGTTCGCCTTCGCCGGAGCGCTTGCGGGAACCGCGCTGGTCTCGGTGATCGGCGGGACGCGGGGCGTCACGAGCCCGCTGAGGCTGGTGCTGGCCGGCGTCGCGGTCCAGGCGGTGTTCGTCGGGATCAACCAGGGCATGCAGATGATCAACACGCACAACCTGCAGGCGATGCGGTTCTGGCTGGTCGGCTCGCTGGTCAACCGGAGCCTGGACCAGCTTTCCGTGCTGCTGCCGTTCTTCGTCGCGGGCGTGGTGATCGCGATCGTGCTGGCCCGCGCGCTGAACGCGCTGGCGCTGGGCGAGGACACCGCCCGCGGGCTCGGCGCGAATCCGGCGCTCGTCCGCGTCGCCGGGATGGTCGCCGTCGGGCTGCTGTCGGCGTCGGCGACCGCGGCCTGCGGGCCGATCGCCTTCGTCGGCCTGACGATCCCGCACGTCGTCCGGTCCCTGATCGGCCAGGACGAGCGCTGGGTGATGCTGATTTCGGCGCTGCTCGGACCGGTGCTGCTGCTCGGCTGCGACGTCCTCGGCCGTCTGCTCGGCTCGCCGGGCGAGATCCAGGTCGGCGTGATGACCGACGTCGTCGGAGGCATCGCGTTCGTGATCGTGGCCCGCCGCCTGAAGGCGGTGCGCCGATGACCGCGTCCGTTCGTCGTGAGTCCGGTTTGGACAGACGATCCGCCGTTGTCGTCGCCGCGCTGGCCTTGGTGACGCTGGCCCTCGTAGTGCTCTCGGTCGGCACGGGCGACTACGAGATGAGCCCCGGCGAAGTGCTCACGACGCTGGCCGGTTCGGGCACGAAGGCGCAGTACCTGGTCGTCATGGGACGGCTGCCGCGCGTGCTGGTCGCGATCCTCGTCGGCGCCGCGCTGGCACTGGCCGGGACGATCTTCCAGACGATCACCCGGAATCCGCTGGGCAGCCCGGACATCATCGGGTTCACCACCGGTTCGGCGACCGGCGGGATCCTCGCCCTGCTGTTCGTCGGCTCCGCTCCCGGTGTCGTCTCGCTCGGCGCGCTGGCGGGCGGCCTGTTGACGGCGCTGCTCGTGATGGCGTTGTGCGCGCCGCACGGTCTCCTGAGTTCACGGCTGGTGCTGCTCGGAATCGCGGTCAGCGCGGTGCTGGCGGGCGTGAACTCGTACCTGCTGGTCAAGGCGAACCTCGAAGCCGCCGCGCAGGCGGTCGGCTGGCTGGTCGGCGACCTTTCCGGCCGTGACTGGACCTTCTTCGTGCCGCTGGCGATCGCGATGGCGGTGTTCGTGCCGATCGTGTTCGCGAACGGCCGCGCGCTGCGCATGCTGGAAATGGGCGACGACACCGCGACCGGCATCGGCGTCGACGTCCCCCGCGTGCGGCTGACCCTGGTGCTGGTCGCCGTCGCGCTGGTCGCCGCCGCCACCGCGGCGACCGGGCCGCTCCCGTTCATCGCCCTCGCCGCCCCGCAGCTGGCCCGCCGGATGACGCGCCTGCCGGGACCCAACCTGGTGGCGTCGGCCTTCGTCGGGGCGACCCTGGTCGTCGCGGCCGACTACCTCGGCCAGCGGCTGCTGGAGTCTTCGCTGCTCCCGGCGGGCGTCGTCGCGGCGGCCCTCGGCGGCGCGTACCTGCTCTGGCTGTTGCTGCGGCGCCGGGCCTAGGTCAGCCGGGTCAGCTGCACCGAGACGTCCAAAGTGGACTGACCGCCGCCGGTGAAGATGCCCTTGAGCGGCGGCACGTCCGCGTAGTCGCGGCCGTACGCGACCCAGACGTGCCGCGGTCCGACCGGGATCGCGTTCGTCGGGTCGTAGGCCCACCAGCCGCCGGTCCAGACGTCGACCCAGGCGTGGCTTTCGCCTTCGACCGTCTCGCCGAGCTTCGCCTCCGGTTTCGTGTGCAGGTAGCCGGAGACGTACCGCGCCGGGACGCCGATCGCGCGCAGCATCACCAGCGTCACATGGGCGAAGTCCTGGCAAACCCCTTCGCGCGCCTGCCAGGCGTCGGTCGCCGTGCTGTGCACGCCGGTGGTTCCCGGCTGGTACTTGAGCTGCTGGTTGACCCATTCGCAGACCGCCAGCACGGCCTCCGCCGGGTCGAGCCCCTTCCGCAGTTCCCGCGCGACCTTCGTCAGCTCGGGATCGCGCGGCGTGTACGGCGTCGGTGTCAGGTACTCGGTGCGGTGGTCGACCACGGTGTCGCCGCGCAGGTCCTTCCACGACGCGGACCGGATCGGCTCGCCTTCGTCGGCGGTCTCGACCACCGACGTCGCGAGCACGGTGAACTCGGTGTGCGGCGCGTGAAGGTCGAACGAGGTCACGACGGTGCCCCAGTAATCGGTGTACCGGTACGCACGGGTCGCCGGTGTCGTCTCGACGCGGTTCACGACCGTGGTCTGCCGCCGGTCCGAACGCGGGGTCAGCCGCGCCTCGTTGTACGACTGCGTGGCCGGCGTCGCGTACCGGTATCCGGTGCGGTGAGCCACCCGAAGCTGCCAGGTCACAGCGAAACCTCCGCACCGCTCCAGGCCACCCACGGCGACGAATGGAAGTACTGCACCGAAACCGCGTCGCCGATGTCCTTGATCGACGTCTGCAGGGTGACGAGCCGTTTCGGCAGGTCCTCCAGCAGATCCGACTGCCGCAGGAACTCCAGTTCACTGCGGGCGCGGCCGAGTTGCCGCAGCGCCTCGGACTTCTCGTTGGCCCGCGAGTTGACGCCGGGGTCCAGTCGCTCCAGGCACTCCTCGGCTTGGCGCAGCGCGTGGAACACCGATCGCGGGAAGAGCGTGTCCCGCATCAGGAACTGCACGACCCGGGCCGCGTCGAGCGCGCCGCGATAGGTCCGCAGGTAGGTGTCCTGCGCGCCCGCCGAGCGGAGCACGGTGATCCAGCCGGGTGAGGACGCGCTGTCCTGGACCCGCGAAAGCAGCAGGCGCACTACCATGTCCGCGCGTTCGACCGAGCGGCCGAGCACCATGAACAGCCAGCCGTCGTCGCGGCTCATCGTCGAATCGGCGAGCCCGGCGAACATCGCCGCGCGTTCCTCGACGAAGGAAAGGAAGGCGTGCGGCCCGGCACGGCGCGCGTACCGCTGCCTGTCCGGTACCGCGTTCCAGGTCGCGTTCAGGCATTCCCACAGCTCGGTCGAGACGACCTCGCGGGCGCCGCGGGTGTTCTCGCGGGCGGAGTTGATCGAACCGACGATCGACGCCGGGTTGTCCTTGGCGTAGGCGACCAGTTCCGTCAGCTTCCACACGTCGAGCGAGTCCATGCCCTCCGGCGAGATGCCGAGGACGGCGAGCAGCTGGCGGCTCGCGTGGTCCGGGTCGACGCTGGCGTCTTCGAGCAGTTGGTGCACGGAGACGTTGAGAATGCGGGAGGTGTCGTCGGCACGTTCGACGTACCGGCCGATCCAGTACAGCGATTCCGCGTTACGGGCTAGCACGTGACCTCCCTTATGCCTGTTGTTGCTGTTGCTGCTGGGTGGTGGTCAGCTCGGGACCCTGTTCGGCGATCAGACCGTCTACATGGGACAGTGCGCCGAGCGCGGGCCGCTCCAGCTCCCGTTCCGCCGTGGAGGATCGTGGTGCCAGCACCCACGTGTCCTTCGAACCGCCGCCCTGCGACGAGTTGACCACCAGGCTGCCCTCCGGGAGCGCGACCCTGGTCAGCCCGCCCGGCAGGACGAAGATGTCCTTGCCGTCGTTGACCGCGAACGGCCGGAGGTCGACGTGCCGTGGCGCCAGTCGTTCGTCCACTTTGGACGGGACGGTGGAGAGCTGGACGACGGGCTGCGCGATCCAGCCGCGTTTGTTCGCCCGGACCTTGCGTTTGAGCGCGGTCAGCTCGGCAGGCGTCGCCTCGGGCCCGAACACGATGCCGTAGCCGCCGGAGCCCTCGACCGGTTTGATCACCAGCTCGTCCATATGCTGCATGACGTGGTCGAACTCGTCCGGCAGCCAGCACCGGAAGGTGTCCACGTTGGGCAGCAGCGGCTTCTCGTCGAGGTAGTACTTCACCATCTCGGGCACGTAGGTGTAGACGAGTTTGTCGTCGCCGACGCCGTTGCCGACCGCGTTCGCGATCACCACGTTGCCCGCGCGGGCCGCGTTGAGGACCCCGGCGACGCCGAGCACGGAGTCCGGCCGGTAGTGCACCGGATCGAGGAACTCGTCGTCGATCCGCCGGTAGATGACGTCGACCTGTCGTTCGCCCTCGGTGGTGCGCAGGTAGACGACGTTGTCCCGGCAGAACATGTCGCGGCCTTCGACCAGTTCGACGCCCATCAGCCGGGCCAGCAGCGAATGCTCGAAGTACGCGGAGTTGTGCACGCCGGGGGTGAGCACGACGACCATCGGATCGGCGACGTTCGCCGCGGCCGCCGCCCGCAGCGCGCGCAGCAGATGTGAGGCGTAGTCGCCGACCGGGCGCACCCGGTGCTGGGCGAACAGGTCCGGGAACACGCGCGCCATCGTGCGGCGGTTCTCCATCACGTACGAAACACCCGAGGGGTTGCGAAGATTGTCCTCCAGTACCCGGAACGTGCCCTCTTCGTCGCGCACCAGGTCCACACCGGACACGTGGATGCGGACGCCGTTGGGCGGGTTGATCCCGAACGCCTCGCGCTGGAAATGCTCGCACGAAGTGATCAGCCGTCGCGGGAGAACGCCTTCGCGCAGGATCTGCCGATCGCCGTACACGTCGGCGAGGAAGGCTTCGAGCGCGCGGACCCGTTGGGCCACACCACGTTCGAGTTTGCTCCATTCGGCCGAAGTGATCACCCTCGGTACGAGATCGAGCGGGAACGGGCGTTCCTGGCCGGACAGCGAGAACGTGATTCCCTGATCCACCATGGCCCGGTCGATCGCCGCCGATCGGGACGTCAGGTCCGTCGAGGTCAGCGCGGAAATCGATTCGTAGAGCGCGCGGTACGGCTGGCGGACGGTGCCGTCGGCGGTGAACATCTCGTCGTACGCGCCCGCATGCGGCCTGGACGGCGAAAGATAGCCGTCGAACTGCGCTCCCGGTTTCGCCGCGCGCCTCGCCGAAGTGGTCACGCGAGGGCGGCGGCCCGCAGGTGGGAGCCGCGGCGCCGAGTTGTTGTTCATGGTCGCCATACTCGCTCACCCTGCCATGTCGGCGCGATACTTCATGCAACGCCCGTGACGGCCGAAACGTCGCTGTAACGTCGTAGTGCTGTGCTTGCCGCCGGATGAGTGGCAATATGCGTGCTCTCGACACATGGGAACTACAAGGAGTGACGACGTGGCCCGATTCAAAGCGCTCGCCCTGATTCCGGCGCTCGCCCTAGCCGCGGGCGCGCTGTCCGCGTGCGGTGAGGAAGGCGGAACCGCGGCCGGTGGCGTCCAGCTCGTCGCTTCCGGCAAGGTCACCACCTGCACGCACCTGCCCTACCAGCCGTTCCAGGTCAAGCAGGGCGACAAGATCGTCGGCTTCGACGTCGACCTGGTCGACCTGGTCGGCAAGAAGCTGGGTGTCGAGCAGAGCATCGTCGACATCGCCTTCGAGAACATCGAGTCCGGCGAAGCGATGAACAGCGGCCAGTGCGACCTCGCCGCCGCCGGGATGACGATCACCGACAAGCGCAAGGAGAAGTTCGACTTCTCCGACCCGTACTTCGAGGCGACCCAGGCACTGCTGGTCAAGGCCGGTTCGCCGATCAAGGACCTCTCCAACGTCGCGGGCAAGAAGATCGGTGTCCAGTCGGCCACCACCGGCGCCGAGTACACGCAGAAGGAAGCCAAGGGCGCGGAGATCGTCACCTTCGACGACCTCGCGCTGCTGGAGCAGGCCGTCAAGAACGGCACGGTCGACGCGGGCGTCAACGACAACGGCGTGCTCTACGACTTCGCGAAGACGAACCCGGACACGACGGTCGTCACCGAATTCAAGACCAACGAGTTCTACGGAATCGGCGTGAAGAAGGGCAGCACCGCCCTCCTCGGCCAGATCAACGAGGTGCTCAAGGCGTCCGTGGCGGACGGTTCCTACGCGAAGATCTACGAGAAGTGGTTCGGCAAGGCGCCGACCTGGCAGCCTGGATCCGCAACGAACTAGTCAAGCCGCCTTGTGGCCGGTGCCCAGCGCACCGGCCACAGGTTTGTCGCCACCTGTTTGAGGAGAGAAATGGCTTTGAGCCGCCGCCAGCGACGTTCGGCGTTCCGGACCGGGCAATACGTCCTGCTGCTGGTGATCGTCATCGTGCTCGCGCTGCTGGCCGACTGGAGCAAGATCGGCAAGGCGTTCTTCGATCTCGACGTCGCCGCCAAGCAGTTCCCGGACGTGATCACGGTCGCGCTGAAGAACACCGTCATCTTCACCGCGCTGGGCTTCGCGCTCGGCCTGGGGCTGGGCCTCCTGCTCGCCCTGATGAGACTGTCCTCGGTCGGCCCGTACCGCTGGTTCGCGCGCGGGTACATCGAGTTCTTCCGCGGCCTGCCCGCGCTGCTGATCTTCCTCGCCGTCGGCATCGGCGTGCCCACGGCGTTCAACACCCAGCTGCCGCGCAACGTCGCGATCATGCTGGCGCTGGGCATCGTGTCCTCGGCCTACATGGCGGAGACCATCCGCGCCGGCATCCAGGCGGTGCCGCGCGGGCAGATCGAGGCCGCGCGTTCGCTCGGCATGTCGCCCGCCCGCACGATGATCACCGTCGTGATCCCGCAGGCGTTCCGGATCATCCTGCCGCCGCTGGCCAACGAACTGATCATGCTGACGAAGGATTCTTCGCTGGCGTTCCTGCTCGGCACCACACCCGCGCAGCAGGAACTGGCGCAGTTCAGCCGTCAGGCGCTGCTGGAGGCCAAGGGCCTGACGCCGATCGTCGTCGCCGGTCTCTGCTACCTGGTCATCACCATCCCGCTGTCGATCCTGCAGCAGCGGCTAGAGAAGAAATACGGGGCCGGAGTGCCCGGCGGAGGAACGGTATGAGCACCCAGACGATCGTCGAGGTTTCGGGACTCCACAAGGCGTTCGGCGAACTCGAAGTGCTCAAGGGCATCGACCTGGAGGTCCAGCGCGGCCAGGTCGTCTGCATCATCGGTCCGTCGGGTTCGGGCAAGTCGACGCTGCTGCGCTGCGTCAACCTCCTCGAAGAACCGCAGCAGGGCAAGATCGTCGTCAACGGCAGCGAGATCACCGACCCGGACGTCGACATCGACGGCGCCCGCACGAAGATCGGCATGGTCTTCCAGTCGTTCAACCTCTTCTCGCACCTGAGCGTGCTCGACAACCTCACCGTCGCGCAGCGCAAGGTGCTCAAGCGCGACAAGGACGAGGCTGAGCGCATCGCGCGGGAGAACCTCGCGAAGGTCGGCCTTGCGGAGAAGGAGTCTTCGCTGCCGACACAGCTGTCCGGTGGACAGCAGCAGCGTGTCGCGATCGCCAGGGCGCTGTCGATGAACCCGGACGTCATGCTGTTCGACGAACCGACGTCGGCGCTCGACCCGGAACTCGTCGGTGACGTGCTCGCGGTCATGCGGCAGCTCGCGCAGGAGGGCATGACGATGCTCGTCGTCACGCACGAGATGCAGTTCGCCCGCGAGGTGGCCGACATCGTGCTGTTCATGGACGGCGGCGTCGTCGTCGAACAGGGCGCGCCGGACCAGGTCATCGGCGACCCGCAAGAGGAACGCACGAAGACGTTCCTCTCACGGGTGCTCAACCCGAACCACCAGGACTAACGTCCCCGGAGCTGCGACTCCAGCTGGACCACCTTCGAAGCGATTTCGTGCGGCCCGGCGCCCATGAGGCTCACCCAGCCCTTGGCGTCCGGGCCGAACACGACGCGGCCCTGCTCGGTGTCCATCCAGCCCGGCGGCCGCTCGACGCGTTTCCGGTTGCCGCCGCCGTCACGGATGGCGACGTACAGCCTGCCGAAGAAGGTGTGCGGCGACCGGATCCACTGGAGGACCTTCTTGGCGTCACGGATGCTGGGGCCGGCGCCCGTCAGCATTTCGCCCTTCATGAGGATTTGCAGGTCGGCTTCCGAGCAGTTCAACGACGGCGTGCGCGCGCCGGGAGCCTCGGGGAGCAGACCGGTGAAATCCTGCGGGAGCGTGTCCGGCCGGGTCGGCTTCAGGTAGACGACCTGGTCGACCAGGACGACAGTGAGCGCCTCGCGGCCACTGCCCGCGGCGCGAACGGTCCGCTCGCGCCCCTCCGACTTCACCCACGAGTAGTACTCGACCGCCGGCCGCTGCAGAAAGCGCAGGGTGTCGAGGAATTCGTCGTCGATCCGGCCGCGCCTGAGCAGTCCTTGTCTGTCCAATTCGGACTGAGCGGTGGCGGCCAGCGCGCGACGTTCCTCGGGCAGGTACCACTGCGCGCCCCGGACGAGCGTCGGGTGGATGTCGCCGAGATTATGGTGGTCCAGAAGGGTTTCGTAGGTCTGGAGCGTCAGTTCGACGGGTTTCTGGAGCACGTCACGCGCCGATCACCGGCGGAACCGGCTTGTCGCCGTCGTAGCCGCCGAAAATCGAGTCGCCGTCCTCTTCCTGGAGCAGGATCTTGCGCTTGTGCTCCTCGTCCTCGCCACCCTTGCCGCCTTTGCCTCCGCCCATGCCGCCGCCACCCATGCCGGGCGAGCCGGGACGTCCCGCCGCCGCACCGCCTGCCGGCGTCCCACCGGGACCGCGCATCGCGCCCTCGCCGGTCATCCCGCCGGCGCCGACGCCGCGACCGGGTCCCATGCTGTTGCCCGGCCCGCCCGTCGACCCACCCGGCCCGAAGCCGCCACCAGGCCCGAATCCGCCGCTGAACCCGCCCGTACCCGGGCCGAATCCACCGCCGCCTCCGCCACCCGGACCCCCTCCGGGGCCGCCGCTTCCGGGGCCGAACGCGGGCGGCCGGAAGTCGCCCGGCCGCATCCCGGGCGGGGTCTTCACCGAGGAGAGATCGGTCCCGTCATTCGGTCGCCGGACCGGTTGCTGCGGGGGTTGCGGCATCCTCGGCGGCTGCGGCGGCATTTGCGGCGGTCGCGGCGCCTGGTAGCCCTCGGCCCCCGGAGGCGCCGTGTACGAACTCGGCCCGCCGGTGTAGCCACCGGGCCCACCGTGCCGCCCGCCGGAGTCGCCGTGCCCGCCGCTGAACCCGCTGACCTTCGTCCCGGGATCGATCGGATCCGCCGTGATCGGCCCCGACGAGACGTTCGGATCGTGCGCGGCCGGGTAGGCCGGCGCGAGCGACTGCTGCCGCGGCTGGGTGCTCTGGTAGTACGGCTCGTAGATCTCGACGTTGTGCTTGGTGTCCGAATCGAACTTCGCGGCCGCGATCTCGTCGTCACTCGCGCCGATGGACAGGATGTCCTCGGGCCCGCTGTCCCCCGCGCGCTCCTTCTCGACCGGGCGGACGTTTCCGCGCGTGTAGTGGAAGGAGGCGTTCTGGTCGTACATCGACTGACGGGCGCGGTCCATGTTCTCGCCCGCGATCTTGGAGGTCGCGATGAGCGGGGCGAGACCTGCTGCTCCGCTGTCGGCGGCTTTGCCCTTCCAGAACGAACTGAGCGCGGTCTGGCTGTTCTCCATCGCGGTGCTGATGTCCCCGTGGATCACCAGCAGCTTGTGGGATGACACCTGGGCCCTGTCGAGGGTCTCCGTCGTCGCGGGATTGGCGTTGAGCTTGGTGAAGATCTCCCAACCGCTGTAGGTCATCGGCTACGCCCCCTTGAGATGCTTGATCGCCGCAGCCGCGACCTTCGTCGCCATACCGCACGGGTCGGAGAACGACGGATGGTTGGTGACCAGACGGGGAATCACGGTGTAGACGAGGTCGTTGCGAACGCCCACAGCCAGAGTGCAGGTACCTTGCCCTTCGCCACCGTTGGCGTAGACCACGGCGGGATATCCGCCGACAGGGTCCACCGGTTTGAAGGTGGTCAGCCCGCCCGTCGCGTGTTGCGAGTACAGAGAGCTCAGGCCCTCCTTGTTGCCGGTGACCAGCCCTGCGTTGACGTTGCTGGGGCCGTCCGCGAACGACCAGGTGCAACTGTTTCCCGCGCTCATCGGGTCGAGTCGCGAGCCGTCGGTCTTTCCGCCGATCGTCTCGATCTGCGCGACGGGCACGGCACTGCAAGGGTCGCTCTCGACCGCCGAGGTGTTGGTGATCGGGTCCGAGACCGCGGGAGCTCCATCAGACGGGAGGGCCGCCGACGACGAGGCGGGTTTCTCCGTCGGAACGGGATTTCCGTTCTTCTGATCACTGCAACCGGCGCACAAGGCCAGCGTGCTCACGATCGCGACGGTCGCGAACTTGGCTGTGTGTCGCATCAGGCGGTCTTTCCAATCTGGCGGAGTGCGTCCAGTGCTGCTTGGTCTTGCTCTTGGTAAGCCTTGCGGATCGCTATCAGCGTCTCGAGATAGGACCACGTGTATTCCCGGGCGCCTTGCAGGAATGCCTGGTAAGCCGCTCCGGAGGAGTTTGCGGCAGCCGCGTATCCCTCACTGCCGACTTCGGTGCCGGGCGGCTTGATCTGATTCAACCAGGTGGCCTCGTTCTGGGCGCGGCTGAAGTCCTTGTCGATGCAGGCCTCAAGAGACTTGATCACTTTGTCCATGGCTTCGGGGTCGAACTCCCAGCCACCGTTCGCCGAGGCCGCCGCGAAGTCGGCCTTCGCCTGCCCCTTGCCCAGTTCGCCGTAGTTCGGCGGCGGCCCCGGCGGGGGCGGTGCCGAGGTGGCCCCCTGGATCAACCCCGAGCCCGGGGGCGGTGCCTGCGGCGGCGTCGTGTTCAGCTGGTTGTAGATCCCCTGAAGGCCGCTTCCCGGTCCTGTCATGTCGTGCCTCCCCGCACGGGCCGCGATGGGGCACGGCCTACCCGTAGTTCACTACTGACTCCGACCGGTGACGATAGCAGCAGGAAGATCGCTGATCAGCCCTTTCGCCGAAGATCACCATCGAAAGGTAGGACCGCCCTGCCTGATCGGGTGCACTTCGTCCTTGGTAGCCCTTTTGTACTACCCAGGGCGCCGGTGGATCGACCGAACGGCGTAGTGGCGTGCACGCACGTCCTTGAGACTTTCGGGGTGCTGGATCATCCAGCGCGGCGGTCTTGAGGAGAAGTGAGAAGGACGCGCGCCGAAGACGCCATTCCGGAAAAGAAACACTGCGTTACCTGTTTCTCGGAAACGGGGCGTCGACGGCTTACTCGCTCTTGAGTTGCTTTGTCGCAATTCCGGAGGGGCCGGGAAAAGAACGTGGTCGCTGGGTCGATCGCCTCGGTTCGTGCCTCCCCGCACGGGCCGCGAAGGGTGCTGCCTACCCGTAGTCCACATCCGATTCCGCTGCGTGACCGCAGCAGCGGTCAGGCGCCCAGGCGGCGAGTTCGGTCAAGATCACCGAAGCGGACGTGAACGTCCTGGTCCGGAACCCGAGGTGGTCGCGGTCCGGTGGCAGGTTCCGGTCTGCCGCCCCGGGCCACTTGCGGATCCCGTGGGTGATCGGCTTCGCTGGTGGCCGGGGAACGACGGGGGAGGGAAGCGAGACGATGCCGGGCTTTCGGCGCAACAACGGGCCGCGCGATCCGGGGGAAGGCGAAACGAACGGCGACGCGTCCTTGCCGCCCCTCGACCCGTTCGACCCGAATCCCGACAAGCGGTACGAGGTCCCGGCGTCGGAGTTGATGAAGCCGGGGACGACCGGGCTGCTGCGGTGGCGCCGCCAGGCGACCAACGCGCCGATCGTGCAGGTCGAGGACGCCTACATCACCGGCACGCTCGATCTGCGCGCGGCCGACATCAAGTATCTGTTCCGGTTCGAGCGGTGCCGGTTCGAGCATCCGCCGGACGTCCGCGAGGCGCATCTGCTCGGGCTCGTGTTCCGCAAGTGCTGGCTGCCCGGGCTCAAGGCGCGCAACCTCCGCACCCGCAACGACGTCCGCCTCATCCGCAGCGTCGTGCACGTCGACGGCGAGCACGAGATCGAGGAGACCACGGTCCAGCGCGGCGACGATCGCGAGCGCGGGATGCCGAACGCGGCGGTCAACCTCACCGACGCGGTCATCGAGGGCTCGGTCGTGCTGACCCGCACGGTGATCACCCATCCGCGCGGCAAGGCGATCCAGGCCGACCGGGTCAACATCGTCGGCGCGCTGCTGGCGTATCGGCTGGTGGCCAACGGAGAAGTCCGCATCCCGGGGATGCGGGCCGGCGGTAACGTCAACTTCTCCGGCGCGACGCTGAACAACCGGGACGGCTTCGCGCTCAACGGGAACGGGATCCACATCGGCGGCAGCCTGCTGTGCGAAGTGGACAACTACGGGCCCGCCTCACAACGGAAACGCTTCTCCGCCAGCGGGATCATGTTCCTGCCGAGCGCCACTGTGGACAGTGACGTCATTTTCCGCGAGGCCAAGCTGTCGGTGAACCAGGCCGGGCCGATCGTCGTCGACGCGTGGAAATCGAACGATCCGTACATCGACCCGCGGCCGGCGCTCGTCGCTGATCGTTCGACGGTCAACGGGAACCTCGAACTGTGCGACGGCATGCAGGCGACCGGGACGCTGCGGATGGTCAACGCCCAGATCGGCGGTTCGCTGCGGCTGGCGGGCGCCGAGGTCCAGGTCGCCCGCGGGCAGAGCATTCCCTACTACGACCGCGCGATCCATCTCGACGGGACGACGATCGGCGGCGACCTGGAGGCGACGAGCCTGCGGGTGCCGTCCGGGCAGTTGCGCATGGCCGACATCACCGTCGGCGGCAACGTGCTCGCGTGGAACTCGATGTTCCTGCACCCGCGCCGCGACGTCTTTTCCGCGCGGCGCGCGAAGATCGCGGGCAACTTCCAGCTCACCGACGCGACCGTCCAAGGCACCCTGCGATTGCAGGGCGCCGAGGTCGGCGGCAGCGTGAACCTCTTCGGCACGAGCCTGACCGAGCCCGGCACGCGCACGCGCACCAGCTACTCGCTGGACGTCCGCACCGCGCGGATCGGCCGGGACCTGATCCTCACCGAGAACAAGGAACGGCCATTCGTCGCCCAAGGCGGGGTCAACCTCGACGGCGCCCAGGTCGCGCGGCGCGTCGACTTCCGCGGCGCACGGCTCGGTTCCTTGCCGCAGCACGGGATCGCGCTCGACGGCAGCGACGTCACGGCCGACGAATTCCTGCTCACACCCGCCGGTCCCCCGGACGGCCGGATCGTCCTGCGGCGCGCGCATTGCGGGACGCTGGGCGACAACGAGGCGTTCTGGGCGTCGACGACGGGGATCGAGCTGGAGGATTTCCGGTACGACGCGCTGCAAGAGGACATCGCGCTCGACGACGACCGGGCGATCGACCATCGGATCGTGTTGCTGCGCAAGGCGATGGACGGCTATCGCCCGGGACCTTACGACCAGCTGGCTGCGACGCTGCGCGCGTCCGGTAATGAAGAGCACGCGTCCACGGTGCTGCTGAAGAAACAGCAATTCCGGTACGTGGCGCTCGCGAAGGGCTTCAAGTTCTTCGGGCCCGGCGTGCACGTGTGGAGCTGGTTGCAGCGGTCGATGGTCGGCTACGGGTTCCGTCCGGTGCGCGCGCTCGGCTGGCTGCTGACCTTGCTCGTGCTGGGCAGCCTGTGGTTCGGGCTCGGTGTCGACGACTGCGTCACCAACCCGAACCTCACGGTGAGCGGGCCGCGGTGCCTGGTCAACCAGGACGACACCGGCCTGCAGTGGAACCCGGTGCTGTACACGATCGACCTCCTGGTCCCGATCGTCGACTTCGGCAACAAGTCGCGCTGGTACATGCACGGCATGGACAACTGGGTGGCGGCCGGGTTCACCGCGTCGGGCTGGGTGCTGGCGACGACGGTGGCGGCCGGGATAAGCCGCATGCTCCGGCGGGACAACTAGGGGTATTTCACATACCCTCAGTACGGAGGTATGCCATGACTCAGCCCAGCGCCACCGGTAAGATCGCGATCGCCGCCCCGCCCGAGAAGGTGTACGCCCTGGTCAGCGACCCGGGAGAGCTCGCGGGCATGGCCGAGGAGTACGAGGGGCACCGCTGGGTCGGCGCCGCGAAGAGCCCCGCTGTCGGCGCCAAGTTCCGCGGCCGCAACCGCAACGGGATCCGGCGCTGGAGCACCCTTTCGACGATCACCGACGCCGACGAGGGCAGGCGGTTCGCGTTCGAGGTGACCACGGTCGCCGGGTTGCCCGTCGCGCGCTGGCAGTACGACATCGAGGCGTCCGGTGACGGGTGTGTGGCCGTGGAGAGCACGTGGGACCGGCGGCCGGGCTGGCTGCGCGGGCCGACGTCGCTGTTCACCGGGATCTGGAAGCGGGACGACGCCAACCGGGCGAACATCGCCGCGACGCTGGCCCGGCTGAAGGCCGCCGCCGAATCCTGACCCTTACCACCACTTTCCCGGATCGCGAAAAGAGCAAGGGACCTTTGCTCTCGCCGGGGGCGCATTTGGTGACGCCCGATGCGCAAATCGGCCATATGTAGTGGCACCGAACCGCGAACTCAAGGCATGAACGGTCCGTTCATTCCACGAACCGCGACCAGAACCCGACCTGCCGCGGCCCGCCTGCCGGTGGCGGGCCGAGCGGCTCGTCGCAGAAGTCGTGCCGCAGGTAGCCGCGCAGGTCGTAGCCGTAATAGACGATGTCGGTCTGGTACACCGAAAGCACCGGATATCCCGAGCTCCCGGCGATCCCGGGCAGATACCGATGTCCGCAGACGGGAACCAGCTGAGGCGCGAGCGCCAGCTGTGAGCGGGCCCGCGAAAGCGCGTCGGCGAGGTCGATCGGGCGCAGGCCCCAGTCCGGCAGCCAGAAACCGTTGTGTTCGACGTCGTAAAGCACCCCGTCGACCGGCCAATCCAGCCGTTTCCGCAGCTGGTCGGGGTTGCCGCAGCGCCAGTCCGGCCAGCGGTCGCCGATCGGCACCCCGGCGGACAGGAAGGTCCGGTGGTCGGCGGCGAACCGGAAGCCGAAGCGTGCTTCGACGTCGTCGAGCTCGGCCTCGCTCAACCCGGGACGCACGGGTTCGGCCAAGCTCGCCTGGAGGTCGTGTGCCTCCTCGATGGTGAAGGCGTGCTCAACAGTGGACATGTGTTCGAGCCTAAATTGCACAACGCGAAGGCGCCTTCTCTTTTAACGCCGGTTGAGCGCCACCGCGAAAACGGGATGAGAAGCGCCCGGGCCCGGCGGTAACGTCCGCGATCGTGAGCTTCGAAGACGACCCGGCGGACGGCTGGTTCCCCGAGAGCGTGGCCACGGACTACGACGACCCGGGCGGTGCGAACGCGCCGGAACTGGTGACGTCCGTCGTGGACATCCTCGAAGACCTGGCCGACGGCCCGGTGCTCGAGTTCGCCGTCGGGACCGGGCGGATCGCCGCGCCGCTGGCCGCGCGCGGAGTGCCTGTCAGCGGCATCGAGCTGAGCCGGGCGATGGCGGCGCGGATCGCGGACAAGCCGGGCGGCGAAGCGGTCGAAGTCACGATCGGCGACATGACGAGCACGCGGGTGGCAGGCGAGTTTTCGCTGGTCTACCTGGTGTTCAACACGATCGGCAACGTGACCGCCCAGGACGGCCAGGTCGACGTCTTCCGCAACGCGGCGGCGCATCTGCGGCCGGGCGGGCTGTTCGTCGTCGAGGTGGGCCTGCCGGACCTGCGCCGCATGCCACCGGGGCAGGACGTCGTCCCGTTCGCGATGGACCACGACGCCGGCTACGTCGGGTTCGACCAGTACGACGTGGTCACGCAGCGGTTCACGTCGAACCACGTGACCGTGTCACCGGACGGGACGGGGCGGTTCCGCCGCATCCCGTTCCGCTACGTCTGGCCCGCCGAGCTGGACCTCATGGCACGCATCGCCGGGATGCGCCCGAAGCACCGCTGGGCGGATTGGGACCGTTCGGAACTCACCGCCGCGAGCACCGGGCACGTGTCGGTCTGGGAGAAGGCCCCTCATCACCCACATGAGGCTCCTCCCCCGGGGTGAGCTCGCCCTCTCAACGCCTGGACGTCGGAACAGAGCGGCGACACGTGTAGTTCACTCTTGGCGTGACTTCTCCACGAACGCAGTCCCGCGTGCGGGCGCCCGAGCTCGCCGGTGACGGGTGGCTCAACACCGGCGGCGAGCGGCTCACGCTCGCCGGGTTGCGCGGCCGTATCGTCCTGCTGGACTTCTGGACCAGCGGCTGCGTCAACTGCCTGCACGTGCTCGACGAGCTGCGCCCGCTGGAGGCCGAGTTCGCCGACGTCCTGGTGACCATCGGCGTGCATTCGCCCAAGTTCCTGCACGAGGGCGAGGCGGCCGCGATCGAGGCGGCCGTGCGGCGGTACGAGGTGCACCACCCTGTCCTCAACGACCCGAAGATGACCACCTGGTCGCAGTACGCGGTCAAGGCGTGGCCGACGCTGGTCGTCGTCGACCCCGAGGGGTACGTCGTCCACGTCGCCGCGGGTGAGGGGCACGCCGAGGCACTGCGCCGGGTGATCGCCGACCTCGTCGCGACCCACGAGGCCAAGGGCACGCTCCGCCGCGGCGGCAGCCCGTACGTCCCGGCCGAGGAGCAGCGAGCCGAACTGCGGTTCCCGAGCAAGGCCGTCACCACCGCCGAAGGCCGGATCCTGGTCGCCGACACCGGCAACCACTCCATCGTCGAGTTCGCGTCCGACGGCGAGACGATCATCCGCCGCTTCGGCAGCGGCGCCCGCGGCGCGCAGGACGGGCCGTTCGACCTGGCGAGCTTCACCGAGCCGTCCGGGATCACCCTGTTGCCGTACGAGGTCGCGGAGCGCGCGGGCTACCACGCCGTCGTCGCCGACACCGCCGGTCACCGGCTGCGCGGCATCGACCTGATCACCGGCGAGGTCTCCACGGTCGCCGGCACCGGCCGCCAGTGGCGCGACGGCGTCGACACCGGCAAGGCGCTCGACATCGACCTCACGAGCCCCTGGGACGTCGCCTGGTGGGGTCCCGCGGGCGGCGTCGTGGTCGCCATGGCGGGCAACCACACGCTGAGCGTGTTCGAGCCGGTCTCGGGCACCATCCGCCGCTTCGCCGGCACAACGGTCGAAGGCCTGCGAGACGGCGACGTCCACGAAGCGTTCTTCGCGCAGACATCGGGTCTCACGCCCGACGGACGACGCCTGTGGCTCGCGGACGCCGAGACGTCGGCGCTGCGCTGGATCCAGCCCGAGGGCGAGACGTTCACCGTGCACACCGCGGTCGGCGTCGACCTGTTCTCCTTCGGCCACGTCGACGGCCCGGCCGATCAGGCGCTCCTGCAGCATCCGCTCGGCCTCGCCGTGCTGCCCGGCGAGACCATCGCGATCGCCGACACCTACAACGGCGCCGTCCGCCGCTACGACCCGCTCACCCGCCGGGTGACCACGCTCGCGACCGGTCTCGCGGAGCCATCCGGCCTGCTGGTGCACGACGGCGAACTGCTGGTCGTCGAGTCGGCGGGCAACCGGATCGGGCCGGTGCCGCTCGGCGAGCAGGCCGTGGCCGGGGACGCGCACGCGGTCCGCCGCCCGCCGACCGTGCTGGCGCCGGGCGAGCTGGAGTTCTCCGTCGTCTTCACCCCGCCGCCCGGCGAGAAGCTCGACGACCGATACGGCCCGTCGACGCGGCTGGAAATCAGCGCCTCGCCGCCGGAACTCCTCGCCGAGGGCGCGGGGGTCGGCACGGACCTGTTCCGCAAGCTCCGCTTCGCCGAGGGAGTCACCGGAGGTGTCCTGCAGGTCGTCGCGCAGGCCGCGAGCTGTGACGACGGGGGCGAGCACCCCGCGTGCCGCATCACCCGGCAGGACTGGGGCGTGCCGTTGCGGTTCGAAAACGGTGGAGAAAGCGCGCTGAGCCTGGTCATGGCGGGGGACCCGGGAAAGTAGAGTCTCACCTGTGTCAGACCGGCCGAAACTCGAAATTCAGATGCTGCAGGACAGGGTGCTCGTGAAGCTGTCCCCCGAGGACGGGGAGCGCCGGAGCACCGGCGGCATCGTCATCCCCGCCACCGCGCAAGTGGCGCGGCGGCTCGCGTGGGGTGATGTACTGGGTGTGGGCAACAGTGTGCGGAACGTCAAGACCGGCGACCGCGTGCTGTTCAACCCGGAGGACCAGCACGAGGTCGAGATCCAGGGTGAGGGGCACCTGGTCATGCGGGAGCGGGACATCCACGCCGTGGCGACCGAGCGGACCGAACACGGCACGGGGCTGTACCTGTAGCTCGGTGCCCGTGACGAGGGGTGGTGAGAGTTGGTACGCGATGACCACGACGAACCGGGTACCGATCTGTTCACCGACGAACTCCTCCCGGACCCGGACGACGAACCGGAAAACGACGAAGGCCTGGTAGACGAGCTCTTCCAGGGCGACAGGGTGGTGCATCCACCGCCGACGCCCGCGTCGAAGTTCCGCAAGGGGCTCGGCAAGGCCCTCATGGCCGCCGGGGTGCTCATGGGTCTCTTCGTGCTCGCGTACGCGGTCGACCTGATCGTCAGCGCCGGGGACGTCCCGCGCGGCGTCACCGTCGCGGGGATCGACGTCGGCGGCCTCACGCACAAGGAGGCCGAGTCGAAGCTTCGCCGTGAGCTGGAACCGAGGCTGATCGAGCCGGTGCGCGTCCGGGCGGGAGACGTCCACACCGTCCTGTACCCGACGTCGTCCGGCCTCGGCCTCGACTGGCCGCAGACGCTGGGCCGCGCCGGGCATCAGCCGCTGAGCCCGTACACGCGCCTGATGTCGTTCTTCACCAGCCGCGAGGTCGGCGTCGTCACCTGGACGGACGTGCCGAAGCTCGAAAAGGCCGTGTCCGACCTCGCCGCCGGGCAGCTGAACCGGCCGCCGATCGAAGGGAACATCACCTTCCGGCCCGTCGCGGGCGGCGACGGCGCGGTCGCCGCGGCCGCGGTCGAACCGCGGGCGGGCCAGACGCTCGCCGACGTCAAGGCCGCGGTCACCACGGTCACCGACGGCTGGCTGAGCGACGGCGGTGTCGAGCTGAAGGTGAACGTCGCGCCGGTGAAGGCGAACTCGCAAGGCGTGCACGCGGCGCTCGACAAGATCGTCACCCCGGCGGTCGCGAAGCCGCTCGTCATCCGAGGCGAGGGCAAGGACGCGACGCTGAAACCGGACACGATCGCGGGCTCCTTCCAGTTCGCCGCGCGCGACGACGGCAACCTCGAAGTCCGTATCGACCAGGGCAAACTCCGGGCCGCGGCGCAGCCGCAGCTCAAGGAGACCGAGACCGACGGCGCGGACGCGCAGATCGTCTTCGTCGGCGACAGGCCGGCGGTGCAGCCGTCGAAGGACGCGAGGAAGGTCAACTGGGACATCACGTTCTCCGCGCTGACCACGACACTCGCCAAGAGCGAGGACCGGGAGCTGAAGGCGGTCTACGACGCCAGCAGCCCGGCCGTCAGCACCGAGGCGGCGAACGTCCTCGGCATCAACGAGGTCATCGGCGAGTTCACCACCTCCGGTCTGAGCGGCCCGGCGATGACCAACGCGCAGGCGCTGGCCACCCGCGTCTCGGGCGCGATCGTGAAGCCGAACGAGACGTTCAGCCTCGGCGCGCGGTCCGGGGCGCGGACGGCGGACGCGGGCTACGTCCCCGCGCCCGCGAACGAGGACGGCACCGGGCCGGTCGTGGTCGGCGGCGGCGTCTCGCAGCTCGCGACGACGCTCTACAACGCCGCGTACCTGGCCGGGCTGGCCGACGGCGGACACCTGGAGCACGACCACTACCTGGACCGCTATCCGGTCGCGCGCGACGTGAAGGCGATCAACGACGACGGTTCGCCCGTCGAGATGCAGATCGTCAACGACGCCCCGACCGGCATCGCGATCCAGGTGATCCCCGCCAACGGCTCGGTGACCGTGCGGATCTGGGGCACGAAACGCTTTTCGGTCCAGAGCGTCGGCGGGGACAGGCATTCCTACGTCGCCCAGCCGGTGCGGATCGGTTCGGGGCCCGGCTGCGTGCCGGATCCGGGCGCGGCCGGGTTCAGCACCTCGGACACCCGCGTGCTCGTCGACGTCGTCACCGGCACGGAGGTCCGCCGGGAAACCCGCAACGCGACCTACTCGCCGCGTACCGCGGTCATCTGCGCCTGAGCTTCACCGCAGCACCATGCAGCCTCGGGCCTCGAAGTCCGCGAGCCACGACGGCTCCCGGAAGTCCTTGTTCCACCGCAGATCCAGCTTGTCCAATTTGGACAGCCGGGCGAGGGAGGACGGCAGCGAGGTGAGCCGGTTCTCGCGCAGGTCCAGCTGGCGTAGTTCGCTCAAGTCACCGAGTGAGGACGGCAAGGACGTCAGCCGGTTCTTCCGCAAATGCAGCTCGCGCAGCGTGGAAAGCGTCCCGAGCGATTCCGGGATTTCGGTCAACCCGTTGCCGTACAGGCGAAGTTCGCGCAGGGAGGCCAGCCCGGAAAGGTCGTCCGGCAGGATGGAGATGCGATTGTCCGTACATCCCAGGTACTTCAGCCGTCCGAGTGAGCACAGCGCGACCGGGAACTCGGTCAGCCTGTTGTCGCTCACGTAGAGGTATTCCGTCAGGCCGGAGAGCTCGCCGAGCTCGTCCGGGAGAGTCTCGAACTCGTTGTGCCCCAGGTCCAGCGTGTGCAGCCTCCGCAGCGCGCCGATCGAAGGAGAGAGGGAGGCCAGCCGGTTGGTGGCCAGGTTCAGCACCCGGAGCCCCGAAAGCGACCAGAGGTCGTCGGGAACGGAAGTCAACCGGTTGTCGTACAGGTCCAGATGTTCGAGCGACGCCGGAAGGGCGACGCCGGACAGGGAAGTCAGCCCCTGGCCACTGAGTTCGAGTCGAGTGGTCACAGGGGCCGACCGTAGCCCTGTCCTCAGGTGGCGGCGTGGTGCCCGCCCTTGACCTTCGCGTAGATCGCGGACGCGGCGATCACGCCGACGACCGCCGCGCCGACCTGGAAAGCGTGCCGGATCCAGTCGATGCCCGGGGTGTCGCGGACGCCGAACACGCCTGCCAGCCAGTTGCCGATGAAGGCGGCGACGATGCCGACGACGATCGTCAGCCACATCGGGATCTTCTGATCGCCGGACGCGAGCATCCGGCCGATGACACCGAGGATCAGGCCCACCACGATCGTGGTGATGATGCCCCAAAGGCCACCCAGCATGGTTCCTCCTTCGCTGGAGAATCAGTTGGTTCCCACGGTGACACCGAAAGCGGTTAGTCGCGCTTCAAGACCCCTTACCGGGTGACACCACGCCGTCCGTAGAGGTTCGCGGCCAGGGTGACCCCGATGGCGGCGATGACGATCTGGGTGATCAGTTCGAGCCAGTCGAAGCCGTCGGTGTCCGCGTAGCCGAGTCCGCGGGCGATCGCCGTGCCGATGAAGGCGGCGATGACGCCGACGACGATGGTCAGCCAAATCGGGATGGACTGCTTGCCGGGGGCGAAGAACCTGCCGAGTACCCCGAGGATCAGCCCGACCACGATCGCCATGATGATGCCGGTGACTGTCATTGAAGAACTCCTTTGCCGAGGTGTCCGCCGACGGGCGGACTCAGCACGGAAATGCCCCCGGCAAACACCCTCGAAACCACGAAGAGCCCTCTCCGCATCGGAGAGGGCTCTTCGTCACTAAACCGTTTAGAACGCGGCCTCGGGGATGTCCATGAGGCTGTTGTCCGCGGCCTCGACGATCGCGCGGCGCGACGTCAGCTCCGGCAGCACGCTCTTCGCGAAGAACGACGCCACGGCGAGCTTGCCCTCGTAGAACGGGGTGTCCTTCGCCGACGCGCCCGCGTCGAGCTTGCCGATGGCGACCTCGGCGTGCTTGATGAGCTGCCAGCCGATGAGCAGGTCGCCGACCGACATCAGCAGGCGGACCGTGTGCTGGCCGACCTTGTTGATGTTCTGCGGGTCTTCCTGCGACGAGGTCAGGTAGCCGATCAGCGAGCCGAGCATGCCCTGGGTGTCTTCGAGCGCCTGCTTGAGCAGTCCGCGCTCGTTCTTGAGCCGCCCGTTGCCGATCTCCGACTCGATGGTCTTCGTGATCTCGCCGGCGACGTAGGCCAGCGAAGCGCCCTTGTCGCGGACGATCTTGCGGAAGAAGAAGTCCAGCGACTGGATGGCCGTGGTGCCTTCGTACAGCGAGTCGATCTTCGCGTCACGGATGTACTGCTCGATCGGGTAGTCCTGCAGGAAGCCCGACCCGCCGAGAGTCTGCAGCGACTGCACGAGCTGCTCGGTCGCGCGCTCGGAGCCGACGCCCTTGACGATCGGCAGCAGCAGGTCGTTGACGCCGTGCGCGACCTTCTGCGAAGCCTCGTCGCCCTCGCCGGTCCACACCTGGTCCTGGAAGGTCGCGGTGTAGAGGTACACCGCGCGGAGGCCCTCGGCGTACGCCTTCTGCAGCATCAGCGAGCGGCGGACGTCCGGGTGGTGGGTGATCGTGACGCGCGGCGCCGCCTTGTTCAGCATGTTCGGCAGGTCGGAACCCTGGACGCGCTCCTTGGCGTACTCGAGCGCGTTGAGGTAACCGGTCGACAGCGTCGCGATGGCCTTCGTGCCGACCATCATGCGGGCGTACTCGATGACCTGGAACATCTGCGCGATGCCGTCGTGCACCTCGCCCAGCAGCCAGCCCTTGGCGGGGGTGCCGTGCTGGCCGAAGGTCAGCTCGCAGGTGGTGGAGGCCTTGATGCCCATCTTGTGCTCGACGTTGGTGACGAAGGCGCCGTTGCGCTCGCCCAGCTCACCGGTCTCGCCGTCGAAGTGGAACTTCGGCACGAGGAAGAGCGAAAGGCCCTTGGTGCCGGGCTTGGTCTCGACGCCGGGGCCCTCGGGACGGGCCAGCACCAGGTGCATGATGTTCTCGACCATGTCGTTCTCGGCCGAGGTGATGAACCGCTTCACGCCGTCGATGTGCCAGGAGCCGTCCTCCTGCTTGACGGCCTTGGCGCGACCGGCGCCGACGTCGGAACCGGCGTCGGGCTCGGTGAGCACCATGGTGGCGCCCCAGCCGCGGTCGATCATGACCTGCGCCCAGCGCTTCTGCTCGTCGGTGCCGTTCTTGTCGACGATGCCGGCGAAGTTCGGGCCCGCCATGTACATGAACAGCGGCGCGTTGGCGCCGAGGATCAGCTCGGCCGCGGCCCACTGCACGGTCGGGGGCAGGCCGAAGCCGCCCAGCTCGTTCGGCAGGCCCAGCCGCCACCATTCGCCGTCCATCAGCGCCTGGTAGCTCTTCTTGAACGACTCGGGGATCTTCACCGAGAAGGTCTTCGGGTCGTACACCGGCGGGTTGCGGTCCGCGTCGGCGTACGAGTCGGCGAGGGGACCGGAAGCGAGCTTGTTCAGCTCCGTCAGCACGCCGCGGGCGGTCTCCTCGTCGGATTCCGCGAGGACGCCCTTGCCGAGGCGGTCCTGCACGCCGAGGACCTCGAAGAGGTTGAACTCCAGGTCTCGGACGTTGCTCTTGTAGTGGCCCATTTCGTCACTCCAATGTGTTCGGCTCCCCGGCCGGGCACACGTCCCCTACTCGCCGGTAACTTCAGGATATTACCTGTGGGTAACCGGCGGCAAGTGAATGGCCACTGTTGTGATGTGTAAATCAGCAATACGGGGGTCCCGGTGCCGGTTCAGCGGGGTGACGGCGCGATCGAAGAGGCCGAAGGCGCCTCGGCCGGGCTGTGCGCGTCGTCGGGGTTCGTGACCAGTATCCCGGAGCGGAACGCGATGGTCACCGCGTGTGTCCGGTCGCGGGCCGAAAGCTTGCGCAAGATGCTTTTGACGTGGGTCCGCACGGTTTCGACGGACAGGAACAGGATCTTCGCGATCCCGGAGTTCTCCAGCCCCTCGGCGACCAGTTGCAGGACCTGGTACTCGCGGCGGGACAGCGGCATCAGGCCGCGCGCGGTCGCCGGCTTGGGGGCGTCGCCCGGCTTCGGGAGCACGGGCTGGCGCTTCGGCCTCGCCGTGAGCGCCGCCAGCGTCGGGTCGATGTAGCGGCGGTCGCTGTGCGCGCGCCGGATCGCCTCGGTGAGATGACGGCCGTCCGTCGCCCGCGGCACGATCGCGTGCACGCCCGCCGCGATGGCCGCGGCGAGGTACTGCTGCGTGCGGTTGGTGTCCCGGATCATCGTGATGATGACCAGCGCCGGGTCGCCGCCGCTGAGCAACCGGGACAGATGGCAGTTCGGGTCCAGCGCCGAATCCAGCACGATCACGTCCGGTTTGAGCTGTTCGCACAGCTGGAGCGCGGCGTGATGGCTCGCCGCGTGCCCGAGCCAGTGCAGTCCCGGCGTGCGATGGACCAGTGAGCTCAGGCCCTCGCAGAAGATCGGGATCGGATCGACGGCGGCCACTCCGAGGCCGCGGCCGCCAGGTGACAGTCCGCCAGGCCTGCCGGCCTGCGTTCGGTTCGGCTCGATCCCTCGCATCACGGACCCCTCCGTTTTGTTGCCCGTCATCTCCGGACGAGAGGACAGAAGTCCATTCGGCGACCACGGCCCCTCCGGCGTGGTCGCCCTCGTCAACCGGTCCCCCCTGCGGGACCGGACAGAGATGACACCTCGTAACTATTACGAGTCAGTAGGTCGGCAGGCGTGACGCGATATCCCCCTCATAGATGTATCGCATCGTCGCAGCAAACTCTGCGTATCGACTGGTTGTGGATCACTGGCTCTATCGAGCGCGCCAACGGGAGATCTTGGCGCGTTCGCTACTCAGAGTGGACCTCGGCGCGGAAGCGGCCGAATTCGTCCCCGAGCGCCGCGGGCGTCCAATGCGCGTTCAACCCGCTCGGATTCGGCAGGACCCAGACACGCGCGTGGGCGATCTCGCCGTCCTGCGGGCCGATCTTCGCCTTCGGCAGGCCGAACGCGGTCCGGAACGCCGTGATCCCGACGACGGCGAGCCAGCGCGGCCGGTACTCGGCGACCCTCGCCGTGAGAAGCCGTCCGCCCTCGCGGAACTCGTCCGGCGTCAGCTCGTCGGCCCGCGCCGTCGTCCGCGCGACGACGTTGGTGATGCCGAGGCCGAGTCCGGGCAGCTCGTCCTGCTCGCTCGGGTCGAACAGGCGCGGGGTGAAGCCGCCGCGATGCAGCGCGGGCCAGAACCGGTTCCCCGGCCTGGCGAAGTGCAGGCCGAGGGCGCCGGAGTAGAGACCGGGGTTGATCCCGCAGAACAGCACGTCCAGGCCAGGCGCGATGACGTCGGGGATGGTCTTTCCGTACGCGGCGGCCAGCTCGTCCTTGGTCGGTTTCGTCCTCACCGGTTCAGTTTCCGGCACGCTGGCGGGTATGGATCAGGGGGCGTTCACGGCCGACGGCTGTCCGGTGGAGGTGTACCGGCTGCTGCCGCCCGACGGCGAGGCCGGGATCGTGCACGCCGCGGTCCCGGAGGGCGCGTCGATCCTGGAGCTCGGCAGCGGCGTCGGCCGGGTCACCCACGCGCTGCTGGCCCTGGGGCATCCCGTGGTCGCCGTGGACGATTCGCCGGAGATGCTCGCCCACGTCCGCGCCGAGAAGGTGTGCTCGAAGATCGAGGAGCTGCGGCTCGGCCGGGTCTTCGACGCGGTGCTGCTCGGCAGCCACCTGATCAACACCACTCTCGACGCCGACCGGGCGGCCTTCCTGGCCACCGCCCGCGCGCATGTGGCGCCCGGTGGGCGCGTGCTCGTCGAATGGCATCCGCCCGAGTGGTTCGAGTCGGTCCAGGACGGCCAAGGCGGCCGGATCGGCGAGGTCGACGTCCGGCTCGGCCAGGTCGTCCGACACGGGGAACTGCTGTCGGCCGTCGTCCGCTACTCGGCGGACGACCGAAGGTGGACCCAGGCGTTCACCTGCCGCCGGCTGGGTTCGGCGGCGCTCGACACCGCTCTGACCAGGGCGGGGCTGGTCTTCGAACGCTGGTGCGCAGACGACCGGACGTGGTTCTCGGCGAACCCCGCGTGACCTGCGACACCCACTTTCGTCTCAAGGGGTGGTCAATTCACCACGATTTGCGTACTGTTTGTGATCTCGCACACAAGGTCGTATTCGAGGAGGCGTTTTGCAGCTCTCGCTCATCCTCGGCCTGGTCGCGTTGATCTTCGTCGTGGCCACCGTGCTGGTGATCGCGGAAGACCGGCGGGCCGCGCGGCGCGCGGCCCAGCGGCGGCGGGCGCGGCTAGCGGACCTGGGCGAGGTCGATCCGCTCGCGGCGCAGCGGCTGCATCTCGACCGTTGAAGGAACGGGCTTCCGGACGAGGCTGAGCAGCAGGGCTCCGGCGATCCAGCCGAGCATCGCGCCGCCGGTGTTGTTGAGCAGGTCGTCGACGTCGAAGATCCGGTAGACGTAGGGCGCGGTGCCGAAGTTCGCGGTCAGCTGCGTGATCTCGATCAGCAGCGAAGCGGTGAAACCGATCAGCGTCGTGCCGATGAGGCCGCGCTTCCAGAGCGTCCTGGCGAAGAAACCGAGCGGGACGAACAGCAGCACGTTCATGGTGGCCTGCTGGAAGGTCTGGGTGGTGAACCAGTCGGCCATCGGCAGCCCGTGCTTGAGCAGTTCGGTGTGGATGTCGGTGATCCACTGGAACGGGTGCAGCTGCACCGTCTGGCTCAGCCGTTCGACGCCGGGCCCGGGCAGCGGCAGGAAGGTCACCGCCAGGGTCATGGTGGCGTAGAGCAGCACGGCGGCCATGGTCAGGACGGGACGGAGACGCACCCGGCCGTGCCGCGCGTGCAGGACGATCAGCTGCGGGATCAGCACCGTCGCCCACAGCGCGAAGAAGCCGATCAAGCCGTACTGCAGGGCGGTGACCTGTGCGTTCGTCATGACAAGGACGTTATGGATCCCGGGGGGCCCGCCACTTCGGTCGAAGGGCCGCGGCGGACGGGGCCGGATCGGCCAAGTGGCTGATCCCGATCTTGGCCGATCGGCGATATTCGCTCCCACGTCCACCGGCGGACGTGGGATTCTGCCCCGATGCTGATCGTGCGACGGCTGGCCCCCGAAGACCTCGACGCCTTCCGTGACGTCCGCTTGCGTGCCCTGACGGACACCCCCGAGAACTACGGCTCGATCGCGGCCGCCGAACGGGCTCAGTCCGACGAGGAGTGGCTCGCGAAACTGGCCGGGGACGCCTGGTTCGCCGCCTTCGACGACGGCCGCGCGGTGGGCCTCGTCGCCGGCCGGGCCCGCGACGGCGACTGGATCCTGTACTCGATGTGGGTCGCGGCCGAAGCCCGCGGCCAGGGGCTGGGCGCGAAGTTGGTGGGCGAGGTGCGGTCGGCCGCCGAGGCCGACGGCGCGCGTGAGGTGTGGCTGCACGTCGCGGAGGACAACGACCGGGCGCGGCGGCTGTACCTGAGGCTCGGGTTCATCGCGACGGGTGACCTGGAGCCGATGCCGAACGACGTCACCCGGCGGCGTGAGCGTCTTCATCTCCCCGTCGCCGCCGGCGGTGCCTAGACCGCAGCTCACATGCCATGTGACGTTTGCCTATCGTCCTGCTTTTTCCTCTGGTGAAGGTCAATTCCGCCAGGCAGACTCCTCCGCCGTGCACCCGATGGGGACTCCCGCGTGCGAATCGGAGGAAGAATGAAGCTCTCTACCCGGCTGGCCGTCGCCGTCGGCGCCGCGCTGACCGCGCTGGGTGCCGTGGCCGTGCCCGCGTCCGCCGCGCCGGCCACCACCGACGTCCGGATCATCACGTTCAACGACCTGCACGGCAACCTCGAACCGCCGTCCGGTTCGAGCGGCCGTGTCACGCTGCCCGGCGGCGGGACGGTCAACGCGGGTGGTGCCGCGTACCTCGCGACGCATCTGAAGAAGCTCCGGAGTGAAGCGCGCAACTCGGTCGTCTTGTCGGCCGGTGACAGCATCGGCGCGTCGCCTGTGATCTCGGCGCTGTTCCACGACGAGCCCACCGTCGAGCTGCTGAACCAGCTCGGCGTCCGGGCTTCCGTGGTGGGCAACCACGAATTCGACGAGGGCCTCAAGGAACTCCGCCGGATCCAGAACGGCGGCTGCCACCCGACCGACGGCTGCCAGTTCCGGAAGTCCTTCAAGGGCGCGAACTTCCCGTTCCTCGGGTCCAACGTGTACTACGAGAACGGCTTCCCGGCGTTGCTGCCGTTCAGCATCGAGTTCTCCGGCGGCGTCCCCATCGGCGTCATCGGCGCGACGCTGAAGGACCTGCCGCAGGTCGTCACCCCGGAGGCGATCAAGGGCCTGAAGTTCGGCGATGAGGTCCAGGCGATCGACCGCACCGCCAAGCTGCTCGACCTCTTCGGCGTCAAGGCGCAGGTCGTGCTGCTGCACCAGGGCGACAACTCCGAGACCGCCGGTCCGGACGAATGCAAGGTCAAGCCGGGCGCGGCGACCGCCATCGCGCAGAAGGTGACGTCCAAAGTGGACGCGATCTTCACCGGGCACAGCCACCAGCAGTACAACTGTGTGATCAACGACCCGGACGGCAAGCCGCGTCCGGTGATCCAGGGCGCGTCGTTCGGCCGTCTGCTGTCGGTCGTCGACCTGAAGATCGACCGCCGGACGCGCGACGTCGTGCGCGGTGAGACCAAGGCGCACAACGAGATCGTCACGCGCGACGTCGAGCCGGACCGCGGCGTGCAGGACCTGATCGACGAGGCCAAGACCAAGGCCGCGCCGATCGCGAACAAGGCCGTCGGCACCATCACCGCCGACCTGGTCGCCAAGGGCGCGGCCTCCGGCGAGTCCCCGCTGGGCGACGTCATCGCCGATGCCCAGTTGGAGGCCACGAGGTCGAATGGCGCACAGATCGCCATGACGAACCCGGGCGGCATCCGCACGGACTTCACCTACGCGTCCTCGCCCGCCGGTGAAGGCGACGGCGTCGTGACCTACGGCGAAGCGTTCGCCGTGCAGCCGTTCGCGAACATCATGCAGACGATCACGCTCACCGGGGCGAACCTGAAGAACGTGCTCGAACAGCAGTGGCAGGCCAACGGGATCGTGCGCACGCTGCAGATCTCGAAGTCGCTGAAGTACTCGTACTCGGCGTCGGCGGCCCAGGGTTCGCGCATCTCGAACCTGACGCTCGACGGCGCGCCGATCGACCCGGCGGCGTCGTACCGCGTGTCGGTGAACAACTTCCTCGCCGCCGGCGGGGACGGCTTCACCGAGTTCACCAAGGGGACCAACCTGTCCGGTGGTCCGGTGGACCTGGACGCGCTGATCGCGTACTTCGGGGCGCACCCGGGCATCGCTCCGCCGGCCGCGGACCGGATCACCGTCCTGCCGTAGCCGCTCGCGAGTGTCATGAAAGGGTCGTTCAGGACGTTTTTCGTCCTGAACGACCCTTTCATGACGTTCATGGGGCGGTTTTGTCAGTGACCCAGGGCACAATGTCCGCCATGACCACCTGGGAAGAAGTCGTGGACCTGGCGGGCAGGCTGCCGGAGGTCGAGGAGTCCACTTCGTACCGCACACCGTCGCTCAAGGTCGCGGGCAAGAACTTCGCCCGCCTGCGCACCGAGGCCGAGGGCGGGCTGATGCTGCTGTGCGAGCACGCGGAGAAGGAGGCCCTGCTGGCCTCCGGCGACCCCGCGTACTTCATCACCCCGCACTACGACGGCTACGGCGCGATCCTCGTCGACCTGGCGAAGGTCGAGACGGCGCAGTTGAGTGAGCTCATCGAGGAAGCCTGGCGGATGAAGGCACCCGCCAGGCTCACGAAAGGCCTCGACGGTTAGAGGAGTTCCCCTTCGAGCATGCTCATCAGGTATTCGTCGTGCCACTCGCCGTTCTGGCCGCGGAACGACTGCCGATGCCTGCCGTCGATCTGGAACCCGAGCTTCTTGTAGACGTGGATCGCGGCCTCGTTGTCGACCACGACCCACAGCGCGATCATGTGCAGCCGCATCATTTCGAAGCCGTAGCGGCAGAGCGTGCGCATGGCGTCGGTGCCGTAGCCGCCGCCCCAGTGATCCTTCTCGCCGAGGTAGATGTCGAGTTCGGCACGGCCCTGTTCCGGAGTGGCGTCGCGCAGCGTGCAGGTGCCGATCAGCGTGCCGACGGCGAGGCTCTCGATCGCGAAGTTCGCCCTTTCGTAGCTGTTGGGCTCCCGTTTGGCGAAGCGTTCGCGGATCTGAGCAAGGGATTCCGGATGGTCCGCGGTCAGCCAGCGTGTGACCTCCGGGTCGTTGTGCCAGCGCCACAGCGTGTCCGCGTCCTCGGGTTCCAGCGGCCGTAAGCGAATCAGTTCACCGGTCAGCATCGTCCATCCCAAGATCGGTATCGGACTTTCCAGACTATTGGGCGGCACCCCGGAGCAGCCACCGCTTAACGGGCACTTCCAGGAGCACCCTGGCGCCGAACGGCTCGACCTCCTCGCCCGCCGCCCAGCCGTCGTACTTCGCCGCCAGCGCGGCGAGAACGTCTTCGCGCAGAGCCCCGCGGTGGACTTGTGCCAGGCCTTCGGCGACCGCGGGCGCGTCGCCGTCTTCCAGCGCGAGGCTGACGCGCGGATCGCCGTCGACGTTGCGCACCTTGACGTTCCGCTCGCCGCTGCCGATCCAGAAGACGTCGTCGAGGTACACGAACCACACCGGCGTGACATGCGGCGAGCCGTCCGCGCGGAGCGTGCACAACCAGACGTTGCGCTCCCGCGCGAGACGTTCGATAAGCGATTGATCACGTTTCACCTGGTCAGCCTGCCTGAAAGCTAGGGTGCCGGGCGTATGAAGGTCCACCAGTACTGCTACTTCGCCTTGAAGAGCGAAACCGTGTCCGCCGGGGAGATCACCGCGCGGCTCGGCATGGCGCCCGACGAGGCCCAGGTACTGGGGTCGAGGTCCGCCCAGCACCGGCTGCCGAGGATGCACGCCTGGAAGGTGACGCATCGCGGTCCGGGTCCGGTCGACGACCAGATCGAGGGCCTGATCGGCAGGCTCGCCCCGGTGCGCCCGGGGATCCGGAAGCTGGTGGACGAAGGCGCGAGCGCGGTGCTGCAGGTGGTGCGCTACTTCCACCACCGCGACGGCGCCGAGGAATTCGGCTGGCATCTGTCACCGGCCGTGATCGCGTTCCTCACCGAAGCCGCCGCCGCGCTGGACGTCGACGAGTACGACCTCAGCGAATAGCCCTTCCGGCGGTCCGGTTCACGGCGAGGGCGCCGGAGATGGTGGGATGGTGCCCCACAGCCGGACAACCCCGTTGGGAGCCCAGCATGTCGAGCGAGAACTGGCCGTTGCGTCAGGATCCGGAATCGCCGGTCATCATCTCGCGGTCGCTCGTGGAGGACCCGTCGAATCTCGCGTTCGTCGTGCTGGACGACGACGGTGACTGGTTCATCAGCGACGGCAACGAGTTCTCCGAGGACATGGACCTCAACCGCGACGCTTTCGGCGCGCTGCCGCTGCGGGACGCGGTGGAGCTCATCCCCGCACTCACCGCGCTCGCCGGCCTCCCCACCGGCATGGCCGCCGACTGGGACTCCGAGCGGCGCGCGTGGCTGCTGAGCTCGGTCGCCGACTCGGACGACGACGAAGAAGACCTCCTGGTGCGCGCCGCCCGCCTCGCCGCGTGGACGCATCCGGGCTCGCCGCTGGAAGAAGTCCAGGTGAGCACCGAACTCGCCGAGATCTCCACCGACCCCGCCGCCCCGGCCCGCGCCGTGCGCCAGGTCGTCCGCGAGGCCGACGGCAGCTGGCTGCTCGTCGGTTTCCAGGTACCGGAGAACGAGGACTTCGAGGTCGAAGCGCTCGAAATGGAGCACGCCGTCACGCTGTACCCGGACGTCGCGCTGGTGCTGAGCGCCGCGCCCGGCCAGGTGTACGACCGGCCGAGCGCCGGCGCCCCTTGGGAACTCGTCGAAGGCTGAGCCTCAGCCTCGTCCGAAGTCGCAGTACAGGACGTGCAACCCGATGCGCCCCAGCGTCGGGTGCTCGAACGCGCCCGGCACCGTCCCGACGATCTCGAACCCGAGCCGTTCGTAGATCCGGAGCCCGGCGACGTTCGACTCGACGACCGCGTTGAACTGCATACCCGCGAAACCCTGTGCCCTGGCCCAATCCAGGACGTGCGCGCACAGGGCGCCGCCGACGCCCTTGCCGCGGACTTCCTTGTCCACCATGAAACTGGCCGTCGACACATGCGCCCCGGGCCCGCCGCGGTTCGGCCCGGTCTTGGCCGTGCCGAGCACGCGGCCGTCCTCGACCGCGACCAGCGTCAGGCTCGGCGGCTTCTCGACCCATGTCGCGCGGGCGTCGTCCTCGGTGAGGTTCGGGTCGTAGGTGTATGTGTCCGCCGCCTGCACGACTTCGCGCACGATCGGCCAGACCTGCGCCCAGTCCTCGTCGCGGAACTCCCGGATCTCCATGCCCTGCACCGTAACAACGGCGGGAAATCAATAACCGGTCCGACGGTTCGCGCGCCACCGCCAGGCGAAACCGGAAACCAGCGCCAGCCCGGCGGCCGTCAAAGCCGTGCCGATCCGAATCTTCGTCGCCCCGGACTCCGGCTCGACGCGCGCCCCCGGCGGCAAACCGGCCGCGATCCCGTCGATCTTCGCCTGGACCGACCGGTGATCGAAGACGCTCAGCTCGCCATCGTCCGCCAACGTCGTCAGCCAGCGGCGGACTTCGTCGTTCTGCGCTCGGGAGAAACCCGGGAAGTCGAGCGAAGCCGTCCGAAACCCTCCAGGCCCCATGCATTGCAAGGGCGCGCCGGTGGACGCGTCGAGGTACTGCCCCTTCGCGCCGCATTCGTCACCCGCCTTGGCGAAAACGACCGTGTACGGCCCTGGGTCGCTGCCCGCGTTCAGGCCGATGATGAGGAAGACGCCGCCGAACAGCAACAGCGGGAGTATCAGTGATCCCGCCAGGACGGTCAGCAAGACACCCGCCGTGCTGTCGCTCGTCTTCCCTCTCACGCTCTGGAAGCTAACCCCGGCGTGCGGGG
This sequence comes from Amycolatopsis sp. NPDC089917, assembly GCF_040684635.1. Lineage (NCBI taxonomy): Bacteria > Bacillati > Actinomycetota > Actinomycetes > Pseudonocardiales > Pseudonocardiaceae > Amycolatopsis > Amycolatopsis sp. NPDC089917. The sequence goes on along the minus strand of NZ_JBFBGL010000030.1, from coordinate 41,601 downwards.
AGGGGTCCCGAACGCCAGGATTACCTTATCCCTCAATAGATTAGGCGTTTTCTGAATCCCGCCTGGGCCAAGCGGTCGTAGGCTGCTACGACGTCGCGCGGGATCTCTTGCGGGACGGCGAAACCGCGTTCCGCGTAGACGGTGATCCGTTGTGTGTAACCGACAAGCATGTTGATGACCCGATCCAGGTCCCCGATGCCCTCGATGTAGTCATCCAGCGGCAACGGCCGCGAAGCGCAGATGACGTCGATCTCGGGCCAGAGCTTCTTGCACGTCGCATAAGCGCGCCGCTGTTGATACGGCCGCGAGATGAGAACGACCGATCCGACCTCACGAGATCCCAGCAGCCGTCGAGTGAACGTGACGTTCTCCCCGGTGTTCCGTGCCTCCGGCTCAACCAGGATCGCGTCATCCGGAACGCCCAACTCGAGCGCGTGCTCGCGGTAGTGCACCGCCTCCCCGCGCGGGAAGCGCTCAACGGTGGTCGGCGCGTTCGCCCCGGTGAAGACGACGAGCGGGAACATCCCGGCATGGAACAGTTCCGCGGTGTGGGTCGCGACGCCGAGGTCATGACTGCCGAGGCCGATGCCGACGTCGGCGGGCCGGAGTTCGTGGCGCAGGTCGTGGTAGTCCCAGAGCGTCCGGACGTCGGCGCGGAGATCGCCCGGGAGGGACTCAGCCATCAAGGACTCCAAAGCGAAAGCCCCAAGTCTAAAGTGGACATCCACTGACCTGGGGCTTTCGCAAGAGAGCGGATGACGGGAATCGAACCCGCGTATTCAGCTTGGGAAGCAGGGTGATCATGCTGGAAAGTGCCCCTGACCTGCGGGCGGCGCTTGCTCGGGGTGGCCGCAATTGACCGTGGTTGACCCCTCTGAATGGCCCGTTAATGGCCCAACGCGCAGTGTCTCTACCTGCGTCTTTGTGCCTGTTCGCTCCGCTTCCCTCGCCCCTGCCGTCTCTAGCGCCGGGTCGGTCGTGTCAAGGCACGCTTTCCCGCCTTGATGCGATCGGCACGGTGTTAGACGCTGAGCAGCGAGGGATACCGGTGACCACTGCCACGCGGTCAGGTGCGTCGGGTGATCTGACGTCGTGCTCCATGGGGCTCCCGGTGGCGGCGCGCTGTGCGGTGCTGCCTCGTCGGCGGGCTCGCCCGGCGGCGCCGGCCGGAGCGGAGCGGGAGGCCGGCGTCCGCCATGGGGCGAAGCCCGCCGTACGGTCGGTGACGTGCGCGCCGCCGCTGGCGGCGCCTTGATCCCATAGAGCCAAGTTCGGCAGGCAGCGTGTCGTTGAAGGGGCCTGGTGGCCGCTTTCGCTGGCGATCAGGCCAGAGCCGACCACTCGATGTGTCGATTCGATGTCTTTGCAAGGAGGCCTGCCCCTTCGGGTGACTGATGGTGCCTATTGGCTACTCAGCGTGGTATCCGAAAGGCGCTATAGTGAACGACCCACCTGCCGTAGCCTGGTCGCAAGTAGGTGCGTCGGGCTGATTGCGAACAGTGAGGGTGCTTGTGGTCTCGTCAGGTCGCTATGGCCTTCTTGGGGGTGGCACACTGGAAGGCGTGACGGGAGTGAGGGGCATGCAGCCTGACGAGGGTGTACCTGCTGAAGTGCAGGTGCGGACCAACTGGGGGCAGGCTGCCGACGTGCCAGTGCAGGTTGCCAACCAGTTTATCGCGCAGATCGGCGCACCGGTCAACGGCAGGCCGGATGGCGTGCATCTACTGATCGGACATATCTCTCCGCCCTTGCTTATCGGTGGAGATGCGCAAGACACAAGGCGTCAGATTGAAGAGTTGGGTGGTCAGATTCCGGTAACGGTCCATGATCACCTTTTCCTGACACGTGAACGCCTAGGCGAACTGGTGGGCGTTCTGCAAGATATCGAGCGACGATACGACGAAATTCTGGGAAAGGCGACGGAATGAGTGCAAATGTTGCATCAAGTCCACAGTCGCTTTTCTATACGGCAGTTTCGTCAAACTCTGCGAGCGTGCTTGGTAAGGTTGCAGGTCGCAAGCCGCGAGTGCGGAAGAAGCCTCGGTCGACCCGAATGGGTTACGCTATTCTTGCAGATTTTGTTCGGATTCCCGTGCGCGATGCCGTCACTTCAAACGTGATTGGCCCTGTGGCAACGGTGACCCCAATTTTAGATCGAGAACTTATGGATGAGTTCTCGCTTTTTGCGGATGAAGCCTTCCTTATGGCCGAGTCTGACCTTGGAGCTGGAGCCGAGATTTGGCCTGAATACTGATAGGTTGGATGTGCCGTACCCCACTGACCCTCCTCGTAGGGGCGAGATCTATAACGTTGATTTTAGTCCTGGGCGGGGATCTGAGCAGCTGGGGGTGCGCCCGGCTGTAGTTATATCACTGGACTCTTTCAATAAGTCTATGCCTGTTGTCTGTGTTGCTGCGATCACGAGCAAGATTAAGCCAGCTCTTCGGGTGACGACGCTCCTTCCTCAGGGGGACCCGCTGCGTCTCGAAAGTCAAATTCTTGCTTTTCAGTTAATGACAATCGATAAAGGGCGGCTGAAAAACTACCTTGGTAGTTTGCGCGCTTCGCAGTTGGAGGACCTTAAGGGCAAGCTTCGTACCTCATGGGGTCTTTAATGAAGTTGACGTACCTGTGTTTTGCTTTGATTAACAAGAAAACCATGAATTAAGCGTAGTCAAAGAAGGCGCTTTCTAAAACCTGCTTTAACCAAGCCTTCATAGGCGTCTATGACGTTATTTGGTAGCGCCTGCTGAATGGCGAAACCGCGTTCGGCGTAGACGGTGATGCGCTGCGTGTCACCGACCAGCATGTTGATGACGCGGTCCACGTCGCCGATACTCTCGATGTACTCATCCACAGGCAGCGGCCGCGAGGCGCAGATGACGTCGACCTCGGGCCAGAGCTTCTTGCAGGTCGCGTAAGCGCGTCGCTGCTGGTACGGCCGAGAGATGAGCACGGCTGACCCGACCTCGATGCCGCGAGACTCCAGCAGCTTACGGGTGAGCGTGATGTTGTCCCCGGTGTTCCGTGCCTCGGGCTCGACCAGGATGGCGTCATCCGGTACGCCCAGCTCAAGCGCATGTTCGCGGTAGTGCACCGCCTCGCCGCGCGGAAACCGTTCGACGGTGGTCGGCGCGTTGGCTCCGGTGAAGACGATGAGCGGGAACATTCCGGCGTGGAACAGTTCCGCGGTGAAGGTCGCGACTCCGAGGTCGTGGCTGCCGAGTCCGATCCCCACGTCGGCGGGCCGGAGTTCGTGGTGCATGTCGTGGTAGTCCCAGAGCGTCTGGACGTCGGCGCGGAGGTCCTCCGGCAGGGTGGTCGAGCGCTCGGGCATGGGGTCTCCGGGGTCAGTCGGGGATCTTGAAAGTGTAGGTCCAGGAGAAGCGGCTTGCGGCGTGTACGCCTCGTGCGAATTCGACCACGCGGCCGTCTTCGGTGCACGTGCGGCGTTGCAGGACCATGACGGGTTCGCCTGCGGGGAGTTCGAGCTGTTCGGCCTCGTCAGGCGTCGGCATCCGCGCGTAGAAGGTCTCGGTCATGGTGTCCGGCTCAAGACCTTGCAGGGTGAGGACCAGAAACCCGCCGCCTCGCCCGGCTGGGCCGGGAGTTGGGTCGACGATGGGTGTGCCTTCGACGTCGGCGGGCCGGTAGTAGCTGGTGAGTACGTGGGTGGGCTGGCCGGCGTCCTTGACCAGTCGTGCCCGCTCGTAGACCGGTGATCCGACGATGACACCGAGGGCGTCGGCGACCTCTCGGTCAGCTTCGATCTTGGCGACGGTCTGCGTCTGGTCGGTAGGCTTCCAGTCTCGGCCGGAGGCTTCGCGGTCTGCGACGAACGCGACGGTGTCACCGTACTTCCACTTGCTCTTGGCGTACCGGTCCTTGCCCAGGCGCTTCATGGGCGGGCGTGCGCGAACGACTGTCCCGCGTCGTCTGATCGGCGTGACCAGTCCTTCGGCTTCGAGGACCCCAACGGCCTTGCGAACGGTGTTGACGTTGACGTCGTACTCGTCGGCCAGCTCGTCTTGCTTGGGCAGCGTGGTATCCGGGGCGTAGTCGCCCCGCTGGATCGCGTCTCGCAGGATCGCGGCCAGCTCGCGGTAGCCAGTGCCCACCTGGTCCTCCTTCGTCGGTCGATAACGCTAGCGGTATCACCCCATCATGGTCTACGGGGCCTGATAGAGATAGTTCTATTGACAACTCGCGCGGCGAAGCGCTTAATAGAACTACCTCTAATAAGGTGTAAGCCCGGTAGGGCTCCAGAGACGACAGGAGACAGACACATGGCGATCGCCAAGGGACACCGTTTCGAGATCGACTTTGATGCCGCGTTCCCGCTGGGGCTGGTGATGGTCGGGGAGGTCGCGCCGGACAACGAGTACCAGTCGCGGGAGGACAGGTCTGCTGGCCGACCTGTTCGTCAGCGGGTCGATGAAGTGACGGGCAAGCGTCAGTGGAAGGCGACGGTCACCGACCCAAGCGAGACCAACTCCAAGCGCGCGTCTTACGACGTCACGTTCCTGGCAGATGTGCAGCCGGTGCCGACGACGTCGGAGGTGCTGCCGGGGATGCGGCCGATCGAGCTGGAGGGCCTGACGGCTGAGCCTAAGGTGGCTGGCCAGGGCGAGTTCAAGTACCAGTCCTACGTCTTCCGCGCGACCGGTTTCAAGGCTGCCGCATCGGGTGGCGCATCCAAGTCGGGCCGTGCCTCCAACACTGCCGAGTCCACGCCCAAGGCGGCGTGATGACGGGCCGGGTGCCTGGCAGTCAGGGCGTGGCCGTGGTTCCACCGCACCTGGTCCAGAGCTGGGAGGCGGCGTATCGCCACTACAGCGCGATGACGCAGCGGAGCGCGCAAGGTGGGGATGCCCTGGCAGCACATGACACGGCCGTCGCTTCCTTTGCGGTGGCGTCGGCATGGCGGGATCTGGCAACGCAGGGCCAGATGCCGTGGTGGGTACTGGCGGCGGTGACGGCGGCGGCCGAGGGGTTCGAGGAGAACGCGCGGTCGTGGGAGATGCGCGCTTATGGCGAGGAAGGGCAGGTCCGTGGCGTTCAACGCGATGTGGAAGCCGGGGCCGCAGGCGATCGCGGGGATGCAGGGCAATGGTTCGGCGAACCCGGCCTTGGTGATCTACCTCGACCCGGACAGCCTGGCGATCCTGCCGCCGTCCGACCCGGTCGAGTGGCCGGAGTTCGTCCGGCTCCTTCGCCAAATCCGCGACAGCGCGGACGAACTGGCAGTGTTCCTCGACAAGCACAAGGCGGTGCGTGATGACGACGCCGGGCCGGAATGAGCCGCAGACGCTGAAGGACGCGCACGCGGTCGCATCGGCCCGCAGGCCGAAGCCGGGGTCGAACCTGGAGACGTGGCTGAAGTTTCATCAGGCCAACGCGCGCATGTACCGCGCTGTGTCCGATGTGGACCGAGGGCACCACCATGAACTTCGTTACTGGGTGGGTTATGAGGAGCGGAAGGCGGAGGAGGTGGCCGCGCAGATCCAGAAGAACAAGTCGCAAGCTAGCTGAGAACTGAATAGCTGTAGGAAAACGTGCGTGGGGACGTGCGGCGTACAAACACGTCCTCACGCGCTTCCCTCGTCTCGTAAGGCGCAGAACCGGTAACTGGCCTAGGAAACCTCGCCGGTCCTGCGCTGTCCACGACCTCTGGAAGTGAACAATGACAACGCTAAACGATGGCAACAAGCGGCCGCTAGACGGGGTCACCCGAACGCGCTGCACCGTCTGTAAGCGGTTCGCCAAGCTCCTGCCCGGTGAGGCGGAATGCGCTCCTTGCCGGGGCATGCTTCCGCTGGATCTGACCGGTGGTGGTCGCCGATGAACGCGAACGGGATCGGTCTTCTTCTCGTCGGCGGCGGTGTTCTCGGTGTGGTGGTGTGGCTGCTGCACAAGCTCGGCCGCGCGTTCGCCACGATCGCGGAAGTCCTCGCCGCCGCTGCGGTGGTCTTCATCGCCTTGTGGTCGGCCGTGAAGTTGTTGGTGTGGCTGGGAAAGCAAGTCTTCACGCACTGGCGGACCAGCCTCGGTGTGATCGCGGTGGCGGTCTGGTGGCAGTGGCTTGGCTGGCCGTCGCTGGCTATCACGGCGGGTTCGGTCGGTGTGGTGCTGGTGGTGTGGCGGCTGGTCGACGTGGTGTCGTTCGATCGGTGCTGTGGCCGGTTCCTGCGGGCGTGGTGGCTGCGCTGGTTCACCTACGCCCGGAAACTGCCGGGTTGGCTGCACGCCTGCGGCCTGTCCATCTCCGACGGCACCGTGCCCGTGGAAGTCACCGTGAACCTTGTCGGCCGTCGCCGGAAGGCGGTCTCTCGTACTGCGGGCGGTGGTGCTGCGGTTCAGGTGCCGAAGGTGCTGGGGGTGAAGTCGGGGCCGTCGTGGGATGAGGTCCGGGTCCGGCTCGTGCCGGGTCAAAAGCCGGAGGACTTCGACGACGCCGCCCGCGCGTTGGCCGTTGCTCGCAAGGTCACGCGGTGCCAGGTGCGGGAGCTGGAACCCAACGTCGTCTCGCTCGACTTCCAGCGTCGCGACCTCCTCCAAGCCTCGGTGGATTGTGCGGAGCTGCCTGAGCTGGCGGCCGTCGACGGCGTGGATCTGCGGCGGGTGTTCGCCGGACGCACCGAGTACGGCAAGGACTGGCGGCTGCCGCTGACCGGTCCGGGCGCGCACATGCTCGTCGCGGGGGCGACAGGGGCCGGGAAGAACTCCGTCATGTGGTCCCCGCTTGTGTCGGCTGCCTCGGCGATCCGGGCCGGAACGGTACGCGTCTCGGGGATCGACCCGAAGGGGATGGAACTCGCCTACGGGCGTGGGATCTTCGCCCGCTACGGGGTTGCGGGCAAGGAAGCCATCGCAGTCCTGGACGACCTGCTCGACGGCCTGGAGTCCCGCAAGCGCGAGTTCGCCGGGCATACCCGTGAAGTCCCGATTTCCACCGAACATCCCCTAGAGGTTCTGGAGTTCGACGAGATCGGCGCACTCACCAAGTACACCGATCGCAAGACCCGCGAAGCCATCGTGGAACGGGTGGCGATCCTGACGACTCAAGGTCGGGCGCTCGGCTACACGGTGCGCGGATATGTGCAGGAACCGACCAAGGACACCGTTCCGGTTCGGGAGCTGTTCCCCCGGCGGGTGTGCCTGCGCGTCACCTCGAAGACCCATGTCGGGATGGTCCTCGGCGACGGCGCTTACGAACGGGGCGCGTGGGCAAATCGCATCGACGAGTCGGCTGCGGGCGTCGGCTACATCTGGGGGGAAGGCATCCGCGAACCGCTGCGGGTCCGCGCGGGCTGGGTCCCGGATGAGACGGTCAAGACGCTGGAGAACTACGTCACCAACGGCGGCGCCCACGTGATCGACCTTCCTGTCCGTCGAGGTGGAGAGGAGGTGGCGGCGTGAACCGCATTCTGGTGTTCCTCGATGCGATCCGCGATCACCTCGACTCCTACGCTTTCCCACCGGTTGCGTCCGTGCGGGTCGGGTTCGGCCCGGACCCGGTGTCTGTCCAGCTCGATACCGATGGTCTGACGGACGTGGCACGGAGCCTGGTCGTCTGGGCGGATTCCCTGGAGAACGTGACCGCCTCGATCTGGCGGGTGCCCCACGGCGGGAGCGTGCACTTGGAAGTTCAGGGCCGGACTCCCTGTGGCATCCCGGTCGTGGTCTACGGCGGAGTCCGGTTCGACGAAGTGACCTTCCCGGACCTGCCTGCGGGGATGCGGCAGGAGATGCCGGTGTTCGTGCTGCGGCAGTGGAACAGCGCCGGGGAGGTGGCAGCGTGACAGGAACCAAGGAAGCTGCGGTGACACCGCCGGCCAACTCACGGGCCGCCCGGATGCGCGAGCCCCTTGCGTCGGACGTGGTGAAGGCGACCGCTGAGAAGCACGGCGTCTGTGTCCGGCCGTTCACGATGGAGGTTGGGGACACCGAGACCGGCGAACTTCGCTACGTCCCCGTTCCCTGCGGCTCGACGGTCGAATCGGTCTGCCTGCCGTGCGCTCGGAAAGCGAAGGCGCTGCGACAGGTCCAGTGCCGTGAAGGCTGGCACATGACCGAAGAACCCGACATCACCTCAGAGTCGCCGACTGAGGCGCAGACGGAACTGTTGGCGTTTCGGGCTGACCTCGTCGCGGCCTACCGCGAAGTGAGCGACCATGCAGAGGCAGACGAGCTGCGGGAAGAGATCCAGGGAGTCGATGACGAACTTCGGCAACTCGGGATGCGAGGCCGCCTCCCCTCGATCGACCTGCCCACGAAAAATGCGGTGAAGCGCTCGACGAAACGGCGGCAGGACGCGCCGAACCTCCCTCGTCGCAAGGTTGCCAAGACGACGGTCGGGCGGGAGTACGCGGGACGGTTCCGGCCGTCGATGTTCGTCACGCTCACCTGCGACACCTACGGCCCGGTCCGGTCGGATGGCTCGCCGGTCGATCCATCGGCTTATGACTATCGGCGAGCGGCTCGGGACGCGGTCCACTTCTCCGCACTAGTGGATCGGTGGTGGCAGAACCTCCGGCGCGTGGTCGGCTGGGACGCGCAGTACTTCGCGACCGTGGAACCGCAGCGGCGGGCGGCTCCTCACCTGCACGCGGCGATTCGGGGTTCGGTGCCGCACGATGTGATTCGGCAGGTCACCGAAGCGACCTATCACCAGGTCTGGTGGCCCAGCCATGACCACGTCGTCTACGTCGACCGGATGCCGCTCTGGGACGGCGACCGCAGAGTGTTCGTCGACCCGGACACGCGAGAGCCGCTGACCGACTGGGACGACGCAGTAGAGGCCGTGGAAGACCCGGCGCACGTGGTCACCTTCGGCCGCCAGGTGCACTCCAAAGGCATCCTCGGCGGCTCCGAAGAGGCCGGGCGACACATCGGCTACCTGACCAAGTACCTCACCAAGTCCACGGGCGAGGTCGTGGAAGCCGACACGGCGCGGCAGAGGGATCACCACGACCGGTTGCACGCTGAGCTGTCGGTGACACCCTGCTCGCCTCGCTGCGCGGTGTGGCTGCTCTACGGCATCAACCCCAAGGGCGCCAACGGAAAGAGCACACCAGGGCACTGCAAAGGACGGGCTCACCGACGGACCACGCTCGGCCTGCCGGGGCGCCGGGTCCTGGTGTCGCGCAAGTGGTCCGGGAAGACGCTCGTCGACCACAAGGCCGATCGGAAGGCGTTTGTCCTGGAGGCATTGGCGGCGGTCGGGATCGAGAAACCGGCACCCGATCCGGCTCGACTGGTCTGGCGCAAGGTCGACTCGGGCGACGCGAATGTGCCACCTCGGGACCACCTGGTGATGCACGCGATCTCGGAACGGATCACGTGGAAAGCCGAGTACGACAAGGCATTGCTCGCCGCGCAGAGTCCGCCGGATCTTTCGGCAACTCCGCTGGCGGCTTAGGAACTGGGGAGGCGAACGTGGGAAAGAACTATCTGACAGTCGAAGAAGCAGCCGAGTACCTGAACACGCGCGTCCGGTTCGTGCGGCGGTTGATCGCGGAGCGGCGCGTGGCGTTCCACAAGGTCGGCGTACACGTGCGGTTCGCCGTCGCTGATCTTGAGGAGTTCATCCAGGCCGGTCGGGTCGAGCCGATCACGCGGTCTTCGGTGATCCGGGACCTCGGAAGGGCGGCCTGACATGGCGAGTAAGCGAGGGCGTCGGGGTTTCGGCAATGTCCGGCAACGAGCATCGGGGAAGTGGCAGGCGCGTTATCCGGGACCGGACGGTCAGATGCGGAACGCTCCGATGATGTTCGCCAGCAAGCGCACGGCCGAACAGTGGTTGTCCGTAACCGAAACGCAGATCATCAAAGGGGAGTGGATCGACCCTGAGAAGGCGAAGGTCACGCTCGGGAACTACGCGGACCAGTGGATTACACAGCGACCTGGCCTGCGTCCGCGCACTGTCGAGCTGTACCGGTGGCTTCTGCGGAAGCACATCGAAGCAGATCTCGGTGGCGTCGAGCTGGGCAAGTTGTCGACGGCGATCGTTCGGCAGTGGCGCGCGGATCGGTTGACGGCAGGAGTGTCCGAGTCGGTCACTGCCAAGGCATACAGACTGCTCCGGGCGATCCTGACGACGGCGGTCGACGAAGACAAGATCTTGCAGCGGAACCCTTGTCGGGTGCGGGGCGCCGACAAGGAGAATCCGGCGGAGCGGCCGATTCTGACCGTCCCGCAGGTGTTCGATCTGGCTGGGCGGATGCCGGAGCGGTTTCGAGCGCTCGTGCTGCTGGCCGCGTTCGCGTCGCTCCGTTGGGGTGAGGTGTCGGCGCTTCGGCGGTGCGACGTCGCGGAGGATGGGAGTTGGGTCCGGATCTCGCGGGCGTTGGTCGAGGTTCCGGGTCGCGGGCTGATCGTCGGTCCGCCTAAGTCGCGGGCAGGAGTGCGGACGCTGATCGTTCCGGCGGCGATTCGGCGGGATGTGGTGAAGCATCTCGCCGCGTTCGTGAAGCCGGATCACGACGCGCTGCTGTTCACCGGTGAGCGCGCGGGCAACCCGGTGCGTCGGCCGAACTTCAGTCAGCGGACGAAGTGGACGGAGGTCGTGGCGAAGATGGGGCTCAAGGGCCTGCACTTCCATGACCTCCGGCACGCGGGGAACATCTGGGCGTCGAAGGCGGGCACGTCGACCAAAGACCTCATGGCGCGGATGGGGCATGACGACATGCGGGCGGCGCTGATCTACCAGCGGGCGACCAGCGACGCCGACGAACGGATCGCCGACCGGCTCTCGAAGCTCGTCGACCAGCACCGGGCGGGCAAGGCGGATGACGATGACGATGGCCTGAGCGGTCAGCCGGTACCCGTCGGCTAATGGCCCATTAATGGCCCAGCCGGAAGATCGGCCGGACAAAGCGAAAGCCCCAGGTCTAAAGTGGACATCCACTGACCTGGGGCTTTCGCGTGAGAGCGGATGACGGGAATCGAACCCGCGTATTCAGCTTGGGAAGCTGATGTTCTACCATTGAACTACATCCGCAGTGCTCGGCCAGCATACATGGTCCGGATCTCCCCTTGCCAAGACCCACCCCACCTTGACGTCGCCGCCGAAAGTGACAACACTTGTTGTCTATATCGGAGGTGATCCGGATGGGCGAGAGGCTTCCTGACCCCGAGCTGTTCCGTCAAGGCGGGTTCCGGGTCGCGTCGAGGCTGTTCATCGAGGGCGACATCAGGGGCGACGAGCGCCAGGTGGCCCGGCTGAGGGAGTTCGCGCAGCGCGAGGACCCGGCGGCGGACGTGCTGGTGCCGCTCTTGCGCAGCGACGCCGACAAAGCCTTCGAACAGGCGCTGCGGCAAGGCATCGACAGCGTCGAGGATCCGCCGGAGGAGCTCGCAGCGTTCTTCCGTGACGTCGAGGCGACGCCGTACTGGGTCGATCCGGACCGCCTCGACCGCGGGGCGCGGGCGATCACGCGTGCCGGGTTGCTCGGCCTTTTCCCGCTCGGTGACGTTTCGCTGATGGGCGGCTATCTCGCGTCGCGCGCTACGAAGTCGCTCGTCGGGACCGGCGAGATCGAGTACAAGGCGTCGCGACGTCTTGTCGAGACAGCGACGTGGTGGATCCACGTGACGACGCCGGGCGCGCTGGTGCTCGGCGGGCGCGGGTATGAGTCGGCGTTGCGGGTGCGGATCGTGCACGCTCACGTCCGCGCGGCCATGAACCGCCGCAAGGACTGGGATTACGCCGCTTGGGACAGGCCGGTCAACCAGGTCCAGACCGCGGGCACGCTCCTGCTCTTCTCCCTCGTCTACGTCTTCGGCACGCAGCTGCTCGGGCTCCGCTACAGCCCCCGCGAGCGCGCCGACATCCTGCACCTCTGGCGTTACGTCGGCTGGCTGATGGGCGTCGACGAGGAGCTCCTGCCCGCCGACGAAGAGGACGCCTGGCGGCTGCTGTGGCTGCTCGCCACCACCGAGTTCATCCCCGACGACGACTCCAAACGGCTCGCGGCGGCGCTCATGAAGTCCCACGCCGGCATCGGCGAGGGCCGCGGCGCGCTCGGCAAGGTCCTCGCGCACGTGTCGGTCGCGGGGCACGGGGCGATCAGCAGGCTCCTCCTCGGCAAGACCAACGCCGACTTCCTCGAACTGCCCGACGACCCGATCGCGCAGGCGGCCGTGGTCGCGGTGGCGGGGGTCAACTTCGCCGCCGAGACCGTCCGGCGCGTGGTGCCCGGGGCGACGGCGCTCCAGGAGCTGATCGGGGCCGCCGGACGGCGCCACTACCTCCGGCAGGTCACCAAGGTGTTCCGGCCCGACACCACCTACGGCAGGCACATGAAGGCCGCTTGACTACGCTGAGCACGTGCTCCTCAGCGACCGTGACCTCCGTAAAGAGCTCGACGCCGGCCGTCTCGGCGTCGACCCGTTCGACCCGACGATGGTCCAGCCGTCGAGCATCGACGTGCGACTCGACCGCTTCTTCCGCGTGTTCGACAACAGCAAGTACACGCATATCGACCCGCAGCTCCAGCAGGACGAGCTGACCTCACTGGTCGAGAAGGAGGGCGAAGACCCCTTCGTCCTCCACCCGGGCGAGTTCGTGCTGGGTTCGACGTACGAGACCGTCACGCTCGCCGACGACCTCGCCGGCCGCCTGGAGGGCAAGTCCTCCCTCGGCCGCCTCGGCCTGCTCACCCACTCCACCGCGGGCTTCATCGACCCCGGCTTCTCCGGCCACATCACCCTCGAACTGTCGAACGTGGCCAACCTGCCGATCACGCTCTGGCCCGGGATGAAGATCGGCCAGCTCTGCATCTTCCGCCTGTCCAGCGCGGCGGAGTTCCCGTACGGCTCGAACGAGGCCGGCTCGCGCTACCAGGGGCAGCGGGGACCGACCCCGAGCCGCGCGTACAAGAACTTCCACCGCGTCGACACCTGGCGGTGATTTCTGTCGAGCGCTGACGGAAACCCGCCGAAGGGGCGACATGGCGTACCCGCGTCATGTCGGGAGTGAAGTCTCCGCCGGGCGCTGAGCGCCCTTGGGGAGACGCCGGTCAGCTCACCGGGGCTTCCCAGTCGATCCGGTGCCGCCACATGAAGGCGTTCGGGTCCTCCGCGGGCGGGTTCTTGAACGCCCGCGAGATGAAGAAGTCCCGGATCACCCGTCCGACGGGTCCGACCGCCTTCGCGTCGCCGTTGCGCTTCCCGCGTTCGACGACGGCCTCGACGCGCTCGCGTCGCAGTCCTTCGTAGGCGGCGAGCGCCTTCGGGATCGAGGACACGTCGCGCAGGCATCGCGCCAGCGTGACGGCGTCCTCGATGGCCATCGCGGCCCCCTGACCCGCCGCCGGTGAGGTCGCGTGGGCGGCGTCGCCGATGATGACCATCCGGTCCGTCCGCCAGGCTGGCACGCTCGGGAAGTCGTAAGTCGCCCACGGCCGGTAGACCTCCCGCGTCGCGCGCACGATCTCGACGGCCGGGGTGCGGTCCACCGCCAGCTGCCGGATCAGGTGCTCACGCCAGGCGTCGCCGGTCATCGCGGCGAGCTCGGCCTGCGACGGATCCTGCTTGCGGGGCACGTTCGCGAACCACCAGACGCCACCGTCCGGGTGGACGACGTGCGCGAAGAACAGCCGCTTGCCGAAGGTCATGTGCATGACGCCGGGTTCGTCGTCCAGCCGCAGGCCCTCGGCCAGCCCGCCCGTGTTCAGCAGCGGCACGTAGCGCGGTGACGGCGCCCGCGGATCGATGATCTCCCGTACCCGCGACCGGAGCCCGTCCGCGCCGATCAGCAGGTCGCCTTCGGACGACGAGCCGTCCTCGAACGTCGCGAGCACGCCGCCGCTGGTGTCGCGCGCGTCGGCCAGACGTTTGCCGTAGCGGACCTCGATGCCGCGTCTGACCGCTTCGTCGCGAAGGGCGACGTACAGGTCGGAGCGCAGCACGGTCTGGCTCACGGTGCCGTCCTCCAGCTGCCCGCCGAGCGCGAAATCCGCCAGCTCGCGCCCGTTCCCCAGGTGCATCTTGATCCGTGGCGTGTCGAATCCCAAGTCTTTGACCAGGTCTTTCAGGCCCAGCGGCGCCAGTGCGTCGAGCCCGTTCACCGCGAGGGTCAGGAACGCGCCGACCCCTTCGGCGGTCCGGTCGTACGCCTCGTGGATCACCGGCTCGTGGCCGGTCTCGTGCAGCGCGATCGCCGTGATCGTGCCCGCGATGCCCCCGCCGGCGATCAGTGCCTTGGCCATGTAGTTCACCCCATCGAATCTCTTAGAAACTAATTCGTTCTGTCGAACTAAAGACTCCGCTAAGCTGGCTGGCGTGTCAAGCGAGCGGGCGGAACTGGTCGAGCGGATCCTCGGTGGATCGCGGGCGCTCTCGACGGAGACGGTCATGTTCCACGCGGCCATCGCTGAGCGGAGCGGCCTTTCGGCGGTCGAAAGCAAGGTGGCCGACTACCTCGCCCGCTTCGGTCCGCAGACGCCGAAGGCGCTTTCGCAGCTCTCGGGGCTGGCGCCGGCGTCGATCACCGCGCTCATCGACAGGCTCGAAGGCAAGCGGATCGTCGCGCGGAAGCCGCATCCCGAAGACCGGCGGAAGGTGCTCATCGAGATCGACGCGGCGATGATGGCCTCCGCCGCGCCGATGTGGGATCACCTGGTGAAGCGGGTCCGCGAGGTCTGCGAGGGGTACACGGACGGTGAGCTGGAGACGGTTCTCCGCTTCTTGGTCGACGCGACGGCGATCACTCATGAGTCCACGGAAGTGATCACTCAACGCGACCGCTGACCGGTATTACTACTTTCGGGGGTATTGCCGTAACCAGTTCGTGATAGTTTTCGGCCCCGTGTCCCCCAATAGAACAAGAAGCCGGTTACTGCTGGTCACGCTCAGCGTCCTGTTGGGCGGGGTGATCGCGAGCGCGAGCTACCTGATGGTGACCGACCGGTTCCAGGGCACCGCGTTGAGCAACCTGTCGCTGAGCGTCCCCGACACCAAGGGCAGACCCGGCGACGCCCTCGCGAAGCCTCCCGCCTACTTCGGTCAGACGTCCACTCCGGCCCCGGACAGCTCCACGCCCGGTTCCGCCGCTCCGACGTCGTCCTCGGCGGCTCCCACGTCTTCTTCCGCGCCGCCCAGCTCTTCCTCCGCCGCGGCCGAGCCGCCGGCTCAGCCTTCCGAGGCCCCCAAGTCCACTCCGAGCAAGGCCCAGGACCCGCCGCGCTCCCAGGACAGCTCGCTCGCCGGTCAGGTCATCGAGCTCGTCAACTCCGAGCGCGCCGACGCCGGCTGCTCGCCGGTGGCCAACGAATCGCATCTCGCGGCCGCCGCGCAGGGCCACAGCGACGACATGTCGGCCCGCAACTACTTCTCCCACACCACGCCGGAAGGCACGACGTTCGACCAGCGCATCCGCGCCGCCGGCTACGACAAGCCCGGCGCCGAGAACATCGCGAAGGGGCAGTCGAACGCCGCCAAGGTGATGGACGCCTGGATGAACTCCGAGGGCCACCGCGCGAACATCCTGAACTGCAAGCTGAAGAAGATCGGCGTCGGCGTCAACACCAAGGGCATGTACTGGACGCAGAACTTCGGCTACTGACCCTTCTGCCACCGTTCGGCGATGTCGCCGTAGCGGGCCAGCACGGTCGCGCGCAGCTCGGGATCCGTCCGCGGGACCGGTTCGATGAACACCTCCGTCACGTCGCCGAACTCCCGCGTCAGCTCGGCCGCCATCCGGACGCAGGCGCGTTCGACGTCCGCCGCGCCCAGTGCGTCGTCGAAGTCGACGCGGGCGCAGACGAGCACCTGATCGGTGCCCATCAGCATGGTCTGGAGGTCGACGACGGCCTCGATCTCGGGCGCGCCCATCAGGTGGTCCCGCACCCCGCGCACCAGCCTCGGATCCGCCTGCCTGCCGATCAGCAGACCGCGGTTGGTGCGTCCGAGCACGTAGGCGACCAGTGCCAGCAGCACCCCGATCGCGATCGACGCCGCGCCGTCCCAGACGTGCGAGCCGGTGAGCTGGTGCAGGCCGATCCCGGCGAACGCGAGCAGCAGGCCGATCAGCGCGGCCGAATCCTCGAACAGGACGGTCTTCGGCGCCGGGTCGTCGATCAGCCGCAGGTAGAGCGACACCTTCTGGCCCGCGTCGGCGGCGTCGCGCCGCACCTGCCGCACGGCCTGGAACCACGAGACGGACTCGAGGACGAAGGCGATCCCGAGGACGACGTAGCCGACGATCGGATCGGTCTGCTCGGTCCCCTCGCCGAACACCGTCGAGAAACCCTCGTAGAGCGCGAACATCGCGCCGGAGGCGAAGATCGACACCGCCGCGAGCAGCGACCAGAAGTACCGCTCCTTGCCGTAGCCGAAGGGATGCACGCGGTCGGCGGGCCGGTCCGAGCGTTTCAACGCCGTCAGCAGGAGGACCTCGGTGATCGTGTCGGCCACCGAGTGCGCGGCTTCCGAAAGCATCGCGCCGGAGCCGGTGATGATCCCGGCGATCAGTTTCAGCACGGCGATGGCGAGGTTGACCCCGCCCGCCAGCACCACGGTCAGGGTGCTTTCACCACCGGATTCTTCACTCACCTCGCGTAGCGTAGTGCGAGTTCGCCGATCTCACAGGCGACGCAAACCCTGCAGCACGCGTTCCATCAAGGCGAGTGCCGGATGACCGTCGAATTCAGCCTGCGTTTCATGAACGGTGACCAGACCGAGCTCGGCCATATCACCCAAAAGGACCTTTGCGACGCCGAGTGGAACGCTTAGTGACGCCGCCACTTCCGCGACGGAAGTCGGACGGCGGCACAGTGATCGGACCGAATGGAATTCGACACTGAACCCCGGCGCGGTCCAGGGAGCGTCGTTCCGGACCGAGATCATCGCTTCGATGGCGAAGTTCCGCTTGGACTGCGTACGGCCGCCCGTGCGGACGTACGGGCGGACGCGCGTGCGTTGCGCTTCCCGGCGCGGCGGCCGCCGGGCGGCCGGGATGCTGGGGATGGTCGCTTCCTGGGCCATCCTGGCGAGTGCCGCGGCGGAGGGCAGACGGGCGGGCGGGCGGAGTGTCGACGATCCCGGCATCGCGAGGCGGTGTCCCTTGCCCGGACGGAGTTCGTGACGATTGCCCATTGATTTTCCTCGCCCCTTTTTCTCGGATCCGCTGCAGCCTATCGCCACGGTGTACCGCCGAACGGGTAATGGGAACGGAATAATCGCGTCAGGGATAAAACAAGAGGGAACATTCCCTCGCATTATGTGCGAGAGAATGTTCCCTCCGACCTCGACGTTCTACTTGTCTTCCTCCGGAACCGGCGTCCCGGTGTCCGATTCGTCGGCGGGCGCGTCGGCCTTCCCGTCGAGTTCAGCATCCGAGACGGCGTCCAAGGACGGCGCTCCCGCCGGGACCAGCTGCGGTTCCGGCTTGCGCTTGACGGCGTTCAGCAGCAGCTGCGCGACGTCGACGATCTCGACCTTCTCGCTCGCCTGCCCGTCGCTCTGGCGCGCGGTGAGGCCGTCGTTGAGCATCACCTTGCAGAACGGGCAGCCGGTCGCGATCTTCGACGGCGCGGTGCCGAGCGCCTCGTCCACGCGCTCGACGTTGATCCGCTTGCCGATCTTCTCTTCCATCCACATCCGCGCGCCGCCGGCGCCACAGCACATCGAGCGGTCGCCGTGCCGCGGCATCTCCCGCAACGTCGCGCCGGTCGCGCCGACGAGCTCACGCGGAGCGTCGTAGACCTTGTTGTGGCGGCCCAGGTAGCACGGGTCGTGGTAGGTGACGTCCTCGGCGACCGGGGCCACCGGGGTCAGGTGCTTCTCCCGCACCAGGCGGTTGAGCAGCTGCGTGTGGTGCACGACGTCGAACTGGCCGCCCAGTTCCGGGTACTCGTTCGCGAGGGTGTTGAAGCAGTGGGCACAGGTGACGACCACCTTGCGCGCCTTGCGTTCGCGGCCCTCGAACACCGAGTTCAGGATCTCGACGTTCTGCTGCGCCAGCATCTGGAACAGGAACTCGTTGCCCGCGCGGCGGGCCGGGTCACCGGTGCAGGACTCCTCCGAGCCGAGCACGGTGTACTTCACGCCCGCGATGTGCAGCAGTTCCGCGACGGCGCGCGTGGTCTTCTTCGCGCGGTCCTCGAACGCGCCGGCGCAGCCGACCCAGAAGAGGTACTCGGTGTCGCCGAGGTCGCCGTCGAACACCGGCACCTCGAAGTCCAGGTCCTCGGTCCAGGCGAGCCGGTCCTTGGCGTTCTGGCCCCACGGGTTGCCCTTGTTCTCCAGGTTCTTGAACATCCCGTTGAGCTCGCTGGGGAACGCGGACTCGATCATCACCTGGTAGCGGCGCATGTCGACGATGTGGTCGACGTGCTCGATGTCCACCGGGCACTGCTCGACGCAGGCGCCGCAGGAGGTGCAGGACCACAGCACGTCGGGGTCGATGATGCCGCCGTCGTCGCCGACGAGCGCCTTCTGCGACTCCGCGATCGCGAGGACGTCGATACCCGCGTACATGTTGTCGCCGGACAAGCCGACTTCGTCGCCCGCCATGTCGCGCTTGCCGCCCGCGAGCAGGTACGGCGCCTTCGCGTAGGCGTGGTCGCGAAGCTGCGTGATGAGCAGCTTCGGCGAAAGCGGCTTGCCGGTGTTCCACGCGGGGCACTGCGACTGGCAGCGGCCGCATTCGGTGCAGGTGGAGAAGTCCAGCCAGCCCTTCCAGCTGAAGTCTTCGACCTTGCCGACGCCGAAGGTGTCCTCGTCCGGGTCCGCCTCTTCGAGGTCGAGCACCTTGCCGTTGCTCATCATCGGCTTGAGCGCGCCCAGCGCGACGCCGCCGTCGGCCTCGCGCTTGAAGTAGATGTTGAAGAAGGCGCTGAACCGGTGCCAGGCGATGCCCATGGTCATCGTGCGCGCGACGACGATCAGCCAGATCGTGGCGCTCATCAGCTTGACGAAGGCGAACACCGTGACCAGGTTCGGGCTGGACGGCAGCAGCAGGCCGAGCGGATGCGAGACGAACGCGGCCCAGACCGGGGTGTCGTGGACGCCCAGCGCGGACTTCGCGGCGCGGACGCCGATGATGCCGATGCCCTCGATGAGCACGACGGCCTCGATGAAGTACGCCCACTTGAAGTTGGAGCCCTGGAAGCGGGACTGCCGGTCCGCGCGGCGCGGGTGGTTCTTCTGGCGGATCCCCATCAGGATCAGGATGCCGACGATGGTGCCGACCCCGAGCAGCTCCATGAGCAGCTGGAACAGCGACCAGTCGTCGAGGATCGGCCAGCCCCACGTCGGGACGAAGACCTCTCCGTACGCCTCGAACAGGGCGAGCGACCCGAGCAGGAAGCCCCACATGACCAGCCAGTGCGCCGGGCCGACGCTCTTGACCTTGTTCATCCGGGTGTGCGCGGCGAATTCCTTGATCAGGGTCTTCATGCGCGGCACGAACGGGCCGTTGCGGGTCGAGTCCGGCTGACCGAGGCGGATCACCCGCACGAAGCGGGCGATGGTCGCGAAGAACATTCCCCAGGCGACGACGCCGAGCAGGACCGCGATCCCGCCGAGCGTCAGCTGTACAGCGCCCATCGTCGGGTGCCTTTCGTCCGAGTGAAGCGTGTGGTGGTTCGGGCAGACTAATGCTTCTTACTGATGGGTAACCCACTGACCGCGCCCAAGTCCCACCGATGTGGTGTACGCCTCTCTTTGTTTTAAGACGATCGTCCAGGTAGTTTTTGTGCCATGGGTGCGTACCTTCTCCTCGCTTTTGCCATCGCCGCCGAGGTGACCGCCACGGTCTCGTTGAAACTTTCCGAGGGGTTCTCCAAGGTGGGACCGTCGATCGTCGTCGTGGTCGGATACGCCTTCGCGTTCGTCGCGCTCGCGTACGTTCTGAAGGCGGGCCTGCCGGTGAGCGTCGCCTACGCGATCTGGGCCGCGGCCGGCGTCGCGCTGGTGGCGGCCGTCGGCATGGTGTTCTTCAAAGAGCCGGTCAACCTCCCCGTGATCGCCGGGCTGGTCCTGGTCGTCGGCGGGGTCGTGCTGATCGAGGCAGGGAGCGCGCACTAAGTGAAGATCCAGGTCGACGGCCGGAAGGCCAGGGGTGAGAAGCGGCGCGAGGAGATCATCGCGGCCGCGCTGCGGGTGATCGAGCGGGACGGCGTCGCCGGTGTCACCCATCGGACGGTCGCCACCGAGGCGGGCGTGCCGACGGCGTCGACGACCTATCACTTCTCCAGCCTCGACGACCTGCTGATCGCGACCCTCATCTCGTGCGCGCGGGACATGGCGACCGAGGTGTACTGGATGATCGACCGCGCCCGGTCGCGCGGCAGCCGCGGCGCGGAAGAGGTCGCCGGGCTGCTCGCGGAGGCGCTGGGCCCGCGGCGCGGGCGGACGATGGCGGAGTACGAGCTGTACCTGCTGGCCGCGCGCAAACCCGAGCTGCGGCCCGCCGCGCGGCGCTGGCTGGACGTGCTGACCTCGATGGTCCGGCACGACGACGAGGTCGCGTTCCGGGTGTTCCTCGCCGGGATCGACGGACTCCTGATCCAAGGCCTCATCGACGACGAACCGCCGTCCGCCGACGAGCTGCGGCCCGTGGTGGACTACCTGCTGAAACCTCGTTGACCTGCTGGGTAGCGTTCGGATCATGAGGACTGTCGGCGCATACGAAGTGGATGACGACCCGGCACGGGTGGACCTCGACGTGGTGTGGAAGTGCCTGTCCACCGACGTCTACTGGGGCAAGTGGCGAGACCGCGAACTGGTCGAGAAGGTCTTCAGGAACGCTTGGCGCGTCGTGGGCGCGTATGAGACTTCGAGCGGACGTCTGGTCGGCTTCGCGCGGGCGTTTTCCGACACCATCGGCAGCGCGTACCTCGCGGACGTCTTCGTCGTCGACGACGCGCGCGGCGCGGGGCTCGGCAAGGAACTGGTGCGGGAGATGATCGACAACGGGCCGGGCGCGGAGTTCCGGTGGATGCTGCACACCGCGGACGCGCACGGGCTGTACCGGCAGTTCGGCTTCGGGGACCCGCCCGAGGGGCAGTACATGGAGCGGAGTCGGGCGAACGGGCAGGCTTGAGCGCCCGTCTGTGCTCCGGCTGAGGGGCTTCCGGCCGCCGGATGTCGTGAGTGATCCGGCTCGCCGGTGTCGGTAGGGGTGTCATGTTCGCTCGCCGGTGTGCTGGCTTTCGCAACGTTGCCCTCATCAGGCCGCCCCGGCCTGCGTCTCCTGGCGTGCTGAGGGTTCAACGTGCCGCGAAAGCCACTTTCGGGACATCAGACGTCCCCAAAGTGGCTTTCGCGACACCGGAGACCTGCACGCGGGGCGACCCAGACAACAAGACGCCTATGCCTATCCCTCAACGACGGCCCGGATCACTCACGACGCCCCTGCGCCGGCTGAGGATCTCCGGCTCGCCGGTGTCGGTCAAGTCCGTGAAGGCCTCCTTCCCTACCTTGAGAGTAGGAAAGGAGGCATTCACGGCACGCGCGCGGAAAGAACCCTCAGCCCTTGTTCTCGTGCAGGGCCGTCAGCGTCGCCCGGCCGATGGCGTGGCTGAAGAGGTTGAAGCCCAGCAGCGCGGGCGTAGCGTCCTCGCCGACGTCCAGCTTTTCGACGTCCACGGCGTGCACCGCGAAGATGTACCGGTGCGGCCCGTGTCCGGGCGGCGGGGCGGCACCGAGGAACTGCTTCACGCCACCGTCACCCTTCAGGGTCACAGCGCCCTTCGGCAGACCGGAGCCCGCTTCGTCGCCCGCGTTGGCGGCCAGCGCGGTCACCGAAACGGGGATGTCGAACACCGCCCAGTGCCAGAACCCGCTCGCCGTCGGGGCGTCGGGGTCGTAGCAGGTCACGGCGAAGCTCTTGGTGCCCTCGGGGAAGCCCTCCCAGGACAGCTGCGGCGAGCGATCTTCGCCGCCCGCGCCGAAGATCCCGGAAAGCTGGGGTGTCGGCAGGAAGCCGCCTTCTTCGATGTCGATGCTGCTCAAGCTGAAGGCAGGCAGATCGGGCAGGAAGTCGTACGGATCGGGTGCCTGCGGCATGCGTCCTCCTGATCGTGGAACAGATGACGGAGCCAGGTTATGACCCCGAGGACCCCGGTGCGGGTTCAGGGACGAATCCGGGGGTTACCCCTATGTCCAACCCGCCGCGCTGCCCTTAGCGTCGAGCTACACGAAACCTGCTCTGGAGGGACTCAAGACCATGGCGCGCCCACTCCTCGCACTCGGAGGCATCGCGTTGATCGGCGTCGGTGTGCTCACCGGTCTCGGCTGGTGGTGGCCGTCCGACGCGGAGGCGACCGCCGAGCTCACCCAGCAGATCAAGAACGTTCGCGTCGACAACGAAGACGGCGCCGTCAAGATCCGCACGGGCAGCGGCCCGGCGAAGGTCCAGCAGAAGTTCGAGTACCGCTGGAACAAGCCGGGCGACGCGTACCGCGTGGAGGGCGACACCCTGGTCCTCGCCGGCTGCGGGGCCGGCTGCGAGGTCGCCTACGACGTGACCGTCCCGGCGGGGATCCCGGTCTCGGGCAAGGTCGACTCCGGCGCGGTGGAGATCGCGGGGGTGCCCACTGTGGACATCACGGTCGACTCCGGCCGGGTCGACGTGAACGACGTGCCGGGCACGGTGAAGGTCAAGGCCGACTCCGGCCGCGTCGAGCTGAAGAACATCGGGCAGGACGTCGACGTCCACGCGGGTTCCGGCGCGATCACGGGCGAGCGGCTCGGCGGGAACGTCGAGGCGCGCGCCGACAGCGGCCGCATCGACCTCGAACTGGTCAAGGCCGCGAACGTCACGGCCAAGAGCGACAGCGGCTCGATCGAGGTCACCGTTCCCGCCGGCGACTACGACGTCACCGGCACCACCGACAGCGGCCACCGCGACATCGGCGTCAACCAGTCCGGTTCGGCCCAGCACAAGCTCGATCTCAACACCGACAGCGGAAGCGTCAAGGTCAAAGCGGCCTGACGGACTTATCGGGGGAAATCTTTCTCATGGGGAACAAGGAGAAGCGCGTCCTGGGCGCGGTCGCTCTGGGCGCGCTGACGGCCTTCGGCATCGTCGGCTGCACGGCCGAAAGCCGCGAGACGCTGAGCGACGGCACGCCCGTCACCGAGCAGATCACCGCGATCCGGGTGGACGTCCCGGTTGGCGGGCTCACGCTCCGCGTCGAGGACGGCGCGCCGGTCTCGCTGCGCCGCGAAGTGACTTACACCGGGAAGAATCCCGGCAAGACGCACAGCGTCGAGAACGGCACGCTGGTCCTCGGCGGATGCAGCCAGTGCGGCGTGGACTACGAGGTCGTGGTCCCGCGCGAGCTCGCGATCACCGGCGGCATCGGCACCGGCAAGATCTCCCTCACCCGCGTGGCCTCGGTCGATCTGCACGGCGACGTCGGGGATCTGAAGGTCGAGACCTCGTCGGGCCCGGTGCGGCTGACCACCGGCACCGGCGACATCGAGGTCGGTCTCGCGAAACCCGGCGCCGTGACCGCGAAAGCCAACGTCGGCAAGGTCGTCGTCTCCGTGCCGGACGGCGCGTATCAGGTCCGCGCGAAGTCGGAGGTCGGCTCGGTCGAGACCGCCGGGGTGCGCCAGGACCAGGCGTCGGCGAACGTCCTGGACCTCAGCTCCGGCACCGGCTCGGTCACGGTGAAGCCCGCATGAAGGCTCTCGCGATCGTCACCGCGCTGGCCCTCCTGCCGCTTTCCGCGCTGCCCGCCTCCGCCGCGCCCCGGCTCGACTGGAAACCCTGCGCGACCGAGTACGCGCCGACGCTGGAATGCGCGAACCTCCAGGTGAGCGGGACCGTGTCGATCGCGCTCGCGAAACTGCCCGCGACCGATCCCGCGCGCCGTGTCGGCTCACTGCTGACGAATCCGGGCGGGCCCGGCGGCGCCGGGGTCACCGTGCTCAAGTACGGCGGCCGCGGATTCGCGCTGGACAAACCGGAAATGGCCGAAGTGCGGCAGCGTTTCGACGTCATCGGGTTCGACCCGCGCGGCGTCGGCGACAGCAGGCCCGCGATCACCTGCGGGCCGGAGCTGCACGATCCCGCGATCAGCCGGTTCCCGAAGAGCCGCGCGGACTACGACAAGCTCATCGCGCACAACCGTTCCTCGGGCGCGGAATGTCTCAAGAGGACCGGACCGGAGTTGTCCTCTGTGGACACTTGGCACGCCGCGGACGACGTCGAAGCGATCCGGGTCGCGTTGGGCGAGCAGAAGGTCAACTGGCTCGGCGTCTCCTACGGTTCCGAACTCGGCGCCGTGTACGCGGAGAAGTACCCGAAGCGCGTCCGGGTGATGGTGCTCGACGGCGCCGTCGACCATTCGCGGCCGACACGGCAGGCCGTGCTCGACGAGGCCATCGCGACCGAAAGCGCGCTCAAGGATTTCGCGAAATGGTGCACGACGTCGGCGGACTGCGTGCTTCGCGGCAAGGACGTCCTCGCCACCTACGACGCGCTGATGGCCAAGCCCGGCGGCGTTCCGTCGAAACAGCTCGGCCGGAACGTGACCGCCGAGGAGATGGCGTCCGGGCTCTACGGCTCGCTCATCCTTCCCCTGTTCTGGCCGGAGATCGCGAAGGGGATCGCCGACGCGACGGCGGGGAACGCGGACGGGCTGCTGCCGTACTCGCAGCTGGACCCGTCCTACGGCGCGTATCGCTCGATCGGCTGCCACGACTTCGGCTCGCCGTTCACCTCCTACGCCGACATGCGGGTGATGCAGGGCCTGGTGAAGACCCTCGCGCCGCACAGCTGGCGGTATTCGGAGTTCTGGGACATGGCGAGCGGCTGCGCGGGCTGGCCCGTGCCGCCGTCGTACCTCCCTCGACCGCAGAAGGTGAAGGGCGCGGCGCCGATCCTCGTGGTCGGCGGCGAACACGATCCGGCGACGCCGCTGGTGTGGGCGAAGGGGCTCGCGCGGAACATCGAGAACTCGACGTTGCTGGTCGACGCCGGGTACGGGCACACCGGGCTGCTCAACTCGGCCTGCGTGCGCACCGAAGAGGTGAAGTACCTGGTGAGCGGGCTCACACCCGCTCCGGGCACGGTCTGCCGGTAGCCCGGGAACAAGACGCCCGGGTCGCACGTTGAGCCGGGTACAAGGTTGAGTGCAGTCGGCTCAAGTCCGGCTTGACGGAGACCGCATCATCCCGATAGAACTTGCGTTGCACCCACTCAAGGTGGGAGTGAACGTGCAGGTCACGAACTAGCAGGAGGATCACACCATGGCGCGAGCGGTCGGCATCGACCTCGGCACGACCAACTCGGTCGTCGCTGTCCTTGAGGGCGGCGAGCCGACGGTCATCGCCAACTCGGAAGGTTCACGCACCACCCCGTCGATCGTCGCCTTCGCCAAGAACGGCGAAGTGCTGACCGGTCAGCCGGCGAAGAACCAGGCCGTGACGAACGTCGACCGGACCATCCGGTCGGTCAAGCGGCACATCGGTACCGACTGGAAGACCGAGATCGACGGCAAGGCCTACACCTCGCAGGAGATCAGCGCCCGCGTGCTGATGAAGCTCAAGCGCGACGCCGAGGCGTACCTGGGCGAGACCATCACCGACGCGGTCATCACCGTCCCCGCCTACTTCGAGGACGCGCAGCGGCAGGCCACCAAGGAGGCCGGGCAGATCGCCGGCCTGAACGTGCTCCGCATCGTCAACGAGCCCACCGCGGCGGCGCTGGCGTACGGCCTCGACAAGGGCGAGAAGGAACAGACCATCCTGGTCTTCGACCTCGGTGGCGGTACGTTCGACGTCTCGCTGCTGGAGATCGGTGAAGGCGTCGTCGAGGTCCGCGCGACCTCCGGTGACAACCACCTCGGCGGTGACGACTGGGACGAGCGGATCGTCACCTGGCTGGTCGACAAGTTCAAGTCGTCCAGCGGCATCGACCTCACCAAGGACAAGATGGCGCTCCAGCGCATCCGTGAGGCCGCCGAGAAGGCGAAGATCGAGCTCTCCAGCTCCAACTCGGCCAGCATCAACCTGCCGTACATCACCGTGGACTCGGACAAGAACCCGCTGTTCCTCGACGAGCAGCTCTCCCGCGCCGAGTTCCAGAAGATCACCTCGGATCTGCTGGAGCGCACCCGCAAGCCGTTCAACAACGTCATCCGTGACGCGGGTGTCGCCGTCGGCGACATCGACCACGTCGTGCTCGTGGGTGGTTCCACCCGCATGCCGGCCGTGTCGGACCTGGTCAAGGAGCTGACCGGCGGCCGCGAGCCGAACAAGGGCGTGAACCCGGACGAGGTCGTCGCCGTCGGCGCCGCGCTGCAGGCCGGTGTGCTCAAGGGCGAGGTCAAGGACGTCCTGCTGCTCGACGTGACCCCGCTTTCGCTGGGCATCGAGACCAAGGGCGGCGTGTTCACCAAGCTCATCGAGCGCAACACCACGATCCCGACCAAGCGTTCGGAGATCTTCTCCACCGCGGACGACAACCAGCCGTCGGTGCAGATCCAGGTGTTCCAGGGTGAGCGCGAGATCGCCGCGCACAACAAGAAGCTCGGCATGTTCGAGCTGACCGGTCTCCCGCCCGCGCCGCGTGGCGTGCCGCAGATCGAGGTCACCTTCGACATCGACGCCAACGGCATCGTGCACGTCCTCGCGAAGGACCTCGGCACGAACAAGGAGCAGTCGATGACGATCACCGGTGGCTCCGCGCTGCCGAAGGACGACATCGAGCGCATGGTCAAGGACGCCGAGGCGCACGCCGAGGAGGACAAGCAGCGCCGCGAGGAGGCGGAGACCCGCAACCAGGCGGAGACGCTCGTCTACCAGACCGAGAAGTTCGTCAAGGACAACGAGGACAAGCTGCCCGACGAGCTCAAGGGCAAGGTGAAGTCCGCGATCGACGAGGCCAACGAGTCGCTCAAGGGCACCGACTCGGCGAAGATCCGCGAGTCCATCGAGAAGCTGAACACCGCTTCGCAGGAACTGGGCACCGCGCTCTACGCCAACGCCACCCCGGGCGCCGAAGGTGCCGCCGGTGAAGGCGCGACCGGTTCCGCCGGCGCGGGCACCGGTTCGCAGGCCAAGGCGGACGACGTCGTCGACGCCGAGATCGTCGAAGAGGACGAGAAGGACAAGAAGTGACCGGACGCTACGACGAAACCGAGGGCCGGGGCCCGGAGGAACCGGTGGTCGTGCGGGACCGCAGGCGGATCGATCCGCTGACCGGTGAAGTCCGCCCGGCCGCCCCGGCCGCCGAACCCCAGGACGGTCCGAAGCACGCCGCGCCCGCCGACGAACCGGTGGCGCCGGTGGAAGCCGCCGAGCCAGGGCCCGTGACTCACGCGGGCCCCGGCCTCGGGGACTCCATCATGGACGAATCGGTGACGGTGTCCACCGATCTGGAGAAGGAGCTGGCGGAACGCACCGCCGACCTCCAGCGTCTCCAGGCGGAGTACGCCAACTACCGCAAGCGCGTGGACCGCGACCGCGAACAGGTCGTCGCCGGCGCCAAGGCGTCGGTCGTCAACGACCTGCTCCCGCTGCTCGACGACCTCGAGCGCGCGGAGCAGCATGGCGATCTGACGGGCGCCTTCAAGTCGGTCGGCGAGAAGCTGGTCGGGAGCCTGCAGCGATCGGGGCTCGAACCGTTCGGCACCGAGGGCGAAGCCTTCGACCCGAGCGTCCACGAAGCCGTCCAGCACAGCACTTCGCCGGACGTCGCGGGCCCGACGGTCACCACGGTCATGCGCCGCGGTTACCGCTTCGGCGAGCGCGTGCTGCGCGCGGCGCTGGTCGGGGTCACCGACCACGAGCCGGGCGCGGCGCCGGTGGCGCAGGACGCCCCGGTGGACCCGCCCGTGGGTGGCGAGTTGCCGCTCGAGGGCGAACTTTTCGATGAGAACAACCGCTGATCGGCGATACGGCGTGAAAGGAGGAGACGTTCGGTGAGCGCACGGGAATGGATCGGTAAGGATTTCTACCGTGAACTGGGCGTCTCCTCCGACGCCACCGCGGACGAGATCAAGAAGGCCTACCGGAAGCTGGCCAAGGAGAACCACCCCGACGCCAACGCGGGCAACGCGGAGGCGGAGAAGAAGTTCAAGGCGGTTTCCGAGGCGTACGGCGTTCTCTCCGACGCGTCCAAGCGCAAGGAGTACGACGAGGCTCGCCGCCTCTTCGGCTCCGGTGGTCCCGGCGGCTTCGGCTTCCCGGGCGGCGGTGGCGGGAGCGGCGGCTTCGACGTCGGCGACATCTTCGGCCAGGCGGGCCAGCAACAGGGCGGCTTCGGCGGTCTCGGCGACATCCTCGGCGGTCTGTTCGGCCGCCGCGGCGCCGCGGCCGGTGCCACGGCGAACCGGCCGCAGCGCGGCGCGGACGTGGAGACCGACGTCCGGATCGACTTCACCGAGGCGGTCAAGGGCGCGACCCTGCCGCTGAGGCTGTCGAGCCCGGCGACCTGCTCCACCTGCGGCGGGAACGGCGCGAAGCCGGGGACCTCCCCGAGGACGTGTTCGACCTGTCAGGGCAGCGGGCTGGTCAGCCGGAGCCAGGGCGCGTTCGCGTTCTCCGAGCCGTGCCGTGATTGCCGCGGCCGCGGCACGATCATCGACGACCCCTGCCCGGAATGCGCGGGCGAGGGCGTCAGCACCCGCACCCGCACGCTGACCGTGCGGATCCCGCCGGGCGTCGCCGACGACCAGCGGATCCGGCTGGCGGGCCAGGGCGAACCGGGCCGGGGCGGCGCGCAGCCGGGCGATCTGTACGTCCGCGTGCACGTCGCGCCGCACAAGGTGTTCGGGCGCCAGGACCTCGACCTGACGATCACCGTGCCGGTGTCCTTCGCGGAACTGGCCCTCGGCGGCACGATCACCGTGCCGACGCTGGAGGGCAAGGTCTCGCTGAAGGTGCCGCAGGGTACGGCGAGCGGTCGCGTGCTTCGTGTGCGCGGCAAGGGAATCGCGAAGCGGGACGGCTCGCAGGGCGACCTGCTGGTCACCCTGCAGGCGTCCATTCCGTCCACAATGGACGACAAGGCCCGTGAAGCGCTGGTGGCGTACGCGGAGGCCATGTCCGGCCACGATCCGCGACCGGAGATCACCGAACTTCTCGAAGGCAGGTGAGCACGATGTTCGGCGGGCTGCCGCACGGTGCGGACGAGGACACCCCGGTGTTCGTCATCTCGGTGGCGGCACAGCTGTCCGGCCTGCACGCGCAGACCCTGCGGTCCTACGACCGCCAGGGTCTCGTGTCGCCGGGCCGGACTTCCGGGGGTGGCCGCCGGTACTCCATGCGGGACATCGCGCTGCTCCGAGAGGTGCAGCGACTGTCCCAAGAGGACGGTGTCAACCTCGCGGGCATCAAGCGGATCATCGAGCTGGAGAACCAGGTCGACGCGCTCCGCGCCCGGATCGCCGAACTGACCGAGGAGCTCACGGCGGCGTACGTCGCCGCCGAACAGACGGCCGCGGCCGTCCACGCCTCCTACCGCAAGGATCTCGTTCCCCTGCGGCAGCAGACCGCCCTGGTCGTCTGGAAGCCCAAGGGACCCAAGCACCGCTGAACCTCGCGAATGCCATGAGGGGTCCCCATGAGACAGATTTCGTCTCATGGGGACCCCTCATGACA
Source organism: Amycolatopsis sp. NPDC089917 (assembly GCF_040684635.1). Classification (NCBI taxonomy): domain Bacteria; kingdom Bacillati; phylum Actinomycetota; class Actinomycetes; order Pseudonocardiales; family Pseudonocardiaceae; genus Amycolatopsis; species Amycolatopsis sp. NPDC089917. The sequence goes on along the minus strand of NZ_JBFBGL010000030.1, from coordinate 12,033 downwards.
TCTCGTGCCGCTACTGGCCGGGGACCAGCGCCCGGATCTGCTGGACCTCGCCGGTACGCGAGTCCATGATCCGCTGTGCCAGTGCCTTCGCCCCGGCGTTCTTGCCGTCCTTCAGCTCGGTCCTTGCCAGCGCGACCCCGTTGTGCTGGTGCGCGACGAAGATGTCGGCGAAGTCGAGGGTGAAATCCGGACCATCCTTTTTGGACAGTGCGTCGAGCAGGCCCTTGTCCGTGAGCCCGTCGCCACCGTGATGGTGGTGCGCGTTCGGGTCCATGGAGCCCTGCTCGGGCTTGCCCCAGTTCTTCAGCCAGTTCCGCATGTCGGTGTTCTCGGTCTGCTGCGTCGCCTCGATGGCCGCCGCGAGATCCTTGAGCTCCTGTTTCTGTCCCTGCTTGGTCTTCACCAGCTTGGCGATCTCCACGCCCTGGTCGTTGTGGGCGAGCATCATCTGCAGGAACATCACGTCGGCGTCGTTGTACTCGGCGGACGCCGGCGCGGCCGATTGGGGGACCGGGGAGATCGGCGCGCCGGCGTTGGGAGGTGAGCCATCACCGGCCCCGCAGCCCGCGAGGGCCACGAGACCGGCGACGAGAACGAGGGCCAGTTTCACTGCCGCGTCCAGAGAGCGGGGGTGTTGGGCGGTTCCCAACCCTGGATCGCCGTATGCGCCAGCTGGCAGCGGTAGGTCACACCGTCGTAGGTCACCGTGCTGCCGACCGCGTAGGCCGTCCCGGCCGCCCACGTTCCGCCTGCCGGCGGGTTGGTGGTGCTGCTCGGCGGGTTCGACGTCGAGGGCGGGTTGCTGGTGGTCGGCGGGTTGCTGGTGGGCGGGGCGCCGCCGCCGATCTGCAGGTCGATGCAGCTGTAGAAGGCCATCGGCGTGTCCGCGATGTTCCAGATGGCGAGGACCTTCTGCCGTCCGCTGAAGCCGTTCAGGCTGACCGTGTGGGACGTCGGGTCCTTCGGCGCGGAGTTGTTCCCGCTGATGTCGGCGATCTTGGTGCCGCCGATGTAGTACTCGTAGTTCGTGGTCCGGTGGTAGGCGGTGAACTTCCAGTTGAAGGTCACGCTGTTGCCGACCGAGGCGGCGGGCCAGGACTTCGACTCGTCGTTGAGCTCGGCGAATCCCGGGAGACCGCCGTTGCAGCTGCGGAGCCCCTTGGGGCCTTCGACGCTCTGCGGTTCGTAGACGATGGCACCGCAGCCGGAAACCTTGCCTTGGGCGCAGTTGGCCTGACGGCTGGGCGGGGACAGCACGTAGCCGTGGGCGCTGGCCACCTGGGGGATGGCCACGACGGCGATCGGGGCGAGGATCGCACCGGCGGCGGCTGCCACGAGCTTGCGTTTGACGGTCATGCCGGCTCCTGGGGGGATGGAACGACGGTGTTCCCGTTGAGGGGAGCAATGTGGTCTAGACCATAAATCCGCCGGTGACCGCGGTCAATGATTCGCAGACCTACTGCTGCGTCGAGCCCAGGTAGAACAGCCGATCGGCCTAATACGAACGAAGCATGGGGTCAGTCCAGGGTGAAGGGGTCGTATTTGATCCTGGCCAGATCCGTTCCGGCGGCGAGGAGTTTCGCGATGGTCGCGCGGATCATCGACGGCGAACCGGCGACGAACACGTCGCGCTCCTTCCAAGCGCCGCGCTGCGTGACGGCGGTGGCCAGCGTGCCGCGGTCGCCGCCGGCGATGGTGCCTTCCTCGGTCACCGGGGTCACCGTGAGCCAAGGACAGGTGACGGTCAGCCCGCGCAGGTGGTCGAGCGCGTAGAGATCGTCCGGGCGATGCCCGCCGAAGAACAGGTGGACCGGCGGGTTGTTCCTCCAGCGTGACATGTCGTCGAGCATGGCCAGCATCGGCGCGATCCCGGTGCCGCCGCCGATCATCAGCAGCGGACGGCTTTCGGTGTGGTGCACCGAAAGCGCGCCGAGTGACGGGCCGAGGCGCCAGACGTCGCCGAACCGGGTGTGGTGGACGATCGTGCGCGAGACCCAGCCGCCGCGCACGGCGTGCACGTGGAACTCCAGCAGGCCGTTGTCGTGCGGCGCGGTCGCGGGCGAGAGGTACCGCCACATCCGGGGCCGCTGCGGGACTTCGACGCTGACGTAGCCGCCGGCCCGGTACGGGAGCGGCTGGTCGGTGCGCACCTTGACGATCGCGACGTCGGGCGACACCAGCCGGTGCTCGACGACGGGCGCCTTCCACCACGCGGGCCCGATCTCCTTGTTCGCGGCTTCGCGCATGGTCTTGGAAATGACGCCGTAGGCGGTGACCCAGGCGTCCTCCACTTCGGGTGTCCAGTCTTCTTTCAGGAACCTTTTCAACGTGGCGATCAGCGCGACGCCGACCGCGTCGTAATGCCTGCTGAGGACGTCGAACTTCCGGTGATCCCGGCCGAGCTGGCTCAGGAAGGTGGTGAGTTCTTCGGGCCGGTCCACCATCTGCACGACGTAGACGAGCGCCCTCAGTAAACGATTTCGTTGCGTGGCCATGTTGATCGGGAACAACGTCCTGGTGTCCGGCGAAACGGAGAAAAGCGCCCCGTAGAAGTACTGGGACAGCTCTTCGGCCTTCGTTTCGACAGCGGCGAAACTCGTGCGTACGAGCTTCGCCATCTGGACGGTCTTGTCCACCGTCGGCGTTTCGATCAAGGGTGGAACGGGAATCGGTGAAGATCTGGACGAACGGGGCGGATGCTCGTACTTCACGGTTTCGGCAGTCATGGGTGAATGATTTTCTCCAGGTGGATCGGGCATATTCTCCAGACCCGACGTCGTGGTGCTTGTTTTCCCCGAGGGGTCTCGACTGTAGGCCCGAAAGTCGCAAAAGGATCCACGAATGGTTGTTTCCCGCTCGAACGGAGCAAACGATATACGCCCCGTCAGCACCGCCTGTCCCTCAGTGAAGGTGATCACGCAGGACGGTTTTTCCCTTGTTCACCAGTGGTTTTCGTCAGCGTTCGGAGAAAGTGTGATCCCCCGATCGGGTGGCGTTTTCTCCGTGATTACGGTGTCGCGTAACGGTGTGCGGCCGCCGGCTGATCACCATTGCGGAATCGAATTCGGGTGGCGAGCGACCTAGTCGATGGTGAACGGGTCGTACGCGATCTGGTCGAGCGCGCTGCCGGCGACCAGCATCCGGGACACCGTCGCCCGGATCATCGCGGGCGAACCGGCGACGAGGATCCGGTGGCCCGGCCAGGATCCTTGCTGTGTAACGGCTTCCGCGAGCGTGCCCTGAACGCAGCCGGGTGCTTCCTCACCGTGCTCGACCACGGGTGTGACGGTGAGCCACGGGTTCGTGGCCGCGAGGGCGCGCAACTCGTCGAGGTCGTAAAGGTCCTCACGCGACGGTCCGCCGTAGAACAGCTGGACCTTCGGGTTCTCGCCCCATTGCGCGAGGTCGTCCAGAATGGCGCGCAGTGGCGCGACGCCGGTGCCGCCCGCGATCATCAGCACGTCGCGGCCGTCGGCGCGATCCACGGCGAGCCTGCCGAGCGGCGGTCCCAGCCGCCAGACGTCGCCCGGTTGCGTGTGGCTGACGATGGCGCGGGAAACCCAGCCGCCGTCGACGGCGCGCACGTGGAACTCGATGCCGCCGTCCTCGCGCGGCGCGTTCGCCGGGGACAGATAGCGCCAGAGCCTGGGCCGCTGCGGGACTTCGACGCTCATGTACTGACCGGGCTGATACGGCACCGGGAATTCGGGCTGGACGCGGACCAGGGCGAGATCCCAGGTGAGCCGCCGGTGTTCGAGCACGGTGGCCGACCACGACGCCGGGTTGACGTCGGCCGCGGCGGCCTCCTGCATCGCGCGGGCGACGATGGTGAACGCCTCCGCCCAGGCCCGTTCGACCTCGGGTGTCCATTCGGGTCCGAGGTGGTTCTTGAGCGAGGCGAGCAACGCGGTGCCGACGGCCTCGTAATGCCGCGGGATGACGCCGAACTTGCGGTGGTCGCGGCCGAGCTGGGTCAGGAACGGCACGAGGTCGTCCGGCCGGTCGACCATCTGCACGATGTGGACCAGGGCGCGCACCAGCCTGCCGCGCTGGACCTCCATGTTGATGGGGAAGAAGTCGCGGGTGGCCGGCGCGAGGGTGAACAGCATCCCGTAGAAGAACTGCGAGATCTCCGGGATGAAGGGTTCGGACTTCGCCCAGGTGTCACGGATGAGCCGCACCATCGCGGTGACCGCGGGCGGGGCTTCGCGTGGCGCCGACGACCGGGGTACCGGGCTGACCGCGTCGGCCGTCACGGGCTGGGAGTCGCTGATCGGGGAGCGCATACCGGAAGAGAGTTTCCCAGGTTCACGAACGAGGGACCACTGGAGAAGAATTCACGGACCATTCACCTCTCCGGTCAGTGGCTGTCGGCCGGTCGGCTGGTTCCGGCTTCGCTCGCGAGACTAGCTGCCGAGGGCCCTTTTGCCCGCATCGTTGCTCCGGACGGGTGTACTCGGCTCTGCCCGGCAGTGGGCGATCTCACGAGGTAAATAGTTGTCTTACGCAAGTGTCGCCGAATAAAGTTGTACTGTACAAGTAGCAGGGAGGCACCGATGAGCTCCGCCGACGACGCCAGGGTCGAACTGATGCGTGAGCTGAAGGCCGCCTCCCAGCTGCAGCACGCCTGGATCATGCAGGCCTGGCAGGACGATCCCGGCCTGCATCCGGCCGCCGCGATGCTGCTCTCCGATCTGGCGAAACACGGCGAGGCGCGCCCCTCGGAACTCGCCAAACGGCGCTTCGTGGATCTCTCGGTCGTCAGCCGTCAGATCTCCCAGCTGTCCGCGGCGGGAATGGTCGACCGCCGTCCCGCGCCCGAGGACGGCCGCGCGTCGATCATCAGCATCTCCGAGCGCGGCCGTGAGGAACTGGGCCGCCGTCGCGCCGGTTATCTGAAGTTCATGGAGCGCGCGCTCGGCGATTGGGACGACGAAAAGGTCCTCGAATTGACCACGCGCCTGGCGGAGATGAACGCCGACGTCCGCGCGGTCCTCGGCGGCCGCACCTGCCCCGTCTGAGGGGTTTTCTTGCTACCCGCCGGTCTTGACTGAACGGACCTTTCGTAGCGCTGTCGCGCCGGTAGCGTCGAAGTCGTGCGGAGCCGGGTCGCGTTGCTGGTCGCGTTGGGAATCGACAACTTCGGCTCGGGACTCTTTCTCCCGCTGGGTCTCGTCTTCGTCATCCGGGTGGTGGGTCTCCCGCTCGCCCAGGCGGGCACCGCGGTCACACTCGGTGCGCTGGCAGGCCTGCTCGTCCCCGCGTTCGCCGGACGGCTCGTCGATCTGATCGGCCCGCGGACGGTGATGATCTGCGCCCACGTCCTGCAAGCCGCCGGAGTGGGCGCTTTCCTGCTCGCGAGCGACTTCGCCGGCGTCGTCGGCGCGTCCGTCATGCTCGCGTCCGGGCAGCAGCTCTTCTACAGCTCGCAGTTCTCGCTCATCGCCGACGTCGCGGGCGAAGGGCCGAAGGACCGGCCGTTCGCCGAAGCCGCGATGGTCCGCTCCGCGGGCTTCGGGCTGGGCGGGCTCGCGGCGGCCGGGCTGCTGGTGTGGATCGGGCGCGAGGGCCTGTACGTCGCCGTGATGGTCGACGTCGCCACGTTCGTCGTCGCCGCGGCCATCCTCTCGACGCTGGTGCCGCCGGTCCCGCGACGTCCGAGGCGGCTTTCGAAACCCGCGCGGGTCTGGCGGAACCGCCCGTACCTGGCGCTGATCGTGTTCAGCGGGCTCTTCGCGCTCACGATGGACTTCTTCCTCATCGGGATGCCGGTGTACGTCTTCAACGCCTTGCAGGGGCCGCGGTGGCTGCCCGGCGCGATCATCGCCCTGCTCACCGTCGTCACCAGTCTGGGTGGAGTCGCCGGGCTGCGGCTCACCCGGAAGCTGACCCGGATCTCCGCGATGCGCGCGGGCTCGGCGTTGTTCGCGGTGTGGTGCCTGGCGTGCCTCGTGGTGGTGTTCGTGCCGAAGGTGTTCCAGCCGGTCTACCTGCTCGGCGCGACCCTCGTGCTCGCCGCGGGCGATCTCGCGTTCGGTCCGCGGTCCGGGGCGCTGGCCGAAGCGGCGGCTCCGCCGGAGGCGCGAGGCCGCTATCTGGCGGCCTTCCAATACGCGTTCACACTCGCCGCCGTGATCGCTCCGGCCGTCGTGGCGCTGTTCTCCGTGGCAGTGTGGATCCCGTGGGTGCTCGTGGCCGCGTGCGCCTGCGCGGCCGTCGTCGGGCTCGGCCGGGTGGGCCCCCGCCTGCCCGCGGAGGCCGTCTCGCCGACGGGAAGCTGAACTTTTCAGGGTTGAGCGGAACAGACTCAACTTTTCTGACGTTGTACGTGTCGACAAGAACTTCGCAGGACCTAGTACGAGGTGAGGGATGGACGCTTTCAACCCGACCACGAAGACCCAGCAGGCGATCTCGTCGGCGGCGCAGGCGGCCACGATGGCGGGCAATCCGCACGTGGCGGCCGCGCACCTGCTCGGCGCCCTGCTGGCGCAGGGTGAGGGGCTCACCGCACCGCTGCTGACCGCGGTCGGGGCCGATCCGGAGCAGGTGCACAAGGAGCTGGAGCCGCTGATCGCGGCGCTGCCGTCGGCGACCGGGGCCACCGTGTCGAGCCCGCAGTTCGACACGAACGCGGTCAAGGCGCTGACGCACGCGCAGAAGCTCGCGACCGAACTCGGCGACGAGTACGTCTCGACGGAGCACCTCCTCGTCGGCCTCGCCACCGAGGGCGGCCCGGTGGCCGACCTGCTCAAACGGCACGGCGCCACCCCGGACGCGCTGCGCGAGGCGTTCGCCAAGGTGCGCGGCTCCGCGCGGATCACCAGCGCGGACCCGGAAAGCACGTTCAAGGCGCTGGAGAAGTACGGCGTCGACCTGACCGCGCGCGCCCGCAACGGCGAGCTGGACCCGGTGATCGGCCGCGACACCGAGATCCGCCGCGTGGTGCAGGTGCTCTCGCGCCGCACCAAGAACAACCCGGTCCTCATCGGCGAGCCCGGCGTCGGCAAGACGGCCATCGTCGAGGGGCTCGCCCAGCGGATCATCGCCGGTGACGTGCCGGAATCGCTGCGCGGCAAGCGCGTCGTGGCGCTCGACCTCGGCTCGATGGTCGCGGGCGCCAAGTTCCGCGGCGAGTTCGAAGAGCGGCTGAAGGCCGTGCTCAAGGAGATCACCGACTCCGCGGGCGAGGTCGTCACCTTCATCGACGAGCTGCACACCATCGTCGGCGCGGGCGCGACCGGCGAGGGCGCGATGGACGCGGGCAACATGATCAAACCGATGCTCGCCCGCGGTGAGCTGCGGATGGTCGGCGCGACCACGCTCGACGAGTACCGCCAGCACATCGAGAAGGACGCCGCGCTGGAGCGGCGCTTCCAGCAGGTGCTGGTCGGCGAACCGTCCACTGAGGACACGATCGGCATCCTGCGCGGGCTCAAGGAGCGGTACGAGGTGCACCACGGTGTGCGCATCACCGACGCCGCGCTGGTCGCCGCCGCGACGCTGTCCGACCGCTACATCACCGCCCGGTTCCTGCCGGACAAGGCGATCGACCTGGTCGACGAGGCCGCGTCGAAGCTCCGCATGGAGATCGACTCCCGGCCGGTCGAGATCGACGAGGTCGAACGCGCCGTGCGGCGCATGGAGATCGAAGAGATGGCGCTGTCCAAAGAGGACGACGCCGCCTCGAAGGAGCGCCTCGCCGCGCTGCGGGCGGAGCTGGCCGAGAAGCGGGAGACGCTGACGGCGCTGACCGCGCGCTGGCAGAACGAGAAGGGCTCGATCGAGCGCGTCCGTGAACTCAAGGAGCAGCTGGAGCAGCTGCGCGGCGAGTCCGAGCGCGCCGAACGCGACGGCGACCTCGGCAAGGCCGCCGAACTCCGCTACGGCCGGATTCCCGCGCTGGAGAAGGAGTTCGAGGCCGCGACGGCCGCCAGCGAGGTCAGCCAGCAGAACGTCATGCTCAAGGAGGAGGTCAGCGCCGACGACGTCGCCGACGTGGTCAGCGCGTGGACCGGCATCCCGGCGGGACGGCTGCTGGAGGGCGAGACGGGCAAGCTGCTCCGGATGGAGGACGAGCTCGGCAGGCGCGTCATCGGGCAGAAGGAGGCCGTGCAGGTCGTCTCGGACGCGGTGCGCCGCACCCGGGCCGGCGTCGCGGACCCCGACCGGCCGACCGGTTCGTTCCTGTTCCTCGGCCCGACCGGTGTCGGCAAGACCGAGCTGGCGAAGGCGCTGGCGGAGTTCCTGTTCGACGACGAGCGCGCGATGCTGCGGATCGACATGAGCGAGTACGCCGAGAAGCATTCGGTGGCGCGCCTGGTCGGGGCGCCGCCGGGTTACGTCGGCTACGACCAGGGCGGTCAGCTGACCGAGTCGGTGCGCAGGCGGCCGTACTCGGTGGTGCTGCTCGACGAGGTCGAGAAGGCGCACCCGGACGTGTTCGACGTGCTGCTGCAGGTGCTCGACGACGGACGGCTCACCGACGGCCAGGGCCGGACGGTGGACTTCCGCAACACCATCCTGGTGCTGACGTCTAACCTCGGCTCGCAGGCCATCGCCGACCCGGCGCTCGACGAGCGCCAGCGCAACGACGCGGTGATGTCCGTGGTGCAGCGGCAGTTCAAACCGGAGTTCCTGAACCGGCTGGACGACATCGTGGTCTTCCACGCGCTCGGCACCGACGAGCTGACGTCCATTGTGGACATCCAGATCGAGCGGCTCGCCTCGCGCCTGTCGCGGCGCCGCCTGACGCTGGAGGTCACCGACGGGGCCCGCGAGTGGCTCGCGCTGAACGGCTTCGACCCGATCTACGGCGCGCGGCCGCTGCGGCGGCTGGTGCAGTCCTCGATCGGCGACAAGCTGGCGAAACAGCTGCTGGCCGGAGAGGTCCGGGACGGCGACACGGTCCGGGTCGACATCCCGGGCCAGGAGGCGTCGGATTCCCTGACCGTCACCCGGGTGGAGTGACGCGAGTCGTTCACCCGCTGAACGCCATGAACGGTCCGTTCCTCGCGAAATTCGCCAGGAACGGACCGTTCCTAGCGTTGGCGACACGGCGATTTGTCGACCTTTCGCCGCGTCTTTCGTGGTCTTTCCCGGGTGCCGCACCGAAAGGGGCGCGCGACACGGCGCACGGCGATCACCTCCGGTGAGGGCAGGGGATACCCTGACCGGCGTGGGTATTCCGGCGTGGATCTGGTTCGTCATCGCCGCCGTCGCCTTGGTGGCGGGGCTGGCGCTGCTCGCGGCCGACCGGGCGAAGGAGGGCTCGCGCAATCGCGAGCGAATGCGCTGGGCCGAGCTGCGCGGCTGGCAGTTCGTCGAAGAGGACGAACGGTTGCCGAAGCAGTGGTCCAACGGCGCCATCGGGTACTTCGGCGCCCAGATGGCGGTCAACGTCGTGGCAGGCTCCACCTTCACCTCCGACGGGCGGCGCCCCGTCTTCATCTTCGACATCGAGTCCGAGGGGCAGATCCCGGCGGTCGTCGTCGCCGTGCGCTGCAACCGCGTGCACGAGACGCCGCTGGAGATGTGGCTGTCCAGCGTGCCGTTCCAGCGCCAGGACATGCCCGAGATGCTCGGCCCGATCGGCCAGCGCTACGCCTTCGCGGACGACTCCGAGGGCGCCCGCAAGGTGATCACGCAGGAACTCGTCGACGCGGCCGACTCGCTCGGCGGCGACGTCGGCGTGGCGTGGCTGGAGAGCGAGTGGGTGCTCGCGAGCGTCGCCCCGAACGCCGGGCCGTCGCGGCTCGAACGGCTGCTGCGCGACCTCGGCGAGATCGCCGACATCGTGGACCCGTTCGACGAGGAGTACGACAACGCCTCGACCCCGGGCCGCCACTGGCAGGCCGATGCCCCTGAGGACATCGAGCCCCAGGGTTAGGACCGCTTGAGTTCCAGCGGGAGCGCGCCGGCGGTGAAACCGGTGTGCGACGGCTGACCGAGCAGCGTCAGGTCGAGCGTCCCGGACTGCGTCAGGTGCCCGGCTCGCGCCGGATCGGTCGTCGGCAGCACCCCGCGCACGGACGTCGAAGTGCCGCCGCGGACGGACGCCACCTCGCCGACGCCGAGATCGCCGCTGATCTTGTTCGAGCCGGATCCGGTGAGTCCGGCGCCGGGCTGTCCCAGGTCCACGTCCTGCGCGGTGGTCACCAGCCCGATCGTGCCGCCGAAGGCGTGCTCCTGGCCGTAGCCGATGCCCGAACCGACGTCCACCGGCAGGACACCCTTGAACCGGCCGACGCCGTGCTGCGCCGACGTCGCCCCGATGGCGGCGAAGTCGCCGACGTCGACGCCGTGCCCGGAAGACCGGCCCGCCTCCAGCGCGCCGCCGAGGACACCGGTGAAACCGCCGTCGAGCCGCAGGGCCCGGTCGAGTTCGCCACCGGTGTGCTGCTGGGTCTCGTTGATCACGCCGACGCCGGGCAACGGGCGGACGGCGTGATAGGTCCCCTCGGACGCGCGGAGCCCGCGGCTGTCCTCGGAGACGAAGGTGGGGACGCCGGTGCGCGGGTCGAGCGCCGCTTCGGTCAGCCGTGCGCCGGTCGTGTCGAGTTTGGTCTCGTTCCCGGCCACGACACTGCCGTAGGGGTCGAGCTTCACCGTTTCCCGCTGGCCCTGCATGGCGGCTTCGGCGGTCTTCGCCGCGGCGAGCACGCCGACCTTGTCCGGGCGGGCCGTGACGCCGTCGCGGGTCTCGACGGTCTCGCTCACCGAGCGGCGGACGTCCGCGACGACCTTCGCGTCGCCGAGGTCCTTGCTGTAGACGTTCCGCTCGGTGCTGGTCAGGAAGCCGCGGAGGACGGATGTGTCGCCTTCGCTGCTGAAACCGACACCGCGATCGAGTGTGCCTTCGCGCTGGTGGTCGAGAGGGAGCGGGATCGCCGGATCCGTCTGAGCGGCGAGCGCGGTGGCCGGACCGGCGAGCAGCAACGCCAGCGGCGCCGCGCCGGCCGCGACTTTGGGCAGGTAGCTCGGCTTGCGCCTGCTGTGCTTCCCCATGGGGCGGGACGATACTTCCCGACTTTCCCCATTGCACGTCAAATCCCCACGGTGGGTGACCCTCACACCTGCACCTTGAGCCCCGCTCCGGCACCCGACCGAGGAGTAGGTTCCCGGCATGACACAAACCGCCCTGATCACCGGCGCCACCGCCGGCATCGGCGCGCAGTTCGCGCGCAGGCTCGCCGCCGAGGCGTACGACCTCGTGCTCGTCGCCCGCGACGTCGACCGGCTGGAGGGCTTCGCCGCGGAACTGGTCGAGGCGCACGGCGTCGACGTCGTCGTCCTTCCCGCCGACCTGTCCGAAGTGGACGGACGCGCGCTGGTCGAGGACCGCCTGGCCGGAGCGCCGGTGGACCTCCTGGTGAACAACGCGGGCTTCGGCCTGAACGGCGATTTCTGGACCATCCCGCCGGACGCGCTCCAGCGTCAGCTCGACGTCAACGTCACCGCGGTCCTGCGGCTGACCCGCGCCGCGCTGCCGGGGATGATCGACCGCGGCGAGGGCGCGATCATCAACGTCAGCTCGGTCGCCGGGTTCTTCAGCGGCCGCGGTTCGACGTACACGGCCAGCAAGAACTGGGTCACCTCGTTCACCGAGGGCATCGCCGCCTCGCTGCCGAAGAACATCCGCATGATGGCGCTCTGCCCCGGCTTCACCACCACGGAGTTCCACGAGCGGGCCGGGCTGGACAAACCCGGTCCGAAGGCGTTCTGGCTCGGCGTCGACCAGGTCGTCGACGAGGCGCTCGCGGATCTGCGCCGCGGCAAGGTGATCTCGGTGCCGAGCCTGCAGTACAAGGCGATCGTCGCGGTCGGCGGCCTGCTGCCGCGCGCGGTGCTGCGCAAACTCGGTGGCGGGTTCGGCGGCAAGGGCCGCACCTGAGCTTTGAGGAGGTAAGGCGAAGGTGTCGCGAAAGCCACTTTCGGGACATCAGACGTCTCGAAAGTGGGGTCGTCGGCGCGTTTGAGCAGCGGCATCAGGGCTTTGAGCGCTTTGACCAGTTTCTTGGTGAGACCGGCGATCTT
>NZ_JBFBGL010000029.1:0-105213 GCF_040684635.1 Amycolatopsis sp. NPDC089917 | reverse complement strand
GTTCGGGAACAGCGACAGTCCGTGAAGGCCTCCTTGAGGGACTCTGGGTCCCTCAAGGAGGCCTTCACGGACTTGCGGAGTGTCAGGACTCGCCGAGGTAGGCGGAGTGCAGCGTGCCGGGGGAGTCCAGCAGTTCCTGCGCGGAACCCGCATAGGTGACGCGCCCCGAAGAGACCACCAGGGCATCGCTCGCCACCCCGAGGGCGAGGTGCGTGAACTGCTCCACCAGCAGGATCGCGGCCCCGTCCTCGGCGAACCGGGTGACCATCGGCAGCAGGCGGGTGAACACCACCGGAGCCAGGCCCAGCGACATCTCGTCGATGAGCAGGAACGACGGCCGCGCGGCGAAGGCGCGGGCCAGCACCACCATCTGCTGCTCGCCCCCGCTGAGCAGCGCCGCCGGCGAGTCACGGCGCTTCTCCAGTTCCGGGAACAGCTCGAACAGTTCGTCGGCCCGCGCCCGGGTACGCGCGGTCAGCATCAGGTTCTCCAGCACCGTCAGCCCGCCGAACACCGCGCGTCCCTGTTCGATATGCGCCAAACCCCGTCGAGCGCGGGAGACCCTTGACTGTTTGGTGATCTCGTCCGGTCCGATGTGGACGGTGCCCGAGGCGGCGGGCACCACGCCGGAGACGGCCTCCAGCAAGCTGGTCTTCCCGGCGCCGTTGGGGCCGACGAGTGCGGTGATCCGGCCCGGTTCCAGGGTCAGGTCGACGTCCCGGATCACCGGCCCGGCACCGCGGGTGACCGTCAGCCCCGCTATCCGCAACGCGTTCACAGCATCTCCGTTTCACCCATGTACGCCTTGAGCACGGCCGGATCCGCGAGCACTTCCGCCTGCGGACCGGAGGCCAGCACACGGCCGAAGTCGAGGACGGTGATCGTGTCGCAGACCGAACGCACCAGGTCGAGGTCGTGCTCGATGAGCAGCACCGACACCCCGAACCGTGCCGGAACCTGCCGCAGCCGTTCCCCGAACGCGACGTGCTCTTCGTGCGGCAGTCCGGCGGCCGGCTCGTCGAGCAGCAGAACCCGCGGCCGGGCCAGCAGATGCCCGACGACCTCGACCAGCCTGCGCGCGCCGACGTCCACTTGCGACAGTGGGGTGCGGGCGGCGGGGCAGCCGAAGAAGTCCAGCGCCTCACCGATCTCGTCGGCGGTGAGCCGCCGCCGGGCGAGGAACTCCAGGTACGCCCCGACCGTCAGGCCCGGCGGGACACGGTCCTGCTGGAACGTCCGGCGCAGCCCGGCGCGGGCCCGGGTCGAGGGTGACCCGGTCAACGGCTCGCCACCCAACTCAGCCGAACCCTCGGCGTTCGGCAGGAACCCGCTGATCGCGTCGACCAGCGTCGACTTGCCCGCGCCGTTGGGGCCGATGACGCCGAGCACCCCGTGTTCCGGGACCTCGATGTCCACCGAGGACAGTGCGGCCACGTGCCCGAAGTTCACGCTCAGCCCGCGCACGGTGAGCACCGGCGGACCGGGCGTCTGGGACTCGACGTCCGCGGTCCCGGCGGCGAGGTCGAGTTTCGCGGGCTCCTTCTTGGACCGCCGGTACCACACCTGCCGCACCGTGGTGCCCAGGTTGCCGCCACTGGCCAGCGCCTGGACGCCGAGCACGCCGAACACCACGAACCCCCAGTCCTGCGGGATCCCCCAGCGCTTGAGCAGTTCCGGGACCCCGACCCACAGCACCGCGCCGAACACGGCCATGTCGATCAGATGCGCGCCCGACATGATCGCCAGCACGTACAGCGCCAGCGACTGGATCGCGGTGAAACTGGCCGGGAACGCCAGCCCGACCTGCCCGGTGAGCAGGCCGCCGCTGATCCCGCCGAGGGTGGCGCTCACCGCGAACGCGGTCAGCTTCGACGTCCGCACGCTCGTGCCCGCGGCCGCCGTCCCACGCTCGGAGAACGCCACCGCCTGCCACGCGCTGCCCCAGCGTCCGCGGCGCAGGAAATACACCGCGAGACAGCACAGCACCAGCACCACGACAGCGAGCTGGAAGTAGGACCGGTCGTCGGAGAAGGCGTCCGGACGTTCGACCGAGATCCCACCGGAGACACCGGGGAACTGGAGCTGGACCAACGCGAGGTCGGCCGCGGCGGCGAGCCCCAGCGTGACGACGGCGAGGTTGATCCCGCGCAGCCGCAACGCCGGGAGCCCGACGAGCACCCCGACCACCCCGGCGGCGAGACCGCCGAGGACCAGCCAGGTGAGGAACCCGCCGGGCGCCTGCGCCTCGTTCAGCGCCGACACCACCCAGGCGCCGACCGCGCCGAAGGTCAGCTGGCACAGCGAGATCATCCCCGCGCTGCCGGTGACCACGCCCAGTCCGAGCAGCGAGATCCCGGCGACGACGGCGCTCATGCCCAAGTAGACGAAATACCCGTCGAGCCCGACGCTCAGGCCGTAGCCGACCGCGATCGCCACGACGGCGACCGCGAACGGGATCCCGGTGCGTATCCCGCGTTCAGCGAGCCGCATCCCACACCTCCTTGCGCTGCGACCACAGCAGCAGCGCGACGATCACGACGAACGGCAGGAAGTACCGCACCACCGAAAGGCCGTCGACCTGAGCGGCCGCGCCCTGGATCAGGCCGAGGCCCAGGCCGCCCGCGACCGCGAGGTCCAGCCGGCGGAACCCGCCGAGCAGGGCCGCCGCGGCCGCGGGGACGACCAGCATCGCCAGCGACGTCGCGTCGTTGGACTGCGACGGTGCGACGATCGAGATGACCAGCGTGCTGACCACCCCGGTGACCGCCCAGACGGCCACGCTGAGCCGCTTCGCCGGGATGCCCAGCAGTTCGGCCGTCGTCGGGCGTTCGGACAGCGCCCTGAGCTGGACTCCCGCCGGGGTCCGGCTCAGCACCAGCCTGCTGGCCACCGCCACCAGTACCGCCAGCGCGACGGTGACCACGGTGACCTGGCTGATCACCACGCCGCCGACCGTGACGGCCGGGCCGTCGAGGATCGGGTGGAACGGCTGCGGTTTGTTGCCGAACAGGATGAACGACAACGAGATCAGCAGGAGCAGCACCGCGACGGTGACCGCCGAGCGGGTTCCGGTGTCCGCCTCGGCGAGCCAGGTGGACACGATCCAGCCGAGCAGCGCGCTGAGCAGCCCGCCGAGCAGGATCCCGGCGACGGTGGCCAGCCACATCGGCAGGCCCAGCTGGACGGCCAGGAACACCGCCACGTAGCAGCCGAACATCCCGGTGGCCGATTGGGCGAAGTTCACCACCCGCACCAACCGCGACATCAGCGTCAGGCAGACCGCCAACACCGCGTACAGTCCGCCGGCGGCCAGGCCTGCCAGCGCTCCCTGCAGCATCGAATCCTCCTGTTACTTCTTGGGAATCCGCAGCCAGTCGTCGGCGACCAGCTCCCACTTGTTGGTGCCGGAGCCGAGCTTGATCGGCCAGCCCGCGGTGTTGTCGTGATGGGTCTGCCCCGGTCCGAAGACGTACGGCGTGCCCACCATCGGATCGGTGATCGGCTTCATCTCGCGCAGCGCCTTGGTGACCGACTCCCGGGTGATGTCACCCTTGATCCCCTTGGCGACTTCGAGGAAGTACTTCGCCGCCAGGTAGCCGCCCTGGCTGAACGAGGTCAGCGGGATGTTGTTCTTGGTCATCAGTTCGCGCCAGTCCTTGTTCTGCGGGCTGGTCGAGTCGGTGAACGGGTAGAACTCGGCGGGCACGTACACCCCGGCGCCGGCGTTGGTGATGGCCTTGGCGTAGTTCTCGCTGTAGACGCTGGTCAGCAGCAACCAGGTGACGTCGTTCCAGCCCTGCGCCGCGGCGGCCTTGAGCTGCCCGATGGAATCCGGCTCGACCGGGTTCACCGTGATCGCCTTGCACCCGGCGTTGCGGGCCTTGACGATGTAGGAGGTGTAGTCGGAACCGCCGTAGGGCACTGTCGCGTCGAGGTACTTGAGTTTCTTGCCGGTGATGGCCGACCACTCGTCGATGGCCGCCTGATACGACGGCAGCGTGTTGCCCGCGATCTCCAGCAGCGCGCAGATGTCGTTGAGCTTCAGCGTTTCCGAGCCGTAGAGCAGGGTCAGCGTCATGTCGTGGTACGGACCGACGTTGGCCGGGGCGATGTTGGGGCTGGAGAAGCACGCCGGGTCCACACCGATGCCCTGGATGGACAGGATCTTCTGCTGCTCGTAGTACTTGTTGTTGATCTCGCACTCGATGAGGCTGGACGAGCCGACCAGCGCCACCGCCTCGTCGCGGCCGACGACCTCGCGAGCGGCCGCCGCCGCGGCTGCCGGGTCACCCTTGTCGTCGAGGGCCTTGTACTGGATCTGTCTTCCGTTCACGCCACCACTCGCGTTGGCCGCGTCGAAGACGGCCTTGGCCGCCTGCGAGGCCTCGGGGAAGGTGGCGGCGCCGCTCAGCGCGTTGACCGAACCGACCACGATCGGCCCGCCGGAGCCGCTGTCGGCCCCGGCACAGCCCGCCGTGGCCAGCAGGACGGCGGCGGAGAGCGCGACCAGGCGCCGCGCGGGTTTCACCGGTTCTCCATGGCTTCGGCGACGGGCACGGAGTCGACGATCTGCTCGAACGAGACGACCTTGCCGCCCTCGAACTTCCACACGTGCGCGACGCGGGCGGTGAACGAGCGCCGGGTCTCGCGGTGCTTGGCCTGGTAGGTCCCGAGCCCGATCACCGCGTCACCGGCGTCGAGGAGATCTCCGAGAGTGAAGGTGTAGCCGTCCCAGTCCTTCGCGATCGCGCCGAAGACGTTGTCCCGCACCTCTTCCGGGCCGGTGTAGGTGCCGGCGTAAGGGAAACCGGCCGCCTCCGTCCAGGTGGTCTCGGGACCGAGCGGGGCCAGCATGCCCGCCAGATCGCCCCGGTCGCTCGCGGCGTAGTGCGCGGCGATGATGTCTAAATTGGACACTGAGACTCCTTGATGTCTTTGGTGAACCGCGGCTTTCAGACCGGTTGCGCGTCGGGATAGGCGACCGAGCCGAGCGGGTAGATGTGCCCGCCCGCACGGGAATGTTCCGACCGGCCGTCGCCGGTCAGGCCGAGGAAGACCCCGGTGGTCTTCAGCGCGTAGCCGAGGTCGTGCAGCCACACACTGGCCACGGCGATGCGGAATTCGCGGAAGCAGAAGAGGTAGAGCCCGTCCTGGAACTTCCACACCGTCGACAGGTCCATGTCGCCGTGGCCGCGCTGCACGCCTTCGAGGCACTGCCAGGCGTAGCGCTGCGAGGACACGTACACGTGCTCGTAAAGGTGTTCCGGGCTGTAGCGGTAGACGTTGCGCTTGCCGATCAGATCGCGCGACGGTCCCGGTTCCTCACCGGTCGGTGTGCCCGCGTCGGTCGTGCCGGCCCAGAACGTCTGGGAGACACGGGGAACGCCCTCGACGTCTTCGGCGCCGATCACCGAGCGGACGGCGAGCGCGCGATGCGTCGTCGTCGAGAAGACGACGGTGAGCGCTTCACCTTCCACACTGGTGTGTGGGAGATTGACGAAGAAAACGTCTTCCCGGACGGCGACCGCGTCGTAAGGATCCTTGATGCCGTTGCAGGTGACGGTTTCCGCGTCTTCGAACCGCAGCGCGAGCGTCGTCCCGTCGTCGAGGGTGACGGTGAGCTCGCGTCCCGACAGGTCCGCGTTCGGCAGGCGGTAGGTGGCTATTCCGGCGGCGAACTCGTCATAGGTACGCCATTGTTCCTCGGGTGCGTCGGACATGCGGTCATCGTTCAGGCGACCGCCCGGGAAGGGCCAGCTGTCACGCGCTGGGCGGCAACAACCGATCGCTCACGGTCAAGCCGCGGCGCAGTTCGCTCGGCGAGCAACCGAATTCCGTCTTGAACACGCGGCTGAAATGCGGCGCGTCGACGAATCCCCACTTCGCCGCGATGGCGGCGACCGGCCGTGAAGCGTGCACGGGGTCCAGTAATTCACGGCGGCAGTGTTCGAGGCGGCGGGTGCGGATCCAGCCCGAGACGGTCGTTCCCTGTTCGTGGAAGAGGCCGTGCAGATGCCGGGTGGAGATGTAGTGCTCGGCGGCGATCTGGGCCGGGCCCAGGTCGGTGGAGGAGAGGTTCGTGTCGATGAAGGCGAGGACCCGGCGCATCAGCTCGTGGTGCGGCCCGGCCGTCGCGCGGGCGAGGTCGAGTTCGCTGGCGAACAGTGTGGCGAGCAGATCGACCGCCGTATGCGCGAGCCGGACGCCCGCCGGCCCGCCGAGCTGGTCGAGGTTGCTGCCGAGTTGCGCGAGGAAGGGCACCACCACGTTGCCCATGCCCCGCTTGCCCGACATCGGGACCGCGGTCAGCTGGCCGACCAGGTCACGGGGGAGATCGATGAGCCGCTGCGGGAACATCACCACGAGCGTGCGGAAATCCTCTTCGAACGCCAGGGAATACGGGCGGTGCGTGTCGTACAACGCCACGTCACCGGGGCGCAGCGTCGCCTCGCGGTTGTCCTGGATCAGCAGCCCGGTCCCGGACAGGATCAGGCTCAGCTTGTAGTAGTGCCTGTCCGCCCTGGCGATGAGCTCGGGCGTCCGCTCGACGATGTGCGCGGACGCGGTCACCTCGGTCAAGCGGACGTCGTCGGCGCCGCACGAGCGGATGCGGCCGCGGAAGTGGTCGCGGTGTTCGCTCGTCACGTGCAGCGGCACGAAGGATTGCGACACCACCGTGCGGAAATCCGTGAAATCTCGCGCGACCGTGGTGGTGGTCGGGTCGGCGGTGGCGGTGGTCACGAGGTCACCTCGCAGCATCGGGGGTGAATTTCATATACGATAAGCGATACGATGCTGCCGGGCAATGATCGCGGCCAGGTCGTGTCCTGTCAGTCGGCGAGGCGGAAGAGGAGGGTCCGAGGGTCCACGTCGACGGGTACCACCGTGCCCGTTTCATAGCGGCCGACGTCCTCGGTGAGCACCCGCGCGCTGAACGGAGTCACTCCCGGACCGGTGACGACGAGATCGACGTCGTCGGTGGGTGTGCTCACCTCGTCGACCCAGATCCGCGTGCTGGAAACGACTTCCGCCTTCGCCCGGACGCCCGTCCGGTCGAGCGCGCGGTGTGTTTCCCTGGCCCTGGCGTTCTGCCGGAGGTGCGAGCCGACGACCCCCAGCCCGCCGATCGTGAACACCGCGCCCATGGTGATGACGACCAGTCGGTCGTCGTCACCGGGCTCGAAAGAGGTGCTGATCCAGAGCAGGGCCGGGCCGATCAGGACCAGAACGGTCATGAAGAAGCCCATCAGGCATCCGATCACGGTGAACACGGGCAGCTCCGGAGCTTCCTTGCCGTGGCGCTCCGGAGTGGTCATCGAGGCGAGGTTACCGACCGGTTTCCGTAGCCGGTCCGGTAAAAATGCCCGCTTGCCCGCGGTTGTGGCGGGCCAGCGCCACGAAAGACCGCTTGGGCTCGAACCGGTACTGCGACGCCTCGTCGTGGTGCCGTTCGCGCAGGGTCTTCACCAGGCTGTACGACGCCATGTCGTAGTCGTACTCCGGCCGGGACGGATGGTGGGGCAGGCCCGGTGCGATGAACGTGTACACATGCGCGCCCTGGATCCCCGCCGGGCCGAACACGCGCAGCAGGCGCGCGAGGTGGTCGGCCTGTTCGCGCTCATTCCGCACATGGCCGGGCTTGACCCGCAGGGGCTCCACGCCGTAGTCGACACACCGCCGTCCACCAGGCCGCGTCGGGCCGGGTGGTCGTGAGTGGCGATTCGTGTTCTAGCTGAACCTGTCTTATGTACCTACTGTGGATCTCATGGGATTCAGTCATCAGGTTAGTGCAGGTCAGGGCGGGCGTCAGCCGGTGTTGGACTCGTATGCGCGCCTGTCGCGGAATCAGGCGGGGAAGCTGGAGAAGTGCGAGACCCAGCACGCCGACAACCGGGATGTGATCGACCGGTTGGGCGGCGTGCTGGGTGAGGAGATCTCGGACCCGAAGCTGTCCGCGTGGAACCCGAAGGTGCATCGTCCGGGCTGGGACCGGATCATGAAACGGGTCGCGGCGCGGGCGTCGGATGGGGTGGTGTTGTGGAACACCGACCGTGGTTGGCGGCAGTCGCAGGATCTTGAAGACCTGTTCAAGCTGATCGAAAGCACGGGCTATACCTCGTACACGGTGGCGTCCTCACACGGCCGCTACGACCTCACCGACTACAACGACCGGTATCAGTTGCGGCAGGAGGTCGCGCACAATCAGCGCAACTCCGATGAGGCGTCTCAGCGGATCTCGCGGCGGTTCGAGGTGCTGCGCAAGCGCGGTGTGCCGCATCACCAGGGGCGCCGGTTCGGGTTCGGTGGGCTGGATCGGACGATGCCGCGTGAGGAGTGGTTGGACGCGGAGGGGAAGGACACCCGCAAGCCGGTTCCGGCAGAGTTGGTGGAGCGGGAACGCCGGGCGTTGCGTGACGCCACGGACGCGGTGTTGGCGGGGGTGTTCCAATCCACGATCGCGGACGAGTGGAACGCGGCGGGGTTGCGCACGATCACGGGTAAGACGTGGCTGCCGCGCCAGGTCGGGGAGGTACTGCTCAGGCCGATCAACGCCGGTCTGGTCGAGCATGACGGCGTGGTGGTGGGCACGATGCCGGGTGAGCCGATCGTGAAGCCGGAGAAGTTCGCCAAGCTGCGCGCGTTGTGTGCGGGGCGGACGCAAGGGCAGAACCCGAGCGGGGTGTATGTGGGGTCGGGGATCTTGAGGTGCCCGTTGTGCGGGCGGGGTGTGAGCGGGCGTCCGCATTCGGGAACCTATCCGAATGGTGAGCGGCGACGTCAGTACGGCTGCTCGAAGAGTTCGGGCGGGTGCGGCAAGGTCGGCGCCGATATGCGGCGGGTGGATCGTGAGTTGCGCGGGCTGGTGATCTCGCGTCTGTCGGACGCCAAGCACGCGGCGGCGATCCGCGCCGCGCGAGCGCGTGTCTCGGAACGCCTGGCGGAGATCCACACCGAACTCGGCGAGTGCGAGCGCCTGCTGAAGTCGATCGCGGCGAAACTCGGCGCGGGGAAGATGACCGAGGACGCCTACGACGCGGCCAATGAACCGCTGATGGCCACACACGCACGGTTGGAAGCCGAGCGGGACGACTTGACCGGCGGGAACCCGGACGGTCCTACCGAAGCGATGAGCAGTGAGGACGCGGCGGCGCAGTGGGACGCGGCCGAGTTCGACGAACGCCGCGCGATGCTCACCGACGCACTCAGCGGCGACACCCTCTATTTGGATCCTGCCGCCAAGAACGGGAAACGCCAGTTCGACCCCAAGCGGGTGCGGATCGACCCGCGCAAGCCCCAGCGCCGTACGCGTGGCAAGCACGCGGCCTGATAGAGCAACGACCCGAGGCCACACCCCGGAAACGGGGGCAGGTGTGTCCTCGGGTCGTCGGTGTGTCAGGCCGCGCGGCGGCTTTCGTCGTTCCTCTCAGCGTTGGCGGCGCGGCGGCGTTTGTCGATGCGGTTCAAGATCACCGCGAGTGAGGTGATCCGTTCTTCGGTGAGCGGCGGGAGGTCGGCGACTTTCGTGGCCCACCGGTCGACCGCTTCGGCGTCGAGTCGGGCTTGTTCTTCGGCGTAGGTTTCCTTCCTGCGGGTGTCGGCCGGGACGGCTTTGAGGTGGCGGTGCGGGCGTGGTTGCCGGGTGGGCATGGTGGCGGTGTCCTCTCGGCGCGTGGTGCGGGTATCGGTGGTGTGGGTTCGGCTGGTGTCTCCTTTCCTGCGACGGGCGACGGTGCGGGAGGTACGGGTATCGACGTGGCGGCGTCGAGGTCGAACACGGCGCGTTGCCCGGCGGCGCGGCCGAGTTCCAGCGCGGCGGGGAGTGTGGCGACGACGGCGGACACGTCGAGGTACACCCGCCGTGTTCCGGGGTCGCACCATCCGCCGAACACCCGCCCCGGCAGCGCGAGGACGTGCCGGGTGCGGGTGAGGTAGGCGGCGAGATCATCGGCGGTGACGCGGCCGTCGCAGATGTGTTCGCACTCCGGGTGCACGGCGACGGCGTAGCCGGTGCGGGCGGCGTCACCGGTCGCGGGATCGACGGTGAACCCGCCGTCCGGGACGGTCAGCGCGTCGGCCATCGCGGCCAGCCGCGCCACCGACAACCCGCCCGTGCTTTCGTGGTTGTGGGTGCGCTGATTCATGCCGCCTCCCGGCGCGGGGAGTGGCGGCGTTTGGGCGTCGCGAGTTGGGTCAGGGTGCGGCGTTGGTGGCTGCCTGCGGGCAGCCATACCGGGTCCGTCACGACCGCTGTATCGCCGGTTGCGGTGGTGGCCACGGTGACGGGTGGACCGGTCGGCCAGCGGCGCGCCCACGCGTCGTGAAGGTTGCGTTCGCGGCCGGGTCCGGGGAGTCCGAACAGGACGGGTTGCCGGATTCCGGAGCGGGCGAGTTCGGCGTATTTGGTGATCTTGTCGGTGAGGGTGTCGAGGGTTTCGGTTCCGGTGTCGTGTTCGTAGAAGAACCCGATGGTTCCGTGCGGGTCGCTGTATTCGCCGTAGCCGTCCGGGCGGACGATGCCGCCGCACGCGTCGGCGGTGACGGCTTCGGGCGTCCACGTGCGTAGCTGGCAGCCGGGGCGCGTGCGCGCGTGTCCGGTGAGGACAGTGAAGAACTCGTTCACACCGAGCAGGTGCGCGGTGTGCGGCGAGTGCGCCAGCCGGAGAACCTTCTCCGTGACCGCCGACGGTTTCGGTAGTGGCGTGTCGGTCGCGGCGGCGTGCACTGCCGCGCCGACGTGGCCGAGGGTGTAGCGCCACGACTGGGAGCCGGGCCAGACCTCACGCCGGAACCGTGCGAGCACGCCACGGTGATACAGCGCGGCCAGCCGGTGACGGGCGTGGTGCGTTGACCCGAACAGCAGCCGCGTGATCTGGAGCGCGGTCAGCACCCGGTGCTGATCGAGGTAGCCGAGCAGGGACAGGTCCCGGTCGGTGAGCCCACGTGAACGGGCGAGGGCGTCACCGGTGCTGACCGGTTCTATTTCCACTTTGAGGGGGTGGGTGTTGCTGTTCCTAGGAAGTCGGGATGCGGGCATGGTTCCTCCACTGTGGCCATACGCAGGGGTTTCAGGGCGTCTCAGGCGGCAACTCGGTGGGCCACTCATAAGTTGCCCCTTGAGTTGCCCACCGAGTTGTCCATAGAGCTGCCCACTGAGTTGCCATCGCCGAACGCGTTGCCCTCACTGGTGTTCCAGTGCTGCCGCAAGGCTTGCGCCGCGCCACTGGCGGCGGGCGCGGTGTCGAGCCTGCGGGCCGAAGCACTGCCGTCCCGCTCCCGGTGTGAGAGCCCGGTCCGTGCCCGCGCCGCCCGCCGCACCATCGCGCCACGGCCGGGCGGGGCGGGCGGCATCGGGAGCGTGTCCAAGGTGCACGCCGGGGTATCCCGTCCGCCTGCCACGGCGCGGGCCACGATCTGGAACGCGGGGCGCCGCCGCAGGCCGTGTTCGTCGATATCCGGGGCGACGTGCCGCACCAGGCGGCGGGCGTCATCCGGCGACACGGTGAAGTACACCTTGGTGCGGGCGTTGGCGTCGATCCCTTCCCGCACATCCGGCAGTAACTGTGCCTGGTGCTGGTGTGCCAGCACCAGCGACACCCGGTACCCGCGTGCCTCAGCCAAGGCGTCTTCCACGCCGATCGGGAGGTGGAGGAAGTTGTGACACTCGTCCACCACGACCGTCGCGTCCGGCCGCTGTTCGGACGGCCGGACGGCACGGCGGGTGATCTCCTGCCACAGTCCGGCGATCAGCAGCGACCCCACCAACCGCGATGCGTCCTCACCGATGTTCCCTTTCGGCAGACGGGCTATCAGGATGCCGCCGTCGAGCACATCGGACAGGGTGAAACTTGACCGTGCAGCGCCGAGCAGGGTGCGGGCGAACCGTCGCGTCAGCACCCCGCGAAGACGTGACACGACGGGCGCGCACAACTGGGCACGTTGTGCCGGGGTGGCCTCATCGAACGCGGCCCAGAACCCTTCCAGCCCGTCCGGTTCGCCGACCTCCGCCAGCACCGCGCGCCGGAACGGCGCGTGATGCAGCAGCGGCGGAATGTCGGCCAGCGTCGAACCCTCACGCCGGATCAGCGTCAAGCACGCGGCGCGCATCAGGTCATCCATGCGCGGTCCCCACGACGCGGCGTAGAGACGCCGGAACACCGACACCACCCCATCCGCGACCAGTTCCCGTTGACCGGGGTCGGTGGCGTCGAGGACGTTGAACGCGGCGGGAGCGTCGCGTTCATCCGGGTCGAGGATCACCAGCCGATCCCCGCAGTCGGCGGGCAACCGGTCGATCACGTTCGCGGCAAGGTCGCCTTGCGGATCGAGCAGCACCACCCCGCGCCCGGCTTCGGCTTCACCGAGGACGTGATGGGCGAGCCAGGTGGACTTGCCCACCCCGGTCACGCCTTGCACGTGAAGGTGATGCCGAGCATCCGCCACGCTCACGCCGACCAGTTCAGACACCCCCGTCGTGGCCGCACCGAGCAGCTTCGGTAAGTGGCGGCGCGGGTCGTCCCATCGCGACACGATCAGCCCGCGCCGCGCGTTCCCACTGTCGTTCTCACGGTCAGTGTCAGGCCGCATTGCGACCACCGCCGAACCCATCGAACCCGCCCCGTCCGGGACGGCGGTAGCGGTCACCGTCGAGCCGGGGCAAGGCCCGGTCGGCCTTCCGCAACGGCGCCTCCGGGTGGGGCAAGCCATGGCTCCCGGGCTGGTGCGGCAGGTGCCACACCGACGCCAGCTCACGCACGCTCGCGACGAAACCGCGCCCGTGCGCATACCGCGCGACCTTGCTCGCCGGACGCCACACCCGCAGTCGCGCGGTGTCGTGTTCGTCGGTCGCCAACGCGGCCAGCACGGCGGCCAGCTCACCCGACGCACGCCGCGCCGTGCGCGGCGTGCCAGTGCCCGCGACGACCAACCTGACCGTCGCACGAAGGTGCGGCCCTGCTTTTTGTTTTGCCTCCCGCGCCCGCCGACGCGCAACGGTCACCGGGTCGTCCTCGCGCCGCGCGGACGACCGCGTGTCGCGTCGAGAATCGTGCGACGAAGCCGACGACAACATGAGTTCCACAGCGCCGACCAAGCCGCGCGCGACCGCGAGCAGAGCGGCGCCGATCAGGCTGGTCAGAGCCCGCCGGCGACCCGTCCCGCGGCCACGCCGGCGACTTCCGCGGGAAGGGGAAATCACGACTTGAACCGACGCGAAACGACCCGCCACCGCGTGGTCGGAAATCCCCTCCAGCACAGCGCGCAACGGTTCGTCCTCGACCGCCACCACACCGCGCTCCGGGCGATGCAGGTGATCGACCAGTGGCGCCCATGGTCCCTCACTCGGCACCAGTTCCGTCGCACCGACCGCGCCCGCAGGCGACCGGGGCGCCACGGTCGGGACTAGCCTGCAACCGGGCCACGCGTGCTCCACCGCACGTGCCACCGACCGCGCCGGGCCACCACCCGGAACCCACATCCCCGCGCGAACCCGGCCATCCGGGTCATAGGCCCACAACACCATCGCGACCCGCGCTCGTGCCGACACCCCGGTCAGTGTCGAAGCCATCAGCCGCCACAACGGCACCGCGCCATCGGCGGGCAGACGATGCGGCGGGGTGATCTCGAAAAACCGCGCTCCCGCCATCTCCCGCTCACGGCGCAACCGCACCACCTGGGCCAGCACCGCACCCGCCGCCAACGCCAGCACGGCGGCCACCACGAGCAGCGGCCACCACACCGTGATCCAGGCCCACAGGGTGTAGGACACCCACGCCATGAACGCGTTGAACTCGCCGGAGGGATCACACACCAACCGCTCCAGCGGCGACCCCGTACACGGGTCCGCTGACGCGATTGCGTCCCACTGCTGAACTGTCTTGAACATGCTGCATCAACTCCTCTTAGGGCACCGTGTTGCAGCCATGCAGAATGGCGGCGCAGCACGATGCAACCCCGCTCGTATCGACGCCGAACCAGCGCACGACAGTGCGCGGGTACAGCAAGCCGACAACAGCGGGATAGCTGTTTCGCTTCGCACAAAAGGGAATTTGCCGACCACGGCGCAATGACCGGAACGCACGCGTACAAGACGCGTGCCCATCGGTCAACACCACACCGTTCGGCGGGACATGTTCAGCAGCGCGGGGATCATCCGGCCACAGGCACTAGTTCGAGGGTACGAGCAATACAAGGGGTCCGACAGACATCATCGGTACATGAACCCTGGCCCAAGAACCTGACATCCAACCATGCGAATGTCGCGTGCACTGGACACGATCGGAACGCTGCGCGCCACTGGGATCTCTACTCCGGAGCTATTCCAGCCGATCAACCAAAAGTGACGCCCGGTCGCGCTAGCCCGGTCACCCTGATACGCTCCCTCCAGTCCTCTCGCGGGCAACTCGCCGACGCAACCTAGGACCCTCCAGTATTCCCATGATCAAATCTGATGCGCAATAGAGCATTCGAGTGATCATGACGATGATTCTTGTCACTGTGCGTTACGGTCGCGGTTGGGCGTGCATCCCGCTCACGGTCGGGGAGTCGGGTCATCTGCGCAGTGGCATGGCGGCGAGAATCCCATAGCATGTGCTTATGACCGGCTTGAACCTGCGGCTACCGTCGCCCCTTATTGAGGTCCACGACGGCCGTTTGGATGCCAAAGGCGTTCGCCTTTACCTCAAGCGCGATGACCTTATTCACGCGGAGTTTCCAGGCAATAAATGGCGCAAGTTGAAATACAATCTGGAAGCAGCAATAGCGGATGGCCACTCTAAACTATTAACCTTTGGCGGTGCCTACTCGAATCATGTTCGTGCCGTGGCGGCGGCGGGCAAACACTTCGGATTTAGTACAGTTGGCGTCATCAGAGGCGAGGAGCATAAGCCGCTCAATCCTTCGCTAGAGTACGCCGCCGATTGCGGAATGACGCTGACGTACATGAACCGTGAGACATACAGGCTCAAAGATGCACCGGAGGTAATTGGGAGTTTGAGTGCCGAGTTTGGACGGTTCTATCTTATACCAGAGGGTGGGAGTAACACTCTCGCTCTACCTGGCTGCGCGGAGTTGGTTGAAGAAATCACGGTCGATTTTGACGTAATTTGCTGTGCCTGCGGCACGGGCGGCACCCTGGCGGGCATCTCTACTGCGCTGCGCAGAGATCAGCAAGCTAAAGGATTTGCAGTACTTAAGGGTGCGGGATTCCTGGCAAGCAACATTCGCGAGCTTCAAGGGCAAGCGTTCGGATACAGTAACGACAACTGGTCAATCGAGCTGGGATACCACTTTGGCGGATACGCCAAGGCAGATCATGCGCTAAGAAGTTTCATTGCAGACTTCGAGTCACGTTCCGGCTTTGAATTAGACTGGATTTACGAGGCGAAAATGATGTACGGATTGATGGACCTAATCGACCGTGGTCACTTCAAGGCTGGAACGTCGATAGTGGCCGTCATATCCTAGTTGCCATGACGCTATTTTTTGTTGTAATACTCCCGCTGTGCATTCTTTCCAATGGAAGAGCTTTCTAGGATAAGTGACCATTGGCCGCTGTTGATGACAAACTCCCGGCCAAATCCAAGCCACATGCCGTGCATACGTCGCGTACTCGGGTCGACCAGTAATTGCAAAGTGCCGTGATATGTTGCTCCTTTGTAGTAACCATGCGGTGAGGTAGTTTCTCGCCAGGTTCCGGTTGCCACGGAGCCGTCAACCACAAGCTCAATTCGCAGACTGGAACCAGTGGAATGCGGAAGACTCTGTGCTATCAGCTTGTTTCCCTGCTGACGGACTACAACAAAGTGTTCGCCTACGAAATCCTTGCCGCGACCACTGCTAGGGTATGTATACCGGCTACGCCAAATACCCGTCATTCCCTCTCTTTGTGAGGATAATTCCAGTGCGGAATCGGCCGGTTTTACGTCGTCCGCCAAGGCGGGTGATGCCGCAGCAAGGGAAAGACCGGCGCTAAGCTTCAGCAGTAATTCCCGACGATTGGACGATCCACTGAGCGTGCCAGACCATTCGGCAGCAAGGCGCGCTAATTCGTTCACGTCAGTCAGTTCCAAAGTCGATATCAGCTCTCCAAGGTCTCGCGCTTCACCGTCGTCGGACGATGAAACAACCCCTTTTGAAATGCGAGATAGTTCGTTCTTTTTGTTTCTGTAAGCCGGGTCAGTTGAGCGAAAGTTGGCGCAATCATCGAGCAGATCGGACACGCTGCATTCGTACAGTTCCGCGAGGCGTCCTAGAACGTCGAGCGATGGAGCATGTCCAGTTGGACTAGGCCATAGCTCCCAGTATGAAAAATTCTTGAAAGTCTTTGGATCCGCTGGCCAGCGTGCGTTCCATTGGTCGGCCGCATCACGTTGACTCCAATCGTGAACCATGCGCATCGCGGCACGACGATTGACGCCATAACGGCTACTAAATAGAGCTGCGATTTCGACCCAGGTTTTGTGGTCGGCACGTTGAGCGGCGACCACTTCTCGCTGCTCTTGTCGCAGACTTCGCAGAGCCGATGGCATGGTGACTGTCTCCTCTCGCCCTGTGGACATGGACCGTAGTACCACGCCCGCCCTTGCAAGACGTACCGGTTGAACAGGGACATAGTGTCCCACAAGATCACGGTACTACGGGGTGTCTTGTCGCGCTGACCTGCTGTTTCGTAGACGCAAGTACGGCTCGAACGGTAACTCTTCAGGAGGGCGGACAGGATGACTCAGGCGAGTTCTGCGACCGACGGCCCGCTGTGCTTCATGTTCGACAATCGTGGCCATCGGCTGGGCGGCGAGATAGACGTAGAGAATCGCAAGCACGCCACGATGATCGCGGACATGACCCCTGAAGATTGGGCGGACGCTGCCCGGATGCTTCACGAGTGGGAAGCAGGGCGGCACCGTGAGCAAAGTTGAAGCGCGCTGGAGTCAGGCGGCAAGCGATGAGCCCCCCAGTGACCGTTTTGAAGTCGCAGTGGACGGCCTGACGTGGTCGCAGTGCCTCCCGCGTTACCAGCGGGCGCTACCAGGCCTGATGCTTTCGGACGGCCTGACGGGTGTCATTTTCACGGCGGGAGTGCGGCGACATGAAGCGCAAGCAGCCAGGGAATTCGCTATCAACCTAGCTCTCAACGCACTTGAATTCGCACGCGAATGCAACAAACGGTTGACTCTTTACAGCAATGATTGGCCGGAAGATGACAAAGATTTCTAACCATGCCCTGAATTTGCATTCTCGGTCCCTGCGCAAGAGACGTTCAAAGTGCATTCGCTGGATAGCAGGTCAGTGTTCGGCAGGCTGCCACTGCTTCCGCGTTTCGGCGGCGATCGAGGGCGACAAGCCCAAGAGCGCCGAGGTCAAGTCATAATTCTGGCCATTAAATCATCATCTCTAACCTCTTACCGGTATCCACAACTGAGCAGAACAGGAACAGAATATGAGGGTGTGCAATGTGGTCGCCGGTGTGGACGATGCGAGCGACGACGCGTACGCCATGCATGAAGTGATCCGGGTTCAGTCGCAACTTGCCCGGATTCGGAAGTCTCGGGGCTGGTCGCAGCTCGACGTGGGAAACAAGCTGAACGTGCATCCGTCAACAGTCTGGCGCTGGGAGAATAACCCGACCTACGCATGCAACATCTCCGAACTGCAAATGTATGCGCGAGTTCTCGGCTACACATTCCGTGTCCTCATCATAGCCAATGACGACGATAAGCCAGGTGAATCACCTCAGCTCCCGCAACCCGACAACTAGGCGGGGCCGAGACATCGACCCACGCCGCAACTCACGGCAGTAGCCGACACGCGGCACAAGGCAAGTGGCCACAAGGTCCCCCGCAAGGTCTGCGTGCACGGGGCGAGCAAGGCTCGCGCCTTCGCTCGCCCCGCAGCGCGAGAAGCCGCAGGTCACGAGTAGGTAACTTAAACAGGGTTAGCTCTAACCCGAATCGCCACTCACGACCGGCCCGGCCGAACTGTCGCAGCTGCCGCGAAGGTCGCGTTTCCTCGACTGAGCCGAAGGAGGGGGCCTTCACGGACAGGACTGGGGAGCAACTGCAGCCGGAGGCTAAGTAGATACCCAAGACACCTTTCGCCCTGATGTGACCCGCCACGGTTGAGAACGCCACTCACGAGTCAGGTCAGCGCGGCGGGAAGCGTTTCGAAACCGCGCAGGATCCGGGTCTGCCGCCGCCGCGCGCCGTCCAGGAGCCGCAGATCGGGGAACCGCTCGAAGATCGACCGCAGCCCGATCTCGCCTTCCATCCTCGCCAGCGAAGCGCCGAGGCAGTAATGCCGTCCGGCGCCGAACGACACGTGGTCCCGCGCGTTCGCCCGCTCGACGTCGAAAGCCGAAGGGGCGTCGAAGATCTCCGGGTCCCGGTTGGCGCCGGCGAGCACCGTGCTGACGATCGAACCCCGGAGGATCGGCACGCCGCCGATCTCGGTGTCGCGGCCGCAAAGCCTGCCGGTGAGCAGGACGGGCGGGTCGTAGCGGAGGATCTCGTCGGTCGCGTTGCTCCACAACTCCGGATTCCCGCGCAGTTTCGCGAGTTCGCCCGGATGCCGGGTGAGCAGGGCGATGCCGTTGCCGAGCAGGTTGACGGTCGTTTCGAACCCGGCCGCGAGCACCAGTCCCGCGGTGGCCTTGAGCTCCCGCTCGGTCAGGCCGACACCGTCCTCGCGGGCGGCGATCAGCTTGCTGAGCAGGTTGTCACCGGGATTCGCCCGCAGCTTCTCCAGATGCAGGGTGAGCCAGGCGTCGAACTCGGCCAGCGTGGCTTCCACGGTCCGGAAGGTCCGCCACGGCAGTCCGAGGTCGAGACTCGGGGCCGCCGCGCCGCCCAGCGCGAGCACCTTGTCGCGTTCCTCCGGTGGGACGCCGAGGATCTGGCTGATCACGGTGACCGGAAGGAGCCCGCAGTACTGCTCGATGAGGTCGACGGGGTTCGCCGGGTCGAGGCCGTCGAGCAGTTCGTCGGCGATCGCCTGGGTGCGCCGCCGCAGTTGCTCGACCGCGCGGGCGGTGAAGACGCGGGTGACCAGCTTCCGGTAGCGGGTGTGGTCCGGTGGCTCGCTGGCCAGCAGCGACGGCGGTTGGATCGGATGGATCAGGCCGGACTCGGACCAGCTGACGAGCCGGTTGAGCACCGGGTTGTCCGGGACGAAGCGCACGGTCTTGAACGCGTCGCTCGTGAGGATGTCCTTGCACGCCGAGTGCCGCGTGGTCACGTGCCCGACCCGGGTGGTGGCGACGGCGCCGTGCGCGCGGATCTCGTCGAACAACCCGGTCAGGTCTCCGCCACCGCTGGCCTCGACGGACAGCCTGCCTTGGAGGTCGCCTCGCCGCGCCGCGGCCCGCAGGGCGACCCGGGGGATCGCGTGGCCGATGCTCCAGCGGGCGACCGGTTTGGCGATCTCCTCCGCCCGGCGCAGGAAGGTCCGGGCGGGAGCGGGCTTGAGTGCGAACATCAGGACTCCGTCCGTGCGGCTTCCTTCGAAGGTATCGGAACTACCCGTCAGTAGCCAACGGTCGCGACATCTGCGGATCCGCGCTCCCGTCGGTAATGTCTGCATTTCGGGTGGGCCGGGGAGTGCTTGTGGGCGGCTACGGGTTCGACATCGCGCTGGTCGCGGTGCTGGTGGTGCTCAACGCGGTGTTCGCGGGCAGCGAGATGGCGCTGATCTCGTTGCGCGAAGGGCAGTTGCGGGCGTTGGAACGCGACGGGCGGGCGTCCGCCCGGACGCTGGTGCGACTGGCGCGCGACCCGAATCGCTTCCTGGCGACGATCCAGATCGGGATCACGCTCGCCGGGTTCCTGGCCTCGGCGACGGCGGCGGTGTCCCTCGCGGAACCGTTGGTGCCGCTGCTGGGTTTCCTCGGCAACGCCGCCGGAGCGGTCTCCGTCGCGCTGGTGACCATGGTCCTCACGTTCCTGACCCTGGTGCTCGGGGAGCTGGCGCCGAAGCGGCTGGCCATGCAGAACGCGCTGCGGTGGGCGTTGCTGGTGGCGCGTCCGCTGAACCTGCTGTCGGCGGTCTCCCGGCCCGTGGTGTGGGCGCTGAGCGCGTCGACGAACTTCGTCGTGCGGGCGCTGGGCGGACGGGCGGAGGCCGATCCGGACCAGATGTCGCCCGAGGAACTGCGGGAACTGGTCTCGGCGCAACGCGGCCTGAACTCCGAACAGCGCATGATCATCAACGGCGCCTTGGAGATCCATGAACGACGGCTGCGGGAAGTGCTCGTCCCGCGCCGGGCGGTGCTGACGCTCGCGGCCGAGCAGGACCTCGCATCCGCGCGAGCGCACCTGGCCGAGTCCGGCTATTCCCGGGCGCCGGTCGCGCGCGGCGGCCATCTGGACGACGTCGTCGGCGTCGTGCGCCTGCGCGATCTGCTCGGCGAACACGAGGACCTGGCCGAGGTCGTCCGGCCGGCGGTGGTGTTCCCCGATTCGCTGCGGGTCTCCGACGCGCTGCGGAGTTTCAAGGCCGAGCGGGAGCAGATGGCGCTGGTGGTCGACGAGCACGGCGCGGTCGCGGGCATGGTCACGCTGGAGGACCTGCTGGAGGAGATCGTCGGCGAGATCTACGACGAGACCGACCGCGACGTGCTGGCCGTGCGCGACGGCAAGGACGGCTCCCTGGTGCTGCCCGGCACCTTCCCGGTGCACGACCTCGTCGACGTCGGCGTCGAACTGCGGGACGCGCCGCCGGGGGAGTACGCGACCATCGCGGGACTGATCCTCGTGGTCCTCGGCCGGATCCCGGAAAAGCCGGGCGATCGGGTGACGGTCTCCGGGTGGACGGCCGAGGTGCTCGGCGTCGAGCATCACGCGATCACGCGCGTGGCGCTGCACCGCGGGCCGAAACCGGAGCGGTGAAGTTGCGCCGGGCGCGCCGGGTTGGCAGCGTGCCCGGTGTCCCACCACGAAGGAAGGTGCCCCGATGCCGCAGGACCAGCCGGATTTGAAACCTCGTTCGCGCGACGTGACCGACGGCCTGGAGCGCGCGGCGGCCCGCGGGATGCTCCGCGCGGTCGGGATGGGCGACGACGACTTCGCCAAACCGCAGATCGGGGTGGCGTCCTCGTGGAACGAGATCACCCCGTGCAACCTGTCGCTCGACCGGCTGGCCAAGGCGGTCAAGAACGGGGTGCACGCGGGCGGTGGCTACCCGCTCGAGTTCGGCACGATCTCGGTGTCCGACGGCATTTCCATGGGCCACGAGGGCATGCACTTCTCGCTGGTCTCGCGTGAGGTGATCGCCGACTCGGTCGAGACGGTGATGATGGCCGAGCGGCTGGACGGCTCCGTGCTGCTGGCGGGCTGTGACAAGTCGCTGCCGGGGATGCTCATGGCCGCGGCCCGGCTCGACCTCGCCTCCGTTTTCCTTTACGCGGGCTCGATCATGCCCGGTCAGGTCGACGGGCAGGACGTCACGATCATCGACGCCTTCGAGGCCGTCGGCGCTTGCCTCGCGGGCAAGATCACCCGTGCCGAGGTGGACAAGATCGAGCGCGCGATCTGTCCCGGCGAGGGTGCCTGCGGCGGGATGTACACCGCCAACACGATGGCGTCGGTGGCCGAGGCACTCGGCATGTCGCTGCCCGGCTCGGCCGCCCCGCCCGCCGTCGACAGGCGCCGCGACGGCTTCGCCCACCGATCGGGGGAAGCGGTCGTCGGCATGCTCCGCCAGGGCATCACCGCGCGGCAGATCATGACCATGGAGGCGTTCGAGAACGCGATCGCCGTCGTGATGGCGCTGGGCGGTTCGACCAACGCCGTCCTCCACCTGCTCGCGATCGCCCGCGAAGCGGAGGTCGACCTGCGGATCGACGACTTCAACCGCATCGGTGACAAGGTCCCGCACCTCGGCGACCTCAAGCCGTTCGGGAAGTACGTGATGAACGACGTCGACAAGGTCGGCGGCATCCCCGTGGTGATGAAGGCGCTGCTCGACGCCGGGCTCATGCACGGCGACGTGCTCACCGTGACCGGCAAGACCATGGCCGAGAACCTCGAAGGCATCGCGCCGGCCGGGGTCGACGGCGAGATCATCCGGCCGCTCGACCGCCCGATCCACAAGACCGGCGGGCTGACCATCCTCAAGGGATCGCTGGCGCCCGAAGGCGCGGTCGTGAAGTCGGCGGGCTTCGACGAATCGACGTTCACCGGCACCGCCCGGGTGTTCGACGGTGAACGCGCCGCCCTCGACGCGCTCGCCGAGGGCCGGATCGTGGCCGGGGACGTCGTCGTCATCCGTTACGAAGGTCCGAAGGGCGGGCCGGGGATGCGCGAGATGCTCGCCATCACCGGCGCGATCAAGGGCGCCGGACTGGGGAAGGACGTCCTGCTCATCACCGACGGCCGATTCAGCGGCGGCACGACCGGCCTCTGCGTCGGTCACATCGCGCCGGAAGCCGTAGACGCCGGGCCGATCGCGTTCGTGCGCGACGGCGACCCGATCACGCTCGACGTCGCGAACCGGACGCTCGAAGTCGAGATCGACGACATCGAGGCGCGCCGGGAAGGCTGGGCTCCCAAGCCTCCGGCGTACACGCGCGGTGTCCTCGGCAAGTACGCGAAGGTCGTCCGGAGCGCCGCGCACGGGGCCGTTTGCGAGTAAGACCTGGTCTCAAAACCCGGCGTGTCGCCAGGTGAACCAACGGCCCGCCCTGGCTCCGCACCGCCCGCCTGTGGGCCCGGCTCGACGGGCCGGAGGCCTGTCAGAGAGACTGGGGGCCAGTGCCCGCCCTCTCGACCTGGAGCGTTTGATGCCGCAAGGGACCGTCCGTTGGTTCGATGCCGAACGGGGTTTCGGCTTCCTCGCGCCCGAGGACGGCTCGCCGGACGTGTTCGTGCACGCCTCCGAGATCGTCGGGGAAGGCGGCGCGAAACTGCTCCGCGAGGGTCAGGTCGTCGTGTTCGAGGCCGGCGAGAACGACCGCGGGCCCCAGGCGCTGCGCGTTCGCGTCACCGCCGATGCGGCCACCGGCAGCGCCGTGGGCCTGCTCGGCACCGTCAACTGGTACGAGCCGGGCAAGGGGTACGGCTTCGCGTCGCCGGACGGCGGCGGCGCCGACATCTTCGTGCACAGCTCCGCCATCGTGACCGGCGGCGTGGTCACCGAGGGGCAGCGGGTGGCCTTCCTGATCGTCGAAGGCGAGCGCGGCCCGCAGGCCGGGCACGTGATCCCGCTGGGAGCAGGGGCCGGCTCACCCGCCGCGGCTGGTATCGCGGACGGCGCCGACGGCACGGTGGCCTGGTACGACGAGGACAAGGGCTTCGGCTTCATCAACCCCGACTCCGGCGCCGGGGACGTCTTCGTTCACGCCCGGGCCCTGGCCGAGGGGCTGACGTGGCTCGCGGAGGGCGACCGCGTCGCCTACGAGGTGGCTAGTGGGGACAAGGGCCCGCAGGCCCGCGACGTGCACCTGGTCCGGGGCACCGAGCCCCAGACGGCGCCGCAGCGGCCGGCACCTGCCCCGGCCGCAGGGCCGGCGGCGCGGGACGTGCCCGTACGAGGCGGCGAGGGCGTCGTCGCGCGCTACGACGACGACCGCGGCTTCGGCTTCATCACCCCGGACGCGGGCGGTGACGATCTCTTCGCCCACGTGTCCGTGATCGTGGGGTCGGAGCCGCTGCAGAAGGGTGACCGGGTCCGGTACACGGTGCGTCAGAGCGACCGGGGTCCGCAGGCCGACCGCATCGAACGCCTCTGAAGAGGCGGCCCCACCGATGGCTGATCACTCCCCGACGAGAGCCGGGCGAGTGCCGGACCGGCAGGTCACGCGGTGACACACCCTTGAGTTTTGAAACCAGGTCCAAGCCGACCAAGGAGGGTTCCGTGTTGAATCAAGTCGTGAATAAATAACCACATGCGACGGTTCAGCACGGTCCTCTTCGGCACGCTCGCCGCCCTGCTGCTGGTGACGGGAACGGCCTCGGCGGCTCCGCCGCAGGCTTTGGACTGGTCGGCGCCCGGGCCCGACCGGACCTACGAACCCGCCTTCGACTACGACGGGGACGGTTGTTATCCCACCCCGGCCATCGGCCGCGACGGCACACTCGCGCCCGGGCTCGCGCTGGGTGGCGACGTCAACGGCCAGTGCCGCGACCTGTCCGATCTGGACAACACCAACGCCTACTCGCGGGTGAAGTGCAACAACGGTTGGTGCGCCTACCTGTACGCGCTCTACTTCGAGAAGGACCAGGCCGCGCTGGGTCCCGGGAGCGCCGGTCACCGGCACGACTGGGAGCACGTCGTCGTCTGGGTCCAGGGCGACTGGGGGAGGTACGTTTCGACGTCGGCGCACGGCAAGTACACGACCCGCCAGCGCGACCAGGTCCCGTGGGACGAGACCGGCAAGCACCCCAAGGTGATCTACCACAAGGACGGGATCAGCACGCACTGCTTCCGGCACGCGAACTTCGGCGAGGAGCCGGAGAATCACAAGAAGCAGTGGCAGTACCCGCCGCTGGTCGGCTGGGACGGCTACCCGCCGGGGCTGCGGGACAAGCTGACCGGGCACGACTTCGGCAGCGCGCAGCTGGGGATCCGGGATTCGTCGTTCAACGGCGAACTCGCGAAGGCGAAACCGGCCGGGATCCCGTTCGATCCGAACGCGTGAGGTGCCCCGGTGAGGTCGCCGTGGGCCGAAGGGGCCCTTCAGCCACCCACCACGAACGGGTGATGCGTAGGCGGGATGGGCGCGAGTACGTAATTCACCCGATGTGCCCGCTATCGCGGAGTAGCAGACTCGGCGCCCCGACGATTCCCGCTGCTCCGGAGGTCGACGATGACCGTGTCCCACGCTCCAGCCCGCCCCGCCCAGGCATCTTCGGCGCCGGGCCGCTCCGCCGCCCTGGTGATCGCCCGCGTGGTCGTCGACGGCATCCGGCACGCGCTGCCCGAGCACGCGCCGTTGTTCGACGCGCGGGCCATCGAGTTCGTCGCGCTGGTGCTGGAGCACGACGGGATGGACTCCGCACCGGGGATCGCCGCGGGCGCGGACGCCTTCCGGCAGGTCGGCGTGTCCGAGTACGCCGCGGGCAAGGAACTGGCCCGGCTCTCCCGCGCCTACCACTCGGCAGGCCGGTTCGCGCTGCCCGCGCTGGCGACGCTGTCCCGGCAGCACGGGGGCGGATCGGCCTTGATGGACACCGGGGTGGAAGCCCTGCTCCGCTGCGCCGACGTCCTGATCCGGTTGTCCACCGCCGCCTACCGCGCCGCGCACACGCCGTCGATGGCAGAGGTGCGCCGGGACCTGCTGAGGGAGATCTTGAGCGGCCGTCCGCCCGCGAAATGGGTGCGGCTGGCGGCCGAAGCGAGCTGGGTGCCGCCCGCGCGGGTGGTCGCCGTCGCCGCCGAGCCCGGCGCGGTCCGCGCCTCGTTCGGTCCGGAGGTGCTGGCAGACCTCACCGGCGAGTATCCGCATCTGCTCGTGCCCGACGACGTCGAGATCAGCGGCGTCCTGGCGGGCGCGCGGGCGGCGGTCGGGCCCGCGGTGGCGCCGGCCGAGGCCGCGGAGTCGCTGCGGTGGGCCCGCCGGACACTGGAGCTGGTCCGGCGCGAAGTGATCGAGGACGGCCCCCTCGTGCGCTGGTCGGACCACCTGACCACGCACTGGCTGTTCGCCGACGAGGTCCTCACCACCGCGCTCGTCACCCGCAGCCTGGCCCCGATCGCCGATCTGCCGTCGAACGAGCGCACCAAACTCGCCGAGACCCTCGACGCGATGCTCTCCGCCCGCGGCGGGGCACCGGAGATCGCGAACAACCTGGGCGTCCATCCGCAGACGGTCCGCAACCGCCTGCGCCGCCTCCGGGTCCTGTTCGGTTCCCGCCTCGACGACCCGCAGTCGCGACTGGACCTGCGGATCGCCCTGCGCGCGGAACTGCTCACCCCCGAGCAGCGGACCACCCCGATCAGGGCGGCGTGAGCCTCAGGCGGAGTCCGCGGACCGGGTGACCCAGGTGGCGACCTGGACCCGGTTCGCATAGCCGAGTTTGGTCAGGATGTGGTCGATGTGGGTGTCCACCGTGCGGCGGGCGATGCCGAGCCGGTCGGCGATCTCCTGGTTCGTCAGCCCCTCGGCGACCACGTGCGCGATCTCGGTCTCGCGTTTGGTGAGCACCTGCGCGGCCTGTTTCGGCGGTTCGGGGGAGCGTTCTTCGAGGGCGTACGCGATCGCGTCGCCGATGGGCATCGCGGCGCCGTCGGCGAACTCCTTGATCGCGACCTCCCAGCCCAGGGCGGCGGTCACGGTGTCGGTGTCGGTCTGGAGCGGTTCGGTGAACGCCTCGTACCGCGTCGGCCAGGCGCCCACCGTGCGCCAGACGTTCATCGCGGCGCCCTGCAGGATCGCGGCCCGGTTGGGACGTCCGGTGCGGGCCGCGCAGCCGGCCAGGACGGTGAGGGTGAACCCGACGACGACGCGGTCGTCGACCCGCTCGTGCAGCCGCAGGACCTGCTCGCAGCACCGGCTCGCCACGGAGAGATCTCCTTGCAGGTATTCGGCCGCGGCGCGCGACCACAGTGCCCAGCCCCGCCAGAAGACCTCGCCCCGCCGCTCGCAGCGTTCGACGGCTTCGGCGAGCACCGCCCGGCCGCGGTCGATGTCGCCGTCCAGCCAGACGGCCAGCCCGTGGTTGTAGCTCGCCCAGAGGTCCGCGCCCTCGTCGCCGTGAGCGCGGAAGAGATCGATGGCCGTGCCGAACAGGCGCGACGCCTCGGGCATGTCGTCGCCGATCAGCGCGGCGTAGGCGCGGACGTGGAGCACGTACGCGGCGGCGAGCTCGTCGCCGCTCGTCTCGGCTTCGGCGGCGGCTTTGTCCAGCATGCACCGATAGGCGGGCAGGTCTCCCTGCACCAGCGCCAGGAAACCGGACAGCCACAGCCCGTGCGCCCGCTCGGGGACACCCGGTGCCGCGGCCTCGTCGAGCCGCCGCACCCACATCCGGCCTTCGGTGTTCAGCCCGCGGACGATCCAGAACTCCTTGACGTCGCGCAGCATCCGCAGCCCGATGGCCGCGTCCTCGGGGGTGCCGGCGCAATGGTCGAGGGCGACGCGCAGGTTCGCGTGCTCCCGCCGCAACCGGCCGATCCAGCCGAGCTGATCGGTCTCCAGCCATTCGGTGGCGTACCGGCCGGCGAGTTCGGCGAACCAGTCCCGGTGCCGTTTCCGCAGGTCCTCGGTCCCGCCCGTCTCGCGGAGCCGGTCGACGCCGTACTCGCGCACCGACTCCAGCATCCGGTACCGCACGCCGCCCGGATACTCCTCGCGCAGCAGGATGGACTTGTCGAGCAACCCGTCGACGACTTCGAGGACCCGTTCGGGGGGCAGTTCGCCGCCGGAACAGACCTGCTCGGCGGCGTCGAGATCGAAGCTGCCGGAGAACACCGACGCGCGCGCCCACAGCAGCCGCTCGGGCCCGGTGCAGAGGTCGTGGCTCCAGTCGATCAGGGCCCGCATGGTCTCGTGCCGCTCCGGCCGCCCGCGCCGGTCCTTCGTGAGCACGGAGAACTGCTTGTCGAGCCGGTCGGCCAGCTGACGCAGGGACAACGCCCGCGCGCGGACGGCGGCCAGCTCGATGGCCAGCGGCAGCCCGTCGAGCCTGCGGCACAGCCGGATCAGCGGTTCGGTGTCCTCTTCGGTGAGCCGGAACGACGGCGCGACGGCGGCTGCCCGGTCCACGAACAGCCGCACCGATTCGTCGTTCACCGCGCGTTCGAAGGAGTCGCCCTGCTCCGGAATCGCCAGCGGCGGCACCGGCAGGACCCGTTCGCCCGCCACCCCGAGGGACTGTCTGCTCGTGGCCAGCACGGTCACCTGGGGACAGGCCCTGACCACGGTGTCGGCGAACCAGGCGCAGCTGTCGACCAGATGCTCACAGTTGTCCAGCACCAGCAGCAACCGGCTCGCCTGGAGCGCTTCGACGACGACCTCGATGGCCGGTTTCGCCGAGCGGTCCCCGAAACCGAGGACGTTCGCCACGGTCGGCACCAGCAGCGCGGGTTCCCGCAGCTCCGCCAGCGACACGAACACGACCTCGTCGGCGGTGGCTTCCCGGTGCGCGGCGGCGACCCGCCACGCGAGCCTGGTCTTGCCCACACCGCCCGGTCCGGTCAGCGTGACCAGCGAAGACGCTTCCAGCAGGCGCCGCGCCTCGCCGGTCTCGACGTCGCGGCCCACGTAGCTGGTCACTTCGGTGGGATCCGGCGACCACCCCGAAAGCGAGCCAGCTCTGTCCGCCATGCACTCTCCCCGCGATCGCCAGGAACCGCGACTCCGTCCGATGTAGACGGAAATCGCCCGGCTGCGGATCCTAGCGGACCGCGGTACCCCTAGCGGGACACTTGCTTCCCGCGGTCGTGCGACCAGCCCGCCAGTACGACTCCCGCCGCCGCGAGCAGCAGGAACACGATCAGCCTGCCGCCCCACTCACCGGGTACCCAGTCGAAAGCCCCCCACAACTGGGTCGCGGAATGGTCGAAGAGGCTGCGGATGGCCGCCTGCCCGAAGACGGCGACGGCCACCATCCCGACGATCTGAAGCCCCTGATAGCCGCCCTTGCCCATGCTCCCCACCTCCTGTTTTCCCGTGGTAGGTCCAGCCTCTCCCGGGCGCGGGGCCAGGCGCATCGGCAGCGCGTCGCGCGTGGTGTTCGACCAAAGTCGACCTCGATCGCGACCGAGGTCGAGGCCGGGATCGTTCCGTGTCCGGCTGCGCCGCCCCGGGCGGGTCGACCATGATGGGCCCGTGATCACCGACCCCGGCGTCCAGCCGCTTCTCCGTCCGTGGGGACAGGCCTGGCGCCTGCTCGCCGCGGCCGCGATGGGCGTGGTGCTCTGGATCGTCACGGCGTCTCAGCTGCCGGTGGGCGCGTCGGGCCCGAGGATCGAGTGGATGATCACCGGTGATCCGGCGCTGGCGCTCCTCTGCTTGATCGCCCTGCTGTGGCGGCGCCGCTTCCCGGTCACGATCGCGCTCGCGGTCATCCTCGCCTCGACGGCTTCGGTCCTGTCCGGTGGCGCGTCGCTGCTGGCGCTCTGTTCGCTGGCCGCCCGGCGGAGGCCTGCCGAAACGACGGTCGCCGCGGTGTTGTCCGTGGTCGTGGCGGTGCTGGGCAACGACCTCTACCCGCATCGCGAGGAGCCGGGCCCGCTGTGGCTGGTGATCAGCCTCCCGACCCTGATGGTGGGCATCACCGTGGCCATCGGCGCGGCGATCGGCGCGCGCCGTGAGGAGGTGCGCTCCCTGCGGCAGCAGGTCGAAAGCGCGGAACGGGAGCAGGCCGCCCGCGCGGCCGAGGCGCGGATCGTGGAGCGGCACCGGATCGCCCGCGAGATGCACGACGTGCTCGCGCACCGGGTCTCGCTGGTCGCCATGCAGGCCGGGGTGCTGGGGCACCGCCCGGACCTGCCCGCCGACCAGGTCGCGGAGCTGGCCCGCGGGATCGCCGACGGCTCCCATCAGGCGCTGGAGGAACTACGCGATGTCCTCGGGGTGCTTCGGGCTAGCCCGGACGAGGTGGAGCCGCCGCAACCCTCGCTCGCCGATCTGCCCGCGCTCGTCGCGGACGCGCGGGCGCTGGGGCTGGACGTCGCCCTGACGACCACTACGGAGAGCGAGCCGCCCGACGCGATCGTGAGGACCGTCTACCGGATCGTGCAGGAAGGCCTGACCAACGCGGGGAAACACGCTCCGGGGGCCACGGTGGCGGTCACCGTCGAAGGGAAGGCGGGGGACGGCTTGCGGGCGACGATCCGGGATTCCGGGGCGGCCCGGAAGTTCGCGGGCCCGCCCGCTTCGGGCTTCGGGCTGCTCGGACTGGCGGAACGAGTGGAACTGGCGGGCGGCGAACTGGACCACCATCGGGAGCCCGGCGGCGGATTCGTCCTCGCCGCGCGGTTGCCGTGGCCGGTCCGCGAAGGGAGCGAGTGAATGGACGGCGAGCGGGTACGGGTCGTGCTCGTGGACGACGAGCATCTGGTGCGGATGGCGTTGCGGCTCATCGTCGACGGCGAACCGGACCTCGTCGTGGTCGGCGAGGCGGCCGACGGCGACGCCGCGGTCACCGTGGTGGGGGAGCAGCGGCCCGACGTCGTCCTGATGGACGTCCGGATGCCCGGCCGCGACGGGCTGAGCGCGACCGAGGAGATCCTCCGGCTGCCGGATCCGCCGCGGGTCCTGGTGCTCACCACGTTCGACACGGACGAGATGGTGCTGGGCGCGCTGCGCGTCGGCGCGCTCGGCTTCCTCCTCAAGGACACCCCGCCGCCGCGGATCCTGGCGGCGATCCGGACGGTCGCGACCGGCGAACCCGCGCTGTCACCCGCCGCCACGGCACGGCTGATCGCCGCCGCGACCGGTCCGCACTCCTCCGACGCGCGCCGGGCGTCCCGTGACACGGCCGTCGAACTGCTGGCCACCCTGACCGACCGCGAACGCGAGACCGCGGGCGCCATTGCCGAGGGCCTGTCGAACACCGACGTCGCGCGGAGGCTCGACATCACCGTCGCGACGGTCAAGGCCCACACCAGCAGCATGCTCTCGAAACTGGGTGTCGAGAACCGGGTCCAGATCGCCCTGCTGGTCCGCGACGCGGAAAGCTGAAACTTTTCTCCGGAGCGATGTCGAATCCGCCGGTTCCCGCTCGACGCGGTGTCGAAAGCAGTTCGGAGCCACCAAGGAGAAACCAGATGCGCACCCTGATCGCCACCGCGTTCGTCTCGCTCGACGGCGTCGTCGAAGGCCCCGGCGGGGAGCCGGGCTACCGCAACTCCGGCTGGACCTTCAACGGCATCGAGTTCGACGAAGCCGCCTACGGGCTCAAGAGCCGCGAGCAGGGCGAAGCCACCGCGATGATGATGGGCCGGGTCAGCTACCAGGCGTTCTCGCCGGTGTGGCCGGACATGACCGTCGAATTCGCCGGGTACAACGCGATGCCGAAGTACGTCGTCTCGACCACGCTGCGGGACGAGGACCTCGTCGGCAACTGGGGCGAGACCACGATCCTGCGGTCGCTCGACGACGTCGCGAAGCTCAAGGACACCGAGGGCGGGCCGATCATCATTCACGGCAGCGCGGAACTGAACCGGAACCTCGCCGACGCCGGCCTGATCGACCGCTACCACCTGCTCGTGTTCCCGGTCCTGCTCGGCGCGGGCAAGAAGCTGTTCAGCGACACCGACAAGGACAAGCAGAACCTCGAGCTCGTGGAGAGCGAGGCCTATGGCAACGGGGTCCAGAAGCTGGTCTACGACATCATCCGATGATCGGACCCCGGACGGGACCCGGCCGCGCGTCCTGCGATCATGAACCGCATGAACAAGCCCGTCTTCGTCCAGCCGAACCTCGACGGACCGGCGGTGGAGCTGTCCGGGGTCGAGGTGCACGTCGGGCGCGTGCCGCTCGTCTCGGACGTGGACTGGCGGGTGGACTACGGCCAGCGCTGGGTCGTCCTCGGGCGTAACGGCGCCGGGAAGTCGACGATCCTTTCGGTCGCCTCGACCCAGCGGTTCCCCAGCGCGGGCACGGCCGTCGTGCTCGGCCACCGCATGGGCGCGGTCGACCTGCGCGACGTCCGGACCCACATCGGTTTCGTCGGGGCCAACCAGCGGCTGCCCGACGCGGAGAACCACGACGCGCACACCGTGGTGCTCACCGGGTACAGCGGGAGCGTCCTCCCGCTGTGGGACCGCTACGACGACGCGATCCGGGACAGGGCGTCGAAACTGCTCGAACTCGTCGGCTGCACCGAACTGCGCGACCGGCCGGTGCGCGTGTGCTCGCAGGGTGAACGCGCCCGGGTCCGGCTCGCCAGGGCGCTCATGGCCGACCCGCTGCTGCTCCTGCTGGACGAGCCGTTCGCCGGTCTCGACCTGCCCGGCCGCGAGGACCTCCTGATGGCGCTGGAGAACCTGACGCTGGCGCAGCCGGAACTGGCCACGGTCACCGTGACGCATCATCTGGAGGAGATCCCGGCGACCGCCACGCACGCCCTGATGGTGCGCCGCGGCGGGATCACCGGTGCCGGGCCGATCGACGAGGTCCTCACCGACGAGGGGCTTTCCGCCTGTTACGAGCGGGATGTCGAGGTCCACCGCATCAACGGCCGCTGGGCCGCTCACGCCGTGAGACGTTCCTAGGCCGTGTCCGGTGAGTCTGTTCGCGGTCTTCGCGCCCAGGCGGTCCCTGACGGCACGGGCGGACCCGGCCGAGTGCAACCCGGTACGAGGCCGATCCGCCCGCACCGTCAGGAACCACCTGGATCACGAAGCCCATCGAACAGACTTACCGGACACGGCCTGAAGACGTCCGTCACTCCACGGGGTTGCTTTCGGGGGATCAACATCATCTTCGCGCATCTTCCGGGCATGGGTGGGCATCTTTCCCGGTGAGGTCGATCAACGTGAATCGATCACCGAGCGGGAGGAGATGTCATGAACGTCCAGGTGAAGCGAGCGGCCGCGACGATCGCCGTCGGGGGACTGGTGACAGGCGGGCTGCTGGCCGCCGGGGGCGTGGCCGGTGCGATGCCGAGCGACAAACTCTGCGGCGCCTCCGACGTCGAGGTGACCGTGACCCCGGATCCGTCGCACTCGGCGGGCCACGAGGCGTACGTCCTCACCTACACCGCG
The DNA here is from genome assembly GCF_040684635.1 of Amycolatopsis sp. NPDC089917. Classification (NCBI taxonomy): domain Bacteria; kingdom Bacillati; phylum Actinomycetota; class Actinomycetes; order Pseudonocardiales; family Pseudonocardiaceae; genus Amycolatopsis; species Amycolatopsis sp. NPDC089917. The sequence goes on along the minus strand of NZ_JBFBGL010000029.1, from coordinate 72,573 downwards.
ACCTCGCCGGCCACGAACTGCAAGCTCCAGGGCGCGCCGACGGCGATGTCGTTCGTCGCGGACGGGCAGCTGATCGACGACGTCGCCGCCGTACCGGACGCCACCGCGGCGAACGCGGCGCCGGTGAACCTGCGCGAGGGGCATCCGGCCGTGTCGCGCATCGTGCAGGCCTCCGCCGAGGCCCCGAACCCGCGCACGCCGACGACGATCACCTTCGACCTGCCGACCGGGCCCGGCGGCGTTCCCGTCGTCGCGAACTGGCCCGCCGGTGAGCCGCTGAAGGGTGCCACCGTCCAGGTCACCGCCGTCACCGCCTGAATCCCGTCGAGCGAAGGAAGAAAGCCATGTCCGGCAAACGGATCAAGAGTGTTTCCCTGGGTGTCGCGGTGCTGACCGGAACGCTCGCGCTGACGGCGGCCGTCCCGGCTCAAGCAGCCACGGCGCGCTGCGGGACGGCGGACCTCGCGGTCTCCCTGGGAGAGCCGAAGCAGCTCGAAGAGGCGACGGGCCAGTACGACGTTCCGCTGACCTTCAAGAACATCTCGCCGGAATCCTGTGGTCTGCACGGGGTGCCCGGCGTCGACCTGGTCGGACCGGACGATCCGAACGGCCCCGTCTACCACCTGCCGCGCGCGGACAACGGCGTGCGCGTCAACGAGGTCCCGCCGGGTTCGACGGCGACGGCGACCGTCACCGTGCTGTCCCGGACCGAGGGTTCGGTCGGCAGCGGCGGCTCCACCTCTTGGACGCCGTCGAAGCTGGTGACCATCCCGCCGGGGCAGACCGAGGCGTTGAGCGTGGACTGGCCGTCCGATCTGCCGGTGCTCCGGCAGGACGCCGCCACGCGTCCGGGCAGCTGGGTCAACGGGATCCTCGCCGACCCGCTGGCGGGCTGACCGCGGGTCAGGCCGGAGGACAGGGCCAAGCGAGCCGGACGACGGTGCCGGTGGGCGTGCTCGTCACCGAGGCTTCCGGCGCGAAAGCGCGGATGATCGGCAGGCCACGCCCACCGTCCGGACGGCGGCCGTCGCGCCAGCGTCCTTCGTCGGCGACGGTGATCTTGATGTGACCGTCGCCGTGGGTGGCGGTGATGGTCATCCCGTTGTCTTCGGTGCCGTCCGGGTATGCGTGCTTGACGACGTTCGTCATCGCTTCGTAGGCGGTGAGCTTGAGATCCTCGGCCAATTCCCGGGGGAGACCGTGTTCGAGTGCCCAGCTCGCCAGGAAGTCCCGCAACCGGGCGGCCTGGGCGGGGACGGCGGGGACCTCGAGGACCAGCTCGTCGGTGCTGGTGGGGCTGCTGCGCACCGGCTCGTCGATCGGCATCACGGGGCTCTCCTCGTCGTCCGCCGCGGTCCACGACCGCCGGATCCACCGTCCAGGCTAAGGCACCGCCGGGATCGGTCCGCGTGTGCCGCGCGGTCCGGTGCCGTCATCCGATATCTTCGAGAGTCTTCGGTGTGCCGATATGAGGGGTGGATGACGGTGACGAGCGGAGACGGCGACAACCGGGAAGTTCCGTTCTCGGTGACCGTCGCCAGGCCCGATGGCGCCGCGGTGGTCATCGCGGTGGCGGGCGAGATAGACCTGACGACGTCCGAGGATCTCAAGGAAAGCTTCGAAGAAGCACTGGAACCCGTGCCCGGCAAGGTCGTCGTCGACCTCGAAGGCGTGGAGTTCTGCGATTCCACCGGGTTGGCGACCCTGGTCAGGATCAACGACCGCTGCGCCACTCAGGGAGTCGACCTGAGTTTCCTGCCGTCGCCGACGATCCGGCGATTGGCGCTGAAGACGGGCTTGTCCACGCTCCTGCCGCTCGCCGGATCCTGAGCGCCGGCTCAGGGATTCGGCGCCGGCAAGGCTTTCGGCACTTCGAGGATCGCGTTGTCGAGGCGCCGGTACACGGGGATGTGGGTCTCGACTCCGAACAGGTGCAGCAGCCGCAGGACCGGCCGGGTGTCGGCGACGACGCCGGTCGTGCGGCGTTCGACGTGGGCGCGGGCGGCGGCGGATTCGATGACCCGCAATCCGGCGACGCCGAGGAAATCGACCTCGGTGAGGTCGAGCACCGTGGCGGCGGGCAACTCGCCCCACAGGGCGTGCTCAAGCCGTCCGGCGGTGGCGAGGTCGATCTCGCCGGCCGCGGAGACGACGAGCAGATCTTCACTCCATCGGGTCTTCTGGACCCGCAGCAGGTTCTCCGTCGTCGGGCGCTGGCGCGGGACGGTCGGGTGGATGACGGTACGGAGCGCGGGGCCGTCGCGGCTGCCTCGTGTGAACGGAATGCGGTCGGTCATGATGCTGGTCTCCCGGATAGCCGGGGACGAGACGGACAACGGGTAAGCCTGCACAACGGCTGCGCAAGTCAACTCGCCGCCGCGTCGCCCTGGTAAGTCGCCCTGTGGAAGCGGCGGGGCCGCGGACATGCGGGTCGTTCGCGCGGGCTGGTGGACTCAACCTCACGTACTGCTCACCGTACGCTGCTCGCCGCGCCTGGCAATACCGCGTGGATGATTCACCCCCGCGCATGGTCACTCGCGCAGGGCCTCCTCCCAGGCGGAACCCCAGTTTTCCAGTGGACGCAGCGCGTCGAGGAGCTGCCGGCCCAGCGGTGACAGGCGGTAACCGTCCCCGCCGGTCTCGACGATGCGGCCTTCGGTGAGTTCGCCGAGCCGGGTGGCGAGCACGCTCGACGACATGCGCTCGCAGCGCCGCTGGAGTTCCCGGAACCCGACCTCGCCCTGGCGCAGTTCCCAGATCACCCGCAGTGTCCACCGGCGCCCGAGCAGGTCGAGCGCGGCCATGAGCGGACGGCCGGTTTCGGAGCCGCGGACCGGCCGTCCGGGACGCGGGATCGGATCCTCGGGCATCTCATCCCCTTGTGCTTCGACTTTAGAAGCAGCATAGTGATTCGAAAGTCGAAGCACCCGAGGTGGTCATGGCACGCATCGCACCGCTCACCCCGCCGTATGAGGCGGACGTCGAACAAGCCCTTCGCAAATGGATGCCGCCCGGCGTGGCGCGAGAGCCCTTGGCGCTCTTCCGTTTGCTGCAACGCAACCCGGAGCTGGCATCACGGATGCGCGTCCTCGGCGCGGGGCTGCTCGCGCACGGGGAACTACCCGCGCAGGACCGGGAAATCGTCATCGCGCGGGTGACCGCTCGCTGCGGATGTCGTTACGAATGGGGTGTCCACGCCACGGTTTTCGCCTCGGCCGTCGGGCTGACCCCGGAACAGGTCGAGGCGACCGTGTCCGGCGACTCCACGCATCCGGCGTGGTCGGGGCGGCATCGCGCCCTGATCACCGCCGTCGACGAACTCCATGACACGGCAACGGTTTCCGGCGACGCGTGGGCCGCGCTCGCCGAACATTACCCGGTGCCGCACCTGCTGGAGTTCCTCGTGCTCGCGGGTTGGTACCGGACGATCGCCTACGTCGCCAACGGCGCCGGCCTCGACGAGGAGCCTTGGGGTGCCCCGTATCCCGCTCGTTAGGGCTGGTGCGAGTCCACTTTCCCGGTGTCGTCCTGTTCTCGTTTCGCGGCCTTCCAAGCGGCGAGGACGCACAGGAGTGCCGCCACGAAGCCGACCGCGGTGAGTGTCCCGGCCCAGACGGCGCCGGTGCTGGCGAGAAGGTAGAGCTGGATCACGGCGGTGCACGTGTAGACGACCGCCAGTCCCAGCCACAGCCGTTGCGTCATCATCTCCCGTCTCCGTTCGCCTGGTACGGGAGGTCAATCGCCGCAGGGCGGGATCGGGTTACATGTTGTTCGAAGGCGATGGTTTCCTGGCGGTGCAACGGTGTCGCCGCTCAGGAACCGGCCACCCGGAAGAAGTCGACCAGGCCGTCGCCGGACCGGGAACTCCGCCTGCGCTCCCACCACGTCCGGAACGGCGTCGACGCCATCGCGTGCCGCGTGTACGACGTCATCATCGCGCGGTACACGTTCTCCGCCTGGTCCCACGTCAGCCGTTCCTTGCGCCACGCCAGCACCAGCCGCATCCGCATGGGGTCGCCCTTCAGCGGCCGGACGACCATACCCGGTAGCTCGGGCGCGGTGGGTTCCACGAGCTGGACGGCCTGCCCGGCGGCGATCAGGTTCCGGCCGCCGCCGTTGGGGCATTCGAAGCGGATCCGCGGGGTGAACCCGGCCCGATGCGTCGCCGCGCGCAGTGACGTCAGCGAGCCGTCCTCGGGGCCCGGTGGTCCGATCCACGCTTCGTCCGCGAGATCGGCGAGGTCGACTTCGAAGGCGTCGGCGAGCCGGTGCCGGGCGGGGAGGCCGATGAAGACGGGCACCCACGAGAACAGCACCCGGTGCCCCAAATGCTTCGCCAGCGGCACTTCCTGGTCGTCGGACATGGCGATGACCGCGATGTCGAGGGTCGCGCGGGCCAGCGCCTGCGCCAGCACCGCGCTCGACGGTTCCAGGTGGACGGTCACGTCCAGCCCCGGCAGCGCGTCGTCCAGGTGCTCGACGAAGGTCGGCAGACAGTCCATTTGGGACGATCCCAGCCGGACCGGCCCGTCGCCCAGCGCGCCGAGGAGATCGCTTTCGAACCGGTCGAACTCCACGAGCAGGGTCAGCGCGCGGCGTAACGTCTGCTCGCCGAACGGAGTCGGCGTCACGCCCGTGTGGCTGCGGACGAACAGCGGCGCGCCGATCTGCCGTTCGAGCCGCTGGAGCAGCGACGTCAGCGACGGCTGCGACATGCCCAGCGCGGCGGCCGCCTGCGAGAGGCTGCCCGCCTCGGCGATGGCGCAGATCGCCCGCAGGTGCCGGATCTCCAGGGCCATAGGCGGAGTCTATCGCCGCCGGTCATTACGGCCCGGCCGGTCGCGGTGCGAGGGTGCGGCCAGAACCGTGTCTACCTGAAGGGGGAGCCGATGACCGGCGACCGAACCCGGCCGGATCTGCGCGCGCTGCTGGCCGCCAAGGGGTTCCGGAACTGGATCAGCGACGGCTGGGAGCCCGCCGACACCACCGTCGACGTGCCCGCGGGGACCGCCGAGGCCGCCGCGGCGCATCGTGGCAGGCTGTCGGCTGAACTGCCCGGTCAGCGGATCGCGCTCGCGGCGGGCCGGGCCGTGGTGCGCTCCAACGACACCTACCACGGCTTCCGTGCCGACAGCGATTTCGTCTGGCTCACCGGCTGCCAGCGCGAAGGCGCGATCCTCGTGCTGACCCCGGCGGGGGACAGTCACCACGCCACGCTGTATGTCCCGCGCCCGGCCGAGCCGGACGAGCCCGACTTCGTGGGCGACGCCGACACCAGCCCGCTGTGGGTCGGCACCGCCGCCGGGCCGGCCGCGTACGGCGAGACGCTCGGCATCGAATGCCGCCCGCTGGAGGACCTCCCGCACGGCCTGCGCGGACGGAATCCGAGCTTCCTGGTCGGCGCCGGTGTCGATCCCGCGCTCGACGCGTACGGCTTCGGCCACAGCGACCGGCTGCGGACGGTCCTCGCGGACCTGCGCCGGATCAAGGACGACTGGGAGATCGGCCAGCTGCGCGATGCCGTCGACGCCACCGCGCTCGGGTTCGCCGACGTGCTGGCCGCGTTGCCCGAGGCGGTCCGCGGCGGCGGCGAACGCTGGCTGCAGGGCACCTTCGACCGGCGTGCCCGCACCGAGGGCGTCGGCCCCGGTTACGCCTCCATCGTGGCGGCCGGGCCGCACGCGCCGATCCTGCACTGGACGCGCTGCGACGGACAGGTGACCGAGGACAGCCTCCTGCTGCTCGACGCGGGAGTCGAGCTGAATTCCCTGTACACGGCGGACATCACCCGCACGTTCCCGGTCGGCGGGGAGTTCACGACGGCCCAGCGCGACGTCTACGACCTGGTGTACAAGGCGCATCTCGCGGCGCTGGCGGAGGTGCGGCCGGGGCAGGACTTCGCCGCCTTCCAGGCCACGGCGCTGGGCGTGCTCGCGTCGGGGTTGCACGATTGGGGTCTTCTCCCGGTGTCGGTGGACGAAGCGCTGTCGCCGGACGGGCAGCAGCACCGGCGGTACATCGTCTGCGGGACCGGCCACTTCCTCGGGCTGGACGTCCACGACTGCGCCTCCGCGAGTCCCGGGGCCTACCGCGAGGGCACGCTCGCCGAGGGCATGGCGCTGGCGGTGGAGCCCGGTCTGTACTTCCACGCCGGCGACCGCACGGTGCCGCCGGAGCTGCGCGGCCTCGGCGTCCGCATCGAGGACAACGTCGTGGTCACCGGATCGGGGCACGACCTGCTTTCCGGCGGTTTCCCTTCGACCGCCGACGAGATCACCGCCTGGGTCCGGGCGGCCACGCGGTGAAGCACCGGAGGGCCGGTGCGAGTCCGGCCCTCCGGTGTCCCGTCAGTACGAGATGGTGTGCCCGGCGAGGATCCGCTCGGCGGCACCGGTCGTGGACAGCCCGGCGGCGGGCCGGTCCTCGGTGAAGTACTCGCGGAAGTCCTGGCTGAAGTCGCGGGTCATCAGCGCGATCGTGCGGTTCCAGTTCCCGCCGTCCGGCCCGCCCGCCGCCCACAGGTCCAGCAGGGACGAGCCGACCCGGCCCTGCACGGTGTCGCCGGCGTCCCAGCCGGGTGTCGAAGCGTCGTTCCGGAAGCTGTACGAGTTGCCGTTGTCGTAGACGTAGCGGTAGTCGCCGAGGGTGTAGGCGGCGACGGCGTCGGCGAACCCTTCGGTCCACGCGCAGGATTCCGAACTGTGCTTCTCGATGTAGTGCGGGTCGCAGTTGTCGACGACGGGGAAACCCCGCCCGTAGAGCTGCCATTGCAGCCAGTGCCCGGCTTCGTGGAGCACGAGATGCTTCGAGTCCGGCATCGTCGCGCCGAGGAAGACGTAGTTCGTGTTCGGGTAGTCCCAGTAGCCGCCGTCGGCGACCTTCGGATCCCAGACGAACGTGATCTGGTCGCAGCGGCCGTCGGACTGGCGGCTCGTCCAGCAGGAGGAAGCGGTGTTCGCGCGCTTCCAGTAGAGGACGTTGAGCGTGTCCACGACCTTCCACGCCCGCTGCAGCGTGGACGGCACCTTCACCGTGCCGAGGTCCTGGGTGCCGGACACGTTCGTGCGGCGGGCCGAGTCGAACGTGTAGTCGGTGGTGTTGTCCGCCGCCTTGACCACCCGCCACATCGAGGTGCTGCTCGACCGGAACCGGACGTAGGCCTCGGCCAGCGAAGCGGTGTGGCAGGCGGTGAACCGGCCGTCGGACGCGCCGGTGATCCCCGCGGCGAGCCTGCTCGCCGTGCCGGAACCGGTGCGCCCCCACAGCTCCCAGTTCGCGTTCCGCGCCACCTGCGTGCGCACGGGTTTGCCCGTCCCGGCTTCCGCGTCGAGATGGTCGAAGGCGAGTGTGCCGGTGAGACAGGCGTTCGCGGCCGCCGTGGCCGGTGTGGCGGCCGCGAACGCGGTCAGCCCGAGGGTGGTGACGAGCACCGCGCCGAACGCTCGAAGCCGTCGGCCCGCGGATCTGCGGATCAGCTGCACGGGAATCTCCTCGCTGGAGGGAAACGACGGTGCGCCCGTGACCCTGTGTCGACGGTGACACACCGGTTGGTGAACGAGTTTCATCGCGGCCGGAGCCGCCCACCATCGCGTCGGCCCATCGGCCGCGGCTATGCCCTCCCCGCCGGGCGGGCGTGTCATGATGTCCGCGAACTCGATCGGCAAAGCGAACGAATCGCCCGTCCGGTCGTACGGTTTGACGAACGACACGGTGTGACGAACGACAGGGGAGAAGCGGTGGAGGACGAGACGCCCTCGATCCGGGACATGCTGGCGGTCAACCTGCGCGCGGCCAGGGCGGCGCGGGGGATCTCGCTGTCCGAGCTGTCGCGGCGGTCCGGCATCGGCAAGGCGACGCTGTCCCAACTGGAGTCCGGCGGCGGCAATCCGACCATCGAGACCGTGTTCAGCCTGTCCAGGGTGCTGGAGGTGGCGATCTCCGACCTGCTCGACCACCGGGCGGGCGGCGCGCTCACCGTGGTGCGCGGCGCCGACGTCGAGGTGCTCAGCGGCGAGGGGGTCGATCTCCGGCCGCTGCGGCGGATCGAGACCGGTGAAGGCGTCTTCGAGGTGTACGACCAGGTGGTGCGCGGCGACGCGCCACAGCGTTCTCAGGGACACGTCGGGGTCGAGCACACCGTCGTGCAGTCCGGCTCGCTGCGGGTCGAGGTGGCGGGCAGGACCGTCGACGTCGGCCCGGGGGATTACGTCGCCTTCGACGCCCGCGAGCCGCATTGCTACACCGCTCCGGATGGGCCGGTGCACTCGGTCCTGCTGCTGCAGTACCGCGCCGACGAACGGCTCGACGGCAGGCCGCATCCGGTCCTGAAGGGCTGACGGCGCCCGGGGTGCCCGGGGTATTGACACCCCTCCAGGGTGGAACCTACTCTCCGATCGTTCGCTTTACCGAACGCTGGAGGGTCGATGAACCGAACGCGTGTGGTCGTGCTCGGCGCCGGCATCGTCGGCGCCGCGTGTGCCCGCGAGCTGAGCCGGGCGGGCTTCGACGTCGTGGTCGTCGATCGCGGACGGCCCGCCGGGGGCACCACCTCGCACGGTGAGGGCAACATCCTCGTCTCCGACAAGGGGCCCGGCGCCGAACTCGAACTCGCGAAGCTGTCGACCGGGCTGTGGCCCCGGATCGTCGCCGAGATCGCCGACGAGGACGCGCGTGCCGCCGTCGCGATCGAGTACGACCCCAAGGGCGGCATCGTCGTGGCCACCACGGACGACGGCGCCCGAGCCCTCACCGCGTTCGCCGCGTCGCAACGCGGTGTTCGCGCGGAACCGTTGTCCGCCACAGAACTCGCCGACGCGGAACCCGCGCTGACCCGCGAGGTGACCGCCGCGTTCCACTATCCGGAGGACGCCCAGGTCCAGCCCGCGGGCGCGGCGCTGGCCCTGCTGGGATCCGCGTTGCGCCACGGTGCCCGGCTGCGGTCCGGCACCGAGGTCGCCGGCGCGACCGTCCACAAGGGACGAATCACCGGTGTCCGCGTGCCCGGCGAGGTCATCGAGGCCGACGTCGTCGTCAACGCGGCGGGCCCCTGGGCCGGTCAGGTGTCGGCGCTGCTCGGCGCCCCGATCGCGATCCGCCCCCGCCGGGGCGAGGTGCTGGTGACCGCGCCGATGCCCGGCGTCATCCGGCACAAGGTCTACGACGCCGATTACGTCGGCGCGGTCGGCGCCGATTCGGGCGAGCTCCAGACCTCCGCGGTCGTCGAGTCGACCTGGGGCGGCACCGTGCTGATCGGCTCGTCCCGCCGCCGGGTGGAGTTCGACGACGCGATCCGCCCGGACGTGCTGAGCGCCATCGCGGTCAAGGCGCTGCGGTTGTTCCCGGCGCTCGCCGACGTCGCAGTGATGCGGGCGTATGGCGGTTTCCGTCCTTACGTCGACGACCATCTCCCGGTGCTCGGCGAAGACCCGCGGCTGGCGAACCTCTGGCACGCCACCGGGCACGAAGGCGCCGGCATCGGGCTGAGCGTCGGCACCGCGCGGTTGCTGCGCGAGCTGCTCACCGGGACGGCACCCGCCATGCCGGTCGACGAGTTCGCGGCCGCCCGCCCGGCGGTGCTCGCGGAGGTGGCCGCATGAGCGACCGGCCGATCCGGATCACCGTCGACGGCGAGACCCTGACCGGGATCGCGGGCCAGAGCGTGGCGGGCGTGCTGCTCGCCGCCGGACGTATCTCTTGGCGCACCACGCGTTCCGGCGCGCCACGCGGGGTGTTCTGCGGGATCGGCGCGTGCTTCGACTGCGTGCTCACGGTCAACGACGTGCCGGACGTCCGCGCGTGCCGCCGTCGGGCGGCCGACGGCGACGAGATCCGCACCCAGACCCGGGAGGAGAACACGTGAGCAGGCAGGTGGTGATCGTCGGCGCGGGGCCCGCCGGGCTCGCGGCCGTCGAACACGCGTTGCGGGCCAGTGCCCGGGTCACGGTGCTGGACCAGGCGGAGTCGCCCGGCGGCCAGTACCACCGCATGCCGCTGGACGGCTACGCGGCACGGCAGGGCGGATCGGAGTTCGACCGGCGGCGCCGCCTGCTCGCCCATCCCCGGTGCCAGTGGTGGCCCGGGTCGACAGTCTGGGCGTTCGACCGGGTGGAGCGCCGGGTGCACGTGCTGCGAGGACAGTCCGACGGCGGTGGAAGGCGACGCCTTTCCCTGGTGCCCGACGCGCTGATCCTGGCGACCGGCGCGCACGACCGCACCCTGCCGTTCCCCGGCTGGGAACTGCCCGGCGTGTACACCGCGGGCGCGGCGCAAGCGCTGGCGAAGGGGGAGCGGGTCGCGGTCGGCGAGCGGGTCCTCGTCGCCGGGGCCGGTCCGTTCCTGCTGCCGGTCGCGGAATCGGTGCTGGGGGTCGGGGCCCAGGTGGTCGCTGTCCTCGAGGCGAACCCGTTCGCGACCGTCCGAAAAGGATGGTCGTCCCGTCCGTGGCGGCCGGCGGCCCACGCCGGCAAGGCGAGCGAGCTGGCGCGTTACGCCGTGACGCTGGCCCGTCATCGCGTCCCGTATCACCTGGGCCGGACCGTGATCGAAGCACGCGGAGCCGGCCGCGTCCGCGAGGTCGTGACCGCGAAGCTCCGCGCGGACTGGTCGGTCGTCCCCGGCACCGAGCGGGTGTACGAGGTCGACGCGGTCTGCGTCGGGCACGGGTTCGTCCCGCAGCCGGAACTCGCCGTCGCCGCGGGCTGCGTCCTGGACGGCGGTTTCGTGCGGGTCGACGGCGCGCAACGGACCACGGTGGACGGTGTCTTCGCGGCGGGCGAGATCACCGGGATCGGTGGCGCGATGACCGCCGCGGCCGAAGGGGCGGTGGCGGGCTGTGTCGCCGCCGGGGGAGAGCCCGCTCCGGCGTTGATCCGTGCGCGCGACCGCGCCCTCACCTTCGCCGAACGCCTCGCGACGGCCCACCCGATCGGCCCGGCCTGGCGAACCTGGCTGCGCGAAGACACGATCGTCTGCCGGTGCGAGGAAACCACCTACGGCGAACTGACACGTGCGGCCGAAGACCCGGCTTGTCCCGGCTCGCACGCCCTGAAACTCGGCACTCGGGCCGGCCTCGGCCCGTGCCAGGGCCGGATGTGCGGCCCGGCCGTGTCCGAACTTCGCGGTGGCGCCGAACGGCACCACCGCCCCGTCGCCCAGCCGATCCGGCTCGGCGAACTCGCCGCCCGACCCGAAGGAGACCCTGAATGAGCACACCCGACCTCGGTGGCGTCGTCGTCGCGACCGCCCTCCCGTACCGGGCGGACGACTCGGCGCCCGCCGGGCTGGCCGTGGACCACGACGCCTACGCCGCGCACTGCCGGTGGCTGATCGACAACGGCTGCCGGGGCGTCGGCCCGAACGGCTCCCTCGGCGAGTACTCCTCGCTGACCGACGAGGAACGCCGCCGCGTCGCCCGCACCGCGATCGAGACGGTCGGCGAGGACGGGATCGTCGTCGTCGGTGTGCACGGCCCCGGATCGCACCAGGCCAGGCACTGGGCGGAAGTCGCGGCCGAGGACGGCGCCGACGGTCTGCTGTGCCTGCCGCCCACGATGTACCGCGCGAACCGCGGCGAAGTGCTCGCGCATTTCGAGGCGGTGGCGTCGGTCGGCCTGCCGGTGATGGTCTACAACAACCCCATCGACACCAAGGTCGACCTCACCCCGGCCCTGCTGGCCGAGATCGCGCAGATCGACAACGTGGTCGCGGTCAAGGAGTTCTCCGGCGACGTCCGGCGGGTGCTGGAGATCCGCGAGCAGGCGCCGGGCCTCGACGTGATCAGCGGCGCCGACGACGTCGTGCTGGAAAGCCTGCTGATGGGCGCGACCGGCTGGTTCGCCGGGTTCCCCAACGTGTTCCCTGCCGAGTCGGTGCGCCTGTTCGACCTGGCGAGGGCCGGCAAGCTCGACGAGGCCAGGGCGCTGTACGAACCGCTGGTGGCCGCGTTCCGCTGGGACTCGCGCACCGAGTTCGTCCAGGCGATCAAGCTCGGGATGGACCTCGTCGGCCGCTACGGCGGGCCGTGCCGTCCGCCCCGGGGGCCGCTGACCGGCGAGCACCACGAGCGGGTCACCGCCGACATGCGCCGCGCGCTCGCCTCGCTGGGGGTGGAGTAGTGCGGTCGATCCGGTCGATCACCGCCGTCGACTCGCACACCGAAGGCATGCCGACCCGGGTGGTGACCGGCGGGGTCGGCGTCATCCCGGGCGACACCATGGCCGAACGCCGCCGCTACTTCATGGAGAACCTGGACCACCTGCGGCGGTTCCTGATGAACGAGCCGCGCGGCCACTCCGCGATGAGCGGCGCGATCCTGCAGCCGCCGACGCGGCCGGACGCCGACTGGGGCGTGGTCTACATCGAGGTGTCCGGCTGCCTGCCGATGTGCGGGCACGGCACGATCGGCGTGGCGACCGTGCTGGTGGAGACCGGCATGGTCGAGGTGACCGAACCGAAGACCGTGGTGCGCCTCGACACCCCGGCCGGGCTCGTGCACGCCGAGGTCGACGTCCGGGACGGGCGCGCGGAACGCGTCAAGCTCCGCAACGTCGCGTCGTTCCTCGCCGAACGCGACGCCGTCGTCGAGGTGCCCGGGCTCGGCGAGGTGCGCTACGACCTGGCCTACGGCGGCAACTTCTACGCCATCCTCGAACTGTCCCGAGTGGACATCCCGTTCGACCGGGCGGAGAAGGACCGGATCCTCGCCGCCGGACTGGACATCATGGCGGCGATCAATGACCAGCGCCCGCCGAAACATCCGGCCGACCCGCTGATCGGCGGCTGCAAGCACGTCCAGTTCCTCGCCCCGGGGTCGGACGCCCGCGCGTCGCGGAACGCGATGGCGATCCACCCGGGCTGGTTCGACCGGTCGCCGTGCGGCACCGGCACCTCGGCCCGGATGGCCCAGCTGCACGCCCGCGGCGAGCTGCCGCTGCACACGCCGTTCGAGAACAGCTCGTTCATCGGCACCACGTTCACCGGCGAACTGGTCGCCGAGACCACCGTCGGCGGTGTCCCCGCCGTGGTCCCCGAGTTCTCCGGACGCGCGTGGATCACCGGCAACGCCACCTATCTGCTGGACCCGGACGATCCGTTCCCCGTGGGGTTCGTCCTCTGACGGGCTGAAGGGGATTTCCCCGCGTGTCACGCGGGGAAATCCCCTTCAGCCCTCCGTCCCCACTCGCTGACCCGGTCCGCCCCGCGCGGACCGGAAGGGATTTGTCATGCCCGAATCAACGACGATCCGGCCTCAAGCCAAGCTCTTCTCCCGGTCCGGGCTCTTCCGCCGGAAATCCTTCGAAGGCCCCGAAGACGCCGGACCCGGCGGTCTGCCCCGGACGATGGGGCTGTGGCAGCTGGTCTCGCTCAGCCTCGGCGGCCTGGTCGGCGCCGGTGTCTTCTCGCTGGCGGGCGTGGTCGCGAACCAGCAGGCCGGACCCGGCGTGATGATCTCGTTCCTGATCGCGATCGTCGCCAGTTCGGCGGCGGCCCTGTGCTACGCGGAGTTCGCCGGGCTCATCCCGCGCGCCGGATCCGCGTACACGTACTCGTACGCGGCGCTCGGGGAGATCGCGGGCTGGCTGATCGGCTGGGATCTGCTGCTGGAGTACACCGCGATCGTCGCCGTGGTCGCGATCGCGGTGTCCGGCTACCTGTCCTACGTCGTCGAGCAGGTCGGCCTCGACCTGCCGTCCTGGATGCTCGGGGCGCCGGGAACCGGGCCGGGACATCGCGTGGACCTGTTCGCCGCGTTGCTGTGCCTGCTGCTGGCTTTCGTCCTTTCGCGGGGCAGCAAGCAGTCCGCGCGGTTCGAGACGGCGCTGGTGGTGATCAAATTGGCCATCGTGGCCCTGGTCGTGGTCGCCGGCGCGTTCCACATCTCGGCGGGGAACTTCACCCCGTTCCTGCCGTACGGTCTCGGCGGTGCGGTCGCGGGCGCGGCGACGACGTTCTTCGCGGTGTACGGCTACGACGCGATGACGGCAGCCGCGGAGGAGAGCGTCGAGGCGAAACGGTTGCTGCCCAAAGCGATCATCGTCTCGCTCGCCATCGCGGCGGTGATCTACCTGCTGGTGTCCATCGTGCTGGTGGGCATGCAGCGCTACGACCAGATCGACACGCACAGCCCGTTCTCCAGCGCGCTGGCCGCGGTCGGCCTCGCCGGGCTGGGCACGGTCGTCGCTGTCGGCGGCATCCTCGGGATCACGACGTCGGCGTTCGCGAACATGCTGGCGGTGTCCCGGATCTGGTTCGCGATGAGCCGCGACGGCCTGCTGCCGCGCTATTTCGCCCGCACCCACCCGCGCCGCCGGGTGCCGACGCGGGTGATCTGGCCGGTCGGGATCGGCTCGGCGTTCATCGCCGGTTTCCTGCCGATCAAGGAGGCCGCCGACCTGACGAACATCGGGATCCTCGCCGCGTTCGTCGTCGTGTCGATCGCCGTGATCGTGCTGCGGCGCACCCGGCCGGATCTGCCGCGGTCGTTCCGCACCCCGTGGGTCCCGGTCGTGCCGCTGGTGGGGGTGGCGTTCGCGGTGTGGCTGATCGCGAACCTGGACGCGTTGACCTGGCTGAGGTTCGCGGCCTGGATGGTGCTCGGCTTGGTGGTGTACGCCCTGTTCGGATTCCGGAACTCGGCGGAGAACCCGGATCGGGAGGAAGCATGAAGGAGATGGCGAAGGCCGCGGAGATCGCGGGCGAATGGGCCTCGACGTCCCCGGAGACGCGGGCGGGAGTGATCACGGGCGTGGCCGACGCGCTCGACGCGGCAGGGCCGTTCCTGATCGAGATCGCCGACGCGGAAACCCGGCTGGGGACCGAACGGCTGACGGGCGAGCTGGCGCGGACGACGTTCCAGCTGCGGCGGCTCGCGGCCGAAAGCGGTTTGAGCTACGACGTCCGGATCGACCGCGCCGATCCGTCGTGGCCGCCCGGTCCCCGGCCGGATCTGCGCCGGTATCGCACCGCCGTCGGCCCGGTCCTGGTGTTCGCCGCGAGCAACTTCCCGTTCGCGTTCAGCGTCGCGGGCGGGGACACCGCTTCGGCGTGGGCGGCCGGATGCCCTGTGGTGGTCAAGGCGCACCCCGGGCATCCGGAGCTTTCCCGCCGGACGGCGTCGGTCATCGAAGAGGCCCTGGGGTCGTGGAGCGCGATTCTCGGCCTTGTGGAAGGGGAAGCCGCCGGTGTGGAGGCGTTGCGTCATCCGGCGATCGCCGCCGCGGCGTTCACCGGATCGGTGGCGGGCGGGCTCGCGCTGGCGCGGATCGCGGCCGACCGGCCGGTCCCGATCCCGTTCCACGGCGAGCTGGGCAGCGTCAACCCGGTGATCGTCCTGCCCGGCGCCGCCGAGGCGAACGCCGGGGAGCTGGCCGCGGGCTACGCCGGTTCGCTGACGTTGGGCAACGGCCAGTTCTGCACGAACCCCGGTCTGGTGTTCGCGCCGTCCTCGGGCCCCTTCGCGGACCTTGTCGCGGAACGGCTGCGCGAGATCCCGGCCGCGCCGTTCCTGAACGACCGTATCGAGTCCGGGTTCGAAGCCGGTGCGGACCGGCTGGCCTCGGTTCCCGGCGTGCGCGAGGTCGTCCGAGGTGCCGGGGCGCGATTGTTCGAGATCGATCTGGAGGATTTCGTGCCTGAAGTCGCGGAGGAGTGTTTCGGCCCGCTGGGCGTCGTCGTGCGGTATTCACGGCTCCCGGACGTCCTGCCGGTGCTTTCCGCGTTGCCCGGTCAGCTCACGACGACGGTGCACGCTCTTCCCGAGGAGGCGGCCGACGTCGAGGCTCTGCGCCCGGTGCTGGCCGACCGCAGCGGGCGGATCCTGTGGGGCGGCTGGCCGACCGGGGTCGCGGTGACCGCCGCGATGCAGCACGGCGGCCCGTTCCCGGCGACGACCTCACCGGCGACGACGTCGGTCGGGACGGCGGCGGTGGAACGGTTCCTGCGGCCGGTGTCCTATCAGGACTGGCCGTCGCACCTGCTGCCGGAACCGCTGCGGGACGACAACCCGTGGGGCGTCCCGCAGCGCTTCTCCTGACCGAAACGCGTCAGGCGGAGACCACGGTCCCGTCCTGGACGATGTGCCGGAACTTCCCGGGCTCGGCCAGGACGCCGAGGTCCTCCAGCGGATCCCGGTCCACGACGAGCAGGTCCGCGTGCGCGCCGGGGGCCAGGGTGCCGATCTCGCCGGTCAGGTTCAGCAGGTCCGCCGCCGTCGACGTCGCGGAGCGGATCACCTCCAGCGGGGACTGGACCTCGCCGCGCAGCCGGAACTCGTGGTTCTGGTGCCGGTGCATCCCGCCGAGGAGATCGGTGCCGTACACCAGCTTCACCCCGCCCTTGGCGGCCCGTTCGAGCGCGGCCATGCCCGCCCCGAGGACCTCGTCGACCTTGCGCCAGCTGGACTCCGGCAGCCCGTGCTCGCGCCCTTCCTCCTTCAGCGCCCAGTACGTGACCAGGGTGGGCACGAGGTACGCGTCGTGCCGGAGGAACAGCTCGACACTGAGGTCGTCGATCAGGTTGCCGTGTTCGATCGACCGCACGCCCAGTTCCAGCGCCCGGTTCACCGCGCGGGCGGTGTAGGCGTGCGCGGCGACGTACCGGTTGGCCGACTCCGCCTCCTCGACGATCGCGCGCAGTTCTTCGGCCGAGTACTGCGTCGAGTCGATCCGGTCGGTGGGGGAGGCGACGCCGCCCGAAGCCATCACCTTGATGTGGTGCGCGCCCTTGCGGAGTTCGTCGCGTGCCGCCGCCCGGACCGCGTCGACGCCGTCGGCGACCCGGCCGAGGCCCGCGCAGCACGGATGGTCCTCGCTGACGTTGGCGCCGCGGGTGCGGCTGTCGCCGTGCCCGCCGGTCTGGCTGAGCGCGCGTCCGCAGAACAGCAGGCGCGGGCCGCGGAACAGGCCCTCGGCCTGCGCGTCGGCGAGGCCGTAGTCGGCGCCGGAGGCGTCCCGGACCGTGGTGAAGCCCCGGTCCAGCATCCGGCTCATGGTGCGGGCGCTGTGCGCGGTCACGTAGGACGGCGACGACGCGGGGAGCGACCCCAGATCCGCGGTCGACGCGGTCACGTGCACGTGAGCGTCGACGAGACCGGGCAGCACGAACCCGCCACGCAGATCTTCGGTCCGCGCGTCGCCCGCGTCGAGACCGGGGCCGGTCTCGACGATCCGGCCGTCGGCGCACCGGAGGTCTCCCTCGGTGTACTCGCCCGTGAGCGGGTCGAGCAGGCGGGCGTTGCGCAGCAGCAGCGATCCGGTCATCGGGTTTCCTCCAGGAGCTCGCGAAGTGCCGGGACCGCCAACGGTGCCAGAGAACGGGCCGCGGCGACGGAATCGTCGTCGTAGCTGCCCTCGGCGTCGAGGATGTTGAGCACGCCGAGCGTGCGGCCGTCGTCCACCACCGGCACGTTGATCACCGCGCCGCAACCGAGCCTGTCGATGAGCTCGTGGTCGGCGAAGATCTCCCGCACGGCCGCGCTGTCCGGGCCGAAATACGGCTCCTGCCCGGTGACGCACCGCTCCAGCCAGCCCGCCGCCACCTCGACGGTCTTCTCGCCGCCGACCGGGTATTCCGCCGGGTGGCTGCTGTGCACCCGGCGCAGCGCTCGCCGTTCGGGCACCCACGCCAGCACGGTGAACAGCCGTACGCCGATGGTGGCCCGGGTCTTGTCCTCCACAGTGGACAGTGACACGGTCACTTCGTCATCTCCCTCGCGGTCTCCACGGGCTTGCCGTGTTCGGTCAGTTCTTCCAGGGAACGGCCGGCGGTGGACAGGCCGAACACGACCACGCACACCACCCCGGCCGCCAGGACTGCGGTGGTCAGGCCGAAGACGCCGGCGAACCCGAGGCTCGCCGCCGACAGGCCGATGATCGTCGGGGCCAGGATGCTGCCGACGCGGCCGAACGCGCTGGACAGCCCGGTCCCGCTGGCGCGGATCCAGGTCGGGAACACCTCGGGCGTGTAGGAGTACACGCCGGCGTAGGTGCCGTTGAGGAAGAACGACAGCACCGCCCCGGCGAGCGTGATCGACCACGGCGCGTCCATCTGGCTCAGCCAGAACGCGCTCACCGCGGAGCCCGCGAGGTAGAGCGCGATGGTGTGCTTGCGGTCGAGCCGTTCCGAAAGCCAGGCGGCGGAGAAGTACCCGGGGATCTGCGCCAGGTAGATGATGATGGAGAACTCGAAGCTCTTGGTCACGGTGATCCCGCGTTCGACGAGCAGCGTCGGGATCCAGGAGAAGAAGCCGTAGTAGGAGAACGTGATCACGAACCAGACGGTCCAGATCACCGCGGTGCGCCGTGCCATCGCCGGGCTCCACAGGAACTTCAGCGCGCTGAAGAGGTTGACCTTGGGGGTTTCCTTGGCGGGCTGGGCGTCGGCTTCGGCGACGGGCGGAAGTTCCTGCCCGGTCGCCTTCTCGACGTCCCGCTCCAGTTTCGCGACGATCTTCTCGGCCTCGGCGTCACGCCCGTTCGCGACCAGGAACCTGGGTGATTCGGGCAGGGACCGGCGCCACCACAGCAGCATGACGATCGGCAGCGCGGTGATCAGCTGGGCGACCCGCCAGCCTTCGGGCACCGTCGGGACGATGAACCGCCCGATGAGCGCGGCCATGACGAATCCGAACGAGAAGAACCCGGCGAGCGCGCCGACGAACCAGCCGCGCCGTTTGGCGGGGACGAACTCCGACAGGAACGGCGCGATGATCGCGCTTTCGGCGCCCGCGCCCGCCCCGGCCAGCACCCGGGCGCCCAGGAAGATCTCGTAGTCGGGGGAGAAGGCGGCGAGGACGGAGAACACCGCGTAGAAGGCCAGCGCGTACATCATGACCTTCTTGCGGCCGATGCGGTCGCCCAGCAGGCCGGCGGCGATCGCGCCGAAGAGGAAGCCGAACGGCGTCGCCGAACCGATCAGCCCGAGCTGCCCGTTGTCGAGGCCCCAGGCCGCTTTCGCACTCGGCAGGAGGAAGGCGACCACGGCGGAGTCCATGCCGTCGAAGGTGTAACCGAGCCCTCCGATGAGCAGGAGCTGGTAGTGGGGACGGCTGAGCGGGAGCCGGTCCAGTCGTGCCAGAAGCGTCATGGGGAACGCCTTCCGTGGTTCGGGCGACGAGGAGTGCGGACAACGTATACTGCGTTTCGACAAAACTGCAATGGTTGTTGCAAGTGGTCCGCCGGGCACGATGCGTTACCGTGACGCGGTCGAGGGAGGGCGTGCGTGACAGAGACGGGAATCGACGACGGATTCGAGGCGTGGCTTCGGGATCGGACGCCGGAACGCGGCCTGCGGCCGAAGTCGGCCGCCGTGCTCGAAGTGCTGGTCTCGCAACCGCGCCGGGCGTCGTTCGGCTCGACGGCCGAGCTCGCCCAGCTCGCCGGGGTCAACGTCGCCACGGTCACCCGCACCGCGCAGGCGCTGGGTTTCGCCGGATGGCCCGCGCTGCAACAGGAATTACGGGCGCGGTACATGTCCTCGCTGAGCGCGCCGCAGGTGGCCGAGGAACACCGGGACGTCGACTCGCCCGGATCGGCGTCGCTGCGCCGCGACCTCGACAGCCTCGCGTTGCTCAACCGGCGGTTCGCCGAGGACGAGATCCGCAACGTCGCGCAGGCCGTCGCCGCGGCGCGCCGCACGCTCGTCATCGCCGACGGCAGTTACGCCGCCGTCGGGATCGCGTTCGCGCACAACGCCCGGCTCGCCGGTTACGACGTCCACGCGGTCACCGCCGGGGACGCCGAACTCGCCAACGCCACGGCGAAACTCTCCTCCGAAGACGTGCTCATCGCGATCAGTTTCTGGCGGCTGTACGAAAGCACCGTGCTCGCGGCGAACGAGGCCAAGGCCAGGGGAGCCCGCGCCTTCGCCATCACCGACGCCGCCAGCCCCGCGCTGGCGGGCGCGGTCGAGCAGGTGCTGATGGTGCCCGCCGAGGGCGTGACCTTCTTCCCGTCGCTGACCGCGGGCATGAGCCTGGTCCAGGCCATCGTCGCGCAGCTCGCCGCCGTCGATCCGGTCCGCACCGGTGAGTCCATCGAGGCGGCCGAGGCCATGTGGTCACGGTTCGATCTGCTGCACCGCCGTCCCGGGTCGGCCGAACGGCCGGTGCCGAAAAGGCCGACCGGTCGAGGCGTCTCCGCCGGATGACCGATCCGCCGGCCCCGGCCTGCGGGCGATCCTGGTTCCAGGCCGCCGGAACAGACGGCACGGGGACGAGGAGGCAGACATGACGATCTTCGAGACTTTGGGCGCTTACGCCGGGCTCGCGCTGCTGGCACTGATGGCGGTGACCCCGCTGCTGGTCGAACTCGACCAGCGCTTCCCGGTCACCCGTCAGGCGAAGGCGGCCAAAGCGGCCGAACGGGAACGCCGGATGCCCGCCGGACTCGCCTCGGCGTGACGCAGAGCACAGATCGGCGCGCGGGGCTACCTCACGTGAGTGATTCCGAACCTGTCAAGTCGTAACTTTGTGTCGCGTTATGGAACGCTGAGTGACGTGACCGTGGACCTCTGCATCAACGCCCAACCCGCCGACGCCTTCGCCGAATTCCGGAGGAACGTCGACGACTTGACCCAGGCGTACATCGACGCCTGCCGTCAGGGCCGTGCACCGGGCGATGCCACTCTCGACCTTCTGCAACGGGTTCACCGCGAAGACCGGAACTGGGTCGTCGTCCATCTGACCTTCGCCATCGCCGCGCTCGCGCATCAGCGAGCCCTCGCCCAGGCGGACGCCGTCACTCGCCCAGGTGGCGTAACGGGTGCTCCGGAGCGTCCGTTGTTAGCTTCCGCGAGTGACTGATCCGACCATCTCCGCGGTCATCGCGGTGTTCGCGGGCTTCGTGCTCGCGGGCCTTCTGGCCGTCCCGTATGTCGCCGCGAGCTACCGGCGGCGCGGCGAACTCGGGTTCTGGCGGGTTCTGCTGGTCTTCGGTTTCCTGATCTACGTCATGTCCTTGTGGACGTACACGTTGCTGCCGATCCCCGAGACGACGGCGTCGTGGTGCGCCGAGCACGCGTCCAGTCACCTGCAACCGCGCCCGTTCCAGTTCGTCGCCGACATCCACCGCGAGCAGACCGGCGCCGGCCTCCGGGCGTTCCTGCGCAATCCCGCCGTCCAGCAGGCGGTCTTCAACATCGCCCTGTTCGTGCCGCTCGGCATGTTCGTGCGGCACCTCTTCCGCCGGGGTTTCCTCGCCACCGTCGCCCTCGGTTTCGCGGTCTCGCTGTTCATCGAAACCACTCAGCTCACCGGGGTCTGGTTCCTGTTCGAATGCCCGTACCGGCTGGCCGACGTCGACGACCTGCTGATGAACACCCTCGGCGCCGCCGTCGGTTTCGGGCTCGCTCCCTTGTTGCGGCTGCTGCCGGGCAACGAACCCTCCGCGCCGCCGGGGACGCCGCGGCCGGTCACCGCGCGCCGCCGTCTGCTCGGGATGGCCGTCGACGTCGTCTCGGTCGTCCTGCTCGGCACCACCGCAGGGATCGTGACGACGTTGCTGGCGGGCGAACCGAACACCGTCGTCACCGCGCTGATCGGCACCCTGATTCCCGCGCTGCTCCTCCTGTTCGCGATCCCGCTCGCGGGCAACGGCGCCAGCTTCGGCCAGCGGGTCGTGCTGCTGCGCCCCGCCGGGCCGGACGGCGGGAAACCCGCCCTGTGGCGGATGATCGTGCGGTTCCTGACCGGTTCCGGCGGCTACTTCACCCTGCTCACCCTGGCGTCCGCGGTGAACGGCGGCTTCGAGCCGCTGGCGAACCTGCTGTTCTTCGTCAGCGGCATCCTCGCGATCAGGCCTCAAGGGCATCAAGGACTCTCCGGTCTCCTCGCCGGACTGCGGATGGTCGACGCGCGGGTGATCGACGGCTCGGAGGAGTCACCCGCCACCGTCGACGTGCACGGCGGTGCCGGGTAGTCCCGGTAACAGGATCCGCACGACCTGGTTGGGCCGCCGCCCGCGCGCCAGGGTCGTTGACGACAAGCGACAGGGAGGAAACACAATGCGCTTACGTCAACGTCTGGTCCTGCCGGTGCTGCTCGCCACGGTCGTCGCCGGGATCGGGACCGCGCCCGCCGAGGCCGGGGGAGCGTCGGTGGAGGTCACCGCGCCGTCCCTCTATCCGGAAGGGGTCGCCTGGGATCCGGGCAGACAGACCGCCCTGGTGGGCTCCGTCCGGTTCGGCACGGTCGCGGTGGTCCAGCGCGACCGGACCGTCCGGACCCTGGTGAGCGACCCCGGCATGGTGTCGGTCTTCGGTATCGCCGTCGACGCGGCCCGCGGCCGGATCCTGGTCACCTACGGCGATCTCGGGCTCGGGGAACGGTCCACACCGTCGACGGTGAACCACCAGTCCGGGCTCGGGATCTTCGATCTGCGCACGGGCAAGCGGATCGCGCTGGTCGACCTGGCCGTCGGTGGAGGCGAGCACGCCGCCAACGACGTCGCCGTCGATCCGCGCGGGAACGCTTATGTCACCGACACCGTCGGCGACGCGCTGTTCCGCGTCGACCCGCGGGGCCGGATCACCGCACGCGTCACCAGCCCGGAATTCGCCAGCGAGGGGTTCGGGCTCAACGGCATCGTCTGGCATCCGGACGGCTATCTGCTCACCGTCCTGTACGCCTCGGGCTGGCTGTTCAAAGTGGACATGGACTCGGGGAAGATCGGCGCCGTCGCGCTGGAGCGCCCGCTGATCGGAGGGGACGGGCTCGTCCTGCGCCGTGACGGCTCGCTCGTCTCGGTCACCAACGACCTCGGCACACCGGGCCTGAAGGCGGTCCGTGTGCTGACTTCCGCCGATCACTGGCGCAGCGCGGGCGAGCGGCGGATCGTCACCCCGTGGCCGGACGGGAAACCGACCACCGCGGCGGAGACCCCGGCCGGACTGGTGGTGCTGACCGGCCACCTCGACGCGCTGCTCGCCGGTGACACGTCGGTGCGGGAGTTCGCGCTGCGCCGCTTCTGACGCCGACCACCCGATCGGGTCGATCCTGCCGA
Source organism: Amycolatopsis sp. NPDC089917 (assembly GCF_040684635.1). NCBI lineage: Bacteria > Bacillati > Actinomycetota > Actinomycetes > Pseudonocardiales > Pseudonocardiaceae > Amycolatopsis > Amycolatopsis sp. NPDC089917. The sequence continues at coordinate 49,579 of NZ_JBFBGL010000029.1, read as the reverse complement.
TCGCGCGAGTCATTACCCCTGGCAGCGGGCTCGGGCCGGAACACTCCGCGCGGTGAACGTGGAGTCGATGGACGACGTGGCCGACTGCCTGCTCTCGGTGGCCTGGAACATCTTCCCGTTGATGGGGAAACCTCCCGCGAGCCCGGGCAACCGGACGGAGGAGATCCGGACGCTCCTCGTCGACGCGTGTCACGACGCCGGGATGCGGGCCCGCGAATGGGCGGCGCACGGGCCGGGGACCGAAGAGGACCGCGTTCCCTTCCTGCGGCTCGCGGAGGTCGGGACGGACGCGAATCTGTTCCTGGGGATGGTTTCCGGCACGCTGGTCGCCGATCAGGAGCGGATCCGCCGCCGGTGGGCGGAGATCGAGGCGCTGGTCCGCGAAGCGGGCGAGCTCGCCGGATGGATCAGGGGGCGGCCGAGGGATCGGCCGCCCCTCCCGGCGGGGTGATCAGTCCTTTTCGAGCTTCAGGTCGAGGCGGTTGAGCACCTCCTTGACGGGCTGGAAGAAGGTCGTGCCGCCCGTGCGGCAGTTACCGGAGCCACCCGAGGTCATGCCCTGCGCCTGCACCAGTTTCGTGCCGGAACCCGACGAGGGGCGGCTGACGAACGAGCCGCCGGAGTCACCCGGTTCGGCGCAGGCGTCGGTCTGGGTCAGGCCCCGGACGACGTTCCCGTTGCCGTAGTTCACCGTCTGGTCCAGCGCTTCGACCCGCCCGCACTGCCAGTGCGTGGTGATCCCGGACCGGCAGATCCGCCCGCCGACACCGACGACGTCCGCGCCTTCGATCCGCACGTCGGTCCCGTCTTCGTACCGGTCGACCCGGGGCGGGGTCGAGACGTCGGAATGGGTCACCCTGACCGTGCCGTAGTCGTTGCCGGGGAAGGACGACTCCGCGACCTTGCCGATCGTGCCGTCGACACCCTGTACGGTGCCGCCGAGTTCGGTGCAGTGGCCGGCGGTGATCACATAACGGTCGTCATCGTCGTAGGCGTTGAACCCGACCGAACAGGCGCCGCCGCTGAAGTAGAGACCCTGCCCGCCGACCACGCTCCACAACGGACGCGGCGCGCTCGTCACCTGCTCGACCCGGACCGGGACCCCGGCGTTCTCCGCCCACGCCCGGCCGGCGGCGTCGCCGCCCACCACGCTGACGACGACGTCGTTGGCCGCGACGTCGACGTACCACCCGGCGACGGAGGCGGGAAGACCCGCGGTTCTGCCGTCCAATGTGGACTGGAACCTCCTCAGTTCGGCCGTACTGTGCCGCATCACCTTCGGGATCGCGCCCGCCGCGCGGATCTCGGCCGCGCGGCCCGCGTCCGTGGTGCCGACGACGAACCTCCCGTTCGTGTCCAGCCAGGATCCGGCGAACGCCGCGCCGAGCGCGGTGTCGAGTTTCTGCTGCGCGGCGGCCAGCGTGGCCGGACCCGCAGCTTCGTTCAGCGCCGAGGTCGCCGCCGACGCCGGGGTCGCGAAGGTGGCGACGGTCGCCGCGGCTCCGATCAGGACGGTCATGGTGCGCAGAGGACGTCGTAACACGAAAACCTCCAGGTATCGCGGAATTCGGTGCGGGGTGAGTGGATCGGGAATCGACGTTACGACAGCGCGGTCCCGTGCGAATGCCGCCATTTGAGTTGCGATCACAATTCCCCTTTCCGGCGCAAAGGAACGGGGAATTCCGGAGACCGCTCACTCTTGTGAGTGGAGCGTGCCCGATTTACCGTCCCCGATGTGTCGCCGGGTTCACGACAATGCGCGACGGAGGCGTGGCATTCGGGAAAAGGCCTGTTCCGCGTTGATCACCTGATTGTGTGCGGCGGAACCCGTTTGCCCGCTTTGATGACGAACGGGTCTCGGTGCGTCGGTCCGGGTTTCACCAGCAGGAAACGAGTCCGGTCGCGAAGAGCAGGCCGACCGTGAAAGCGGGCGGGGCCAGCAGGGCGACGGTCCCGCCCGCGACCGCCTTGGCCCAAGCGGGGAAGCGGGACGCCCCGGCGGTGTGCGCGGCCAGCAGGCGCAGCCGGATCTCGGTGTCGCCACCGGCCATGCCGAGCGCGCGGCGCGGCTCGTCCGCGGCGTGGATGGACAGCAGGGCCGAGCGCACGGTCTCGGATCCGTGCCGGGTGGCGGCGGCGCGGTCGGCGGCCAGTTCGGCGAGCAGCCGGATCGCGCCAGGAAGCTCGCGCATGAGCGGGACGAACCGCAGCGTGCGGCCGAGGACGTCGGCCGAGGCGGTCAGCAGGTGATGTCTGCCCCGGAGATGCGCCTTCTCGTGCGCGAGCACGGCGTTCAGCTCGCGATGCGAGAGGCGCGCGGCCAGCCCTTCGCTGGCGACGATCAGGCCGTCCCGGCCGCCGAGGCTGTAGGCGATCGGACGGTCGTCGGGCAGCCACAGCATCGGCCCCGACCGGGCGCCGGAGAGCCGGAGTACGTCGAGATGACGCCGGTGCAGCCGGGCGCTGCGTTTCCGGCGCCGTGCCGAAGCCACGGCCAGCCGAGCCGCCGCGATCACGAGGGCCGCACCGGCGAACGTGCCGACGACCGGGTCGAGGCCCGGAAGATCGCTGTGGCCGACCGCGGCCCAGCAGTCGTGGAGGACCCGCGTGATGGCCGTGGCCGGACCGTGGTCCGGCAGCACGAGGAGCAGGAAGGCGCCCAGGGTGCCGGCGAGGACGCCGAGCGCGGTCAGCAGCCACCACGCGAGCGCCGTGCCCGGGCTGATCCCGCCCGCGGTGAGCCTGCCGAGCACCCGGGGCGAGAACCAGCCGATCAGCACGACGCCGGACAGGAGCACTCCTGCCAGGATCATCGCTTGCCGGGCTTCCGCCGCAGTGCCCGCCGCAGGATGTCCGACTCCTCTTCGGTGACCGAGCGCGCGAAATGCAGCAGCACCGACTCGCGGTCGTCCGAGGCGTCGAGGAGTTCGCGCAGGCTTTGCGCGGTGGCTTCTTCACGGGTCGCCACGGCGCGGTAGTAGTAGGCGCGGTTCCGCATCTCGCGCACGACCCATTCCTTGCGGTGGAGGTTGTCCAGCACCGTCATCACCGTGGTGTAGGCGAGATCGCGGTGCTGGTTGATCGCCTCGAGAACCTGGCGCACCCGCAGGGGTTCCGTCGAATTCCAGAGCACGTCCATCACCGACGCCTCGAGTTCGCCCAGTCGTTGCATGACACCTCCACGGTGCAGGGTACCGGCCGGGAGGTGGCCACCCGACGCTGAGCCGGGGCCCCCGCGCTACTAGAGCCTTTAGTACTAGGCCTGATGGGAGAACGAGTCGATCTTTGCTACGGTGGGAACCGTGAGTGTCTCTCCGGCTACTCTTCGTCGACTCCTGGTGGCTTTGCTGCTGCTGGTGGTCGTGGCGGGAACGCAGGCCGGCGGCTGCCTGGACGGGCACGGCGAGGCAGCCGTCGAGGCCGGTTCCCACGACTCGTCGTGTCCGCCGAGCGGCGGGCATCTGCACCCCCGGCCGCTGTCCGCGGTCGCGGTGCGAAGCGACGACTCGCCGTCCATCCCGGACTCGGTGCCGCCGCCCGCCCCGGGCCGCGTCTTCCCGGGCCCGATCCAGGAAAGCCCGCGTCCGCTCGCGTCGCCCCGGAGCGGACCCCGGATACTCGCCGAGCTGTGCGTCTCCCGGACGTGACCGAACCCGCGCCGCCCCGGTCATTTCCGTATCGCACAGGAAGACGAAAACCCCGATGAACGCTGTCCTGCCTCATTTCGCGCCGTCCCGGCTCTTGAGTACGGCGGCGCGCTGCGTGAATCCGGCGCTGGCCGTCGGCAACACGCCCGTGCTGTGGATCGACGAGCGCCTCACCGGTTCCGGCAAGGGTTTCTGGGCCAAACTGGAGGGCTTCAACCCCGGTGGCATGAAGGACCGCCCCGCGTTGCACATGGTGGGCGAGGCCAAAGCCCGCGGAGACCTCGCCGACGGCGCGACGATCGTCGAGTCGACCAGCGGCACCCTCGGACTCGGGCTGGCGCTGGCCGGGATCGTGCACGGGCATCCGGTCACCCTGGTCACCGATCCGGGCATGGAGCCGATCGTGCGGCGGATGCTCACCGCGCACGGCACCCGCGTCGATCTCGTCACCGAGCCGCATCCGGCGGGCGGCTGGCAGCAGGCGCGCCGGGACCGGGTCCGGCGGGTGCTCGAAGAGAAGCCCGGCGCCTGGTGCCCCGACCAGTACCACAACCCGGACAACGTGGCCGCGTACTCGGGCCTGGCCGACGAACTGGCCGCGCAACTGGGCCGGATCGACGTCCTGGTGTGCTCGGTCGGCACCGGCGGGCATTCGGCCGGGACCTTCCGCGCGCTGCGGCGGTATTTCCCGCATCTGCGCCTGATCGGGGTCGACACCGTCGGGTCGACGATCTTCGGGCAGCCCGCCACCTCGCGGCTGATGCGCGGGCTCGGATCGAGCATCCACCCCCGCAACGTCGACTACGACGCTTTCGAGGAAGTCCACTGGGTCGCCCCGGCCGAAGCCGTGTGGACCTGCCGGCGGCTCGCCGCCGCCCAGTACGCGACCGGTGGCTGGAGCGTCGGCGCGGTCGCCCTCGTCGCGGCCTGGCTGGCCCGCACGCACGACCCGGACGTGCGGATCGCCGCGATCTTCCCGGACGGCCCGCAGCGCTACTTCGACACCGTCTACAACGACGAGTACTGCGCGGGACACGGCCTGCTCGACGTCGCCCCGCCCCGGGAACCGGACGTCATCGGGCATCCCGGCGAACGCGTGGTGGAACGCTGGACCCGCTGCCGCACCGTCGTGGATCCCGCGCTGTGACCGGGTTCTCCGGACGCTTCCGGTCCTTCGACCGGCCGAGCAAAGTCCTGATGGTCAACCAGTTCACCATCAACGTCGGCTTCTACATGCTGATGCCATACCTCGCCGGATACCTTTCCGGCCCGCTCGGACTGGCGGGCTGGGCCGTCGGACTGGTGCTGGGCATCCGCAACTTCTCGCAACAGGGCCTGTTCCTGGTCGGGGGCACGCTCGCCGACCGGTTCGGGTACAAACCGCTGATCGTCGCCGGATGCGTGCTGCGGACGGCGGGTTTCGCGTTGTTGAGCGTGACGTCCTCGCTGCCGTCGCTGATCGTCGCCTCGGCGGCCACCGGATTCGCCGGAGCCCTGTTCAATCCGGCGGTCCGCGCTTATCTGGCGGCGGACGCGGGGGAGCGGCGGCTGGAAGCGTTCTCCGTGTTCAACGTGTTCTACCAGGGCGGGATCCTCGCCGGCCCGGTCGTCGGGCTGGTGCTGACGGCCGTCGACTTCCGGCTGACCTGCCTGGTCGCGGCCGCGGTCTTCGGCGTCCTGACCGTGGTCCAGATACGCGCGCTGCCCGCACACGAAAGCGAACGGGAACGCTCATCGGTCTGGTCGGACTGGCGGATCGTGGCGGCGAACCGTCCCTTCCTGCTCTTCGCGCTGGTCATGATCGGCTCGTACGTGCTGTCCTTCCAGACCTACCTGGCCCTGCCGATGGAGGCCCGGCGGATCACCGGCTCGGAGACGTCGGCCACCGTGCTCATCGCCGGGCTGTTCGTGATCTCGGGCGGCCTCGCGATCGCCGGGCAGCTCAAGATCACCGCGTGGTTCAAGGACCGGTGGCCGCCCGGCACCTGCCTGGCGGCAGGCATGGTGTTCATGGCCGTCGCGTTCGTCGCGCCGCTGACGGTCGCCCGGGCGGGACCGGTCGTCGCCGGCGCCGGGCTGCTCGTCTCCGCCGCGTCGCTGGCCGTCGGCACGGTCGTGGTGTTCCCGTTCGAAATGGACACCGTCGTCCGGCTGTCGGGTGACCGGCTGGTCGCCACGCATTACGGCTTCTACAACACGATCGTCGGGGTCGGCATCCTGCTCGGGAATCTCTTCACCGGCACCGTGTTCGACCTCGCGCGCCGGGCGGGCTGGCCCGAAGTCCCCTGGCTCGCCTTGACGGTGATCGGCGTCGTGTGCGCGGCCGGGTTGCGTGGTCTCGAGCGGAGCAGGCGCCTGGTCACGGTGTAGCACCGTCGCGAAGGCCACCGGAAGCCGGTGGCCTTCGCGACGGGGTCAGACGAGGGTCTTCCAATAGCTCCAGAACGCTTGCAGGACCGCGGCGGCGATGACGGCGTACCAGACCACGAGCACCACACTGTGATAGCGGAGCACCGTCCGTCCACTGTGGAGGTTGCGCAGCGTCGTGTACCAGAAGACGGCGATGGTGACCGCCCAGACGACCATGCAGTACGGGCAGAGCGCGCCGATGACGTACAGGCTCTGGAGCATCAGCCAGTGCACGAACAGCACACCGAGCGCCGAACCCGTCTGCAGGCCCAGCCAGTACCAGCGGGGCAGCCGCGCGCCGCTCAGCACCGCGACGCCGGTCGTCAGGACCACGGTGAACCCGACGATCCCCAGCAACGGATTGGGGAAGCCGAACAGCTCCGCCTGCGGCGTCTTCATGATCGACCCACAGCTGAGGACCGGATTGATGCTGCAGGTGGGGATGTAGGAGAAGTCCTTGAGCAGCTTGATCTTCTCGACGGTGAGCACCAGCGCCGCCACCAGGCCGATCGCGCCGCCGATCAGCAGCACCCACGGCGTCACGCGGACCGCGAACGGCGCGCGTTCCTCCGTCACTTCGCCAGTTCCCGGTCGACGGCGGCCTTGAGGGCCTCATACGACGGCGACCCCGAGAACTTGACGCCGTTGACGAAGAACGTCGGCGTGCCCTCGACGCCGATGTTCGCGCCGTCGGTGCGGTCGGCCAGCACGCGGCCGAGAGTGGCCGGATCGTCCAGGTCGACCTCGAAGGCGGCCGTGTCGAGCCCGAGTTGGCGAGCGAAGCCGACGAAGGTGTCGCGATGGGACACCTGCTGGTCGCCCCACTCCGGCTGCTTTTCGAACATCAGGCGGTACATCGGTTCGAGTTTGCCCTGTTTGCCCGCCGCCTCCACGGCGCGCGCGGCGAGCTCGGCGTTCTGGTGACTGGGGATGGGGAAGTAGCGCATCACGAAGGTGACTCGGTCCCCGTACTCGGCGCGAAGCCGCTCGACACCGGGGAACGCGGCGCCGCACGCTTCGCACTCCAGGTCGAGGAACTCCACGACGGTCACCTTGGCGCCGGCCGGATCGGACAGCCGATGACTGTCCGGCCGGATCAGGACGGACGCGGGCACCGCCGGGGGTGCGTCCGCTTGGGCCGGTGGGGTGTCTTCACCGAGCTTGGTGAAGACGAGCAACGCGGCCACCACCGCGACGACGACGGCTACGACCGTCAGGGAAACCTTGGCGTTCTTGGTCATTCTGCTGAGTCCTTGGCTCGGATCCGGGCAACTGAGGGCGGCATGGCACGACCGGTCCGCCTCGGGGGCGAACCGGTCACGACCGGGGGGCGCCGATCAGGTGCGGGAAACGCAGAGCTGGACGAGCGGAGGCGTTGTCGCCGGCCGCCTGGACAGCAGGGACGACGGCAGACCGGGTGGCAGGCCCGCGGTGCCGGGGTGACGCCGCCTGGCGAGCAGGAAGAGCGCGGCCAGCGCGAGACCGATCCCGAGGACGTCGTCGAGGTGGTTGTGCGGAGGTTCGGCAGGGAGGAGCGACGCGCCGTGATCACCCGCCGGGCTCGCCTGGGACGTCGCCGGTTCGCATTCGCCGGCCGCGGCATGGGTCTTTTCGGCGGCGAACAGGGGAGCGCAGGGTGATCCGGCCGCCGCGGCGCCGTCACTGCACAGCGCGCTCTGGATCAGGGCGACGATGGTCAGCGCGGCCAGCACGGCGAACAGCCGCGCGGCCGTCGTCGCAGTCCTTCCGCCGGGCACGGGCAGAAGAGTAAAGGCGGCTTTGTAAAGCCACGGCGAACTACGGCTCGTGAGGCGGCGGCGGGCGTTCGGCCAAGGTGGTCGTGGTGACCACGCTCACCGCATCGAGGGCAACCCAGCGTTTGCTTGGTGCTGCTCCGTTTCCCCTCAGCGCCGAGAGGAGCGCAGCATGTCCGTCAGCTTCGACATGGCCGGCCGGGTCGTCCTGGTCACCGGGGAGCGCGCGGTGTCGGGGACGGCATCGTCGAGACCTGCCTCGAAGCCCGTGCGATCCACGTCCTCGTGGTCCGAGACTTCCTGACCGTGCCGGACCGCGGCTGGGGCGGTACCTGGGAGGAGATCGAGCACAACTCGGTCCGCGAGATCGTGCCCGACGACCGGATCCGCTACGGCAGGCCCGACGAGATCGCCGGCGCGGTCGCGTAGGCGGCCGTCGTCATCGCGGACTGAGCACGACGACCGGGATCTCCCTTTCGGTCCACGCCTGGTACTTCGCGAAATCGGCGTACAGGTCGACCAGCAGCGGCCAGAGATCGCACCGCTCCTCTGCCGAGGCGACGTGCGCCGTGACGGCCACGTCGCGTCGGCCTTTGAGATGGACCCGCGTCTCGGGACACGCGATCAGATTGAAATGCCACTGCGGGTTCCGGGGCAGTCCGCCCTGCGAAGCCACGATGACGAGATCTTCGTTGTGGCGCAAGTATAACAGGGGAGTGGTGAACAGGCGGCCGGACTTGCGTCCCCGGTGTTCCAGCAACAGCGTCGGGACGGGTTTGCGGAAGCCCGCGCCGACGCGCCATCGGGCGCCGACGCGGCCGTTGGTCAGTGCGAAGATCTTCACCTGCGCCCTGGCCATGTACTTGATGGCCGCGGCGGTCACGGGCGAGTCCAGGCCGTCGGGGGTCTTCTCGGGCAGGCTGAAACGTCCCACCGTGAACTCCTGAGGTCAGCGTTCGCCGGGTGGCCCGGCGAGGACGGACGTCACGACGTCGACGAGATCGGCGACGACGTCGTCGAGTGGCCAAGCCCGGGGCGTGGAGTCCGGGCCGAGGAGCCGGCGGACACGCTCGATGTCGCCCAGCACGTTCAGGGTCACGTGCATGGCCTGGGTCAACCGGAAATCGAGCGTTCTTCGCGGAACGCCGGGGAACTCGCACTCCAGCAGCTCGACGAACTTCGCGTTGCGCTGGAGGAACGAGCCGGAAAGGACGCTCAGTCCTTTCTCGTCGGTGGCGAGCAGCTGCCCGACCAGGCGGATCCAATGCTCGCCGCCTGAGCCGAGCACCGCGACCACGGGCCGCACGAACGCGACTGCCAGTTCGCGCGAGGTGACGTCGTTGCCGGCCAGTTCCGCCAGCGCCGCGTTCCGTTCGCCGGCCACCTGGTCGAGACGGCTGCGCAGGACCGCTTCGAGCAATCCTTCCTTGGATCCGAAGTGGTAGTGGATCGCCGCCACGTTCGTCTCCGCCGCCTGCATCACCGTGCGCAGGGAAACCGCTCCGACACCCTGCTCGGCGAAAAGGCGCTCGGCGGCGGCGATGAGCCGCTGCGCGGTGCTGGTCACGGCAGCAGGCTATCACTTGATTCAATCAGGTGATAGAGCGTTTGTCGTAAGCCTCGCGGGCGGCATCGATCCGCGGCAGGTGCGTGAGGCTCCATTCGAGCAGCGGCGCGGTGGCCTCGCGCAGCGTCCGGCCCATCGTGGTGAGTTCGTAGCTGACGTGCGGCGGCATGACGTTGCGGACCGTGCGCGTCAGGATCCCGTCGCGTTCGAGGTCTCGCAGCGTCACGGTCAGCATGCGCTGGCTGATGCCGTCGATGGCCCGTTTGAGTTCGGTGAAGCGCCGGGGTCCGTCCTTGAGCATGCGCACGATCAACAGCGCCCATTTGTCCCCGACGATCCCGAGAACCTCACGCGCCTGGCACGGATCCTGCACGGTTACCTCCTGAGAACCGGGGCACCTGAAAGTGCCGTATTGCCCCGTCGGCCAGCGCGCGGACACGATGGTCACGGTTACCGAAGAGTACCGAGGCACGAGGAGGAACTGTCCGAGATGGCCACATTTCTGCTGGTACACGGCGCCTGGCACAGCGGGCGGAGCTGGGATCGAGTGGTCCCGGAACTGGAGTCGGCGGGGCATCGGGTGTTCGCGCCGTCGCTGACCGGCTACGGCGACAAGGCGCATCTGCTGAGCCGCGGGATCGGCCTCGGCACCCATGTCGACGACGTCGTCGCCCTGATCGAAGAAGAGCGTCTCGATGACGTCGTCCTCGTCGGGCACAGCTATGCCGGCATGGTCATTTCGGGCGTTTCGAACCGCGTCCCCGGGCGGATCGCGCATCTGGTGTTCCTCGACGCGATGGTCCCCGAAGACGGCGAAAGCGCTGTCGACGTCCTGCCGGTCACCAAGCGGCTCATCGACCTCGCCGTGGACGGCTGGCGGGTTCCTCCGCTGCCGGAGCAGCCGCCGCCACTGGGTCTGTTCGGAGTCACCGAACCGGGCGACGTCGCCTGGTTGCGCTCGATGCTGTCGGACCAGCCCGTGGGATGCCTCCAGGAACCGGTCCGGCTGGACGACCCGGCCGCGCGCGCCCTCCCGCGCACGCATATCCACTGTGTCGAGGGGAAACCGGAGGGCATCACGCGGCGCCCCGTCCCGGCGGGCGAGCGGACGCGGGAGTTGCCGACCGGCCACGACTGCATGATCACCATGCCCGCCGAACTCGCCACGCTGCTCGCCGAGACGGCTGCCGGCTGAGCCTCCGTTTCACCCGATGGCGGGCCAGCGCACCGCGCCGAGGTCGACGATCGGTGCCGCCACGCCTGTTGCCTCCTGCGAGCCGCCCACGGCGACGGCGCCGCCGAGCGGCAAGACCGAGAAGAACCTGCACAGCAAGAACTTCCCGCACCACGCGAATCCCTTCCGAGTGCGCCGCCCACCGGAGTATGGCGAAGCCCGGGCCACGTCGAGGACCGCTGATCGTCCGCCCGCGCTTCGCGTGTGCCCTCGCTGTCCCTTGTGGACATCGAAATCCCTTGGCACACAAGGGAGTTCAGGGAGAAATCAGCCGCCCTTCGGTCAGGGCGAGAGCGGAATCCGCGACGAAGGCGTCGTCGTGGCTGATCATCAGCAGGGCGGTGCCGTGCTGGTTCGTCGCGGCGGTGAGGACGTCCAGAAGCCGCGCGCGGTTGGCCTCGTCGAGCGCCGACGTCACCTCGTCGCAGATCAGCACCCTGGGGTGGGCCAAGAGGGCGCGGGCCACGGCACAACGTTGCAGCTGCCCGCCGGAGAGCCGGTCCGGGCGACGGTCGGCCGGGTCGACGCCGAGAGACCGCAGGACCTCCGACGCTTCGAGCAGGGCGGCGGAACGGCTGATGCCGCGAAGGAGGCAGGCGGTGTCGGCGACCTGGTCGAGCACTCCGCGGAACTCGTCGAAAGAGGCGCGGCTGTCCTGGTGGACGTACTGGATCGCCCGCAGCCGCGCGCGTCCGCGTCGGCGGGCCAGGCGGGGGAGGCGTACACCGTCGACTTCGATCGTGCCCGCGCTCGGCGGGGTCAACCCGGCGAGCGCGCGGGCGAGCGTCGTCTTGCCCGCGCCGGAGACGCCGCCGAGCGCGGTGCGGCTGCCCGCCGCCAGCTCCAGATCGAGGTCCTCGACCAGTGTCGTCCCTCCGGCGCGCACCGTGAGCCCGCGGACGACGAGTACCGGTTCGGCCGGTGAAGGCACAGGCGTCTCAGGGGGCTCCTGCCCGGACACGGCTTCGCAGGGAACCAGGCGGTGGTCGCGGAGTTCGGCGACGTCGCCGGGCAAAGCGCGGGCGAGGGCGAGGTCGTGGGTCAGGACCAGCAACGCCGTCCCGGCACGGGAAAGGTCCTTGAGTCTGGCGGCGAGCACCGCGCTGCTCTCCGGGTCGAGACCGCTCGTGGGTTCGTCGAGCACGAGCACCTTCGGCCGGGTCACCAGCGTGGTGGCGAGGGCCATGCGCTGCTGCTGCCCGCCGGAGAGCTGATGCGGGAACCGGCGCCACAGACCTTGCTCCAGCCCCGCTTCCGCCAGCGCGGCGCGGGCCGCCGCCAGCCGCGACGTCCGGCCGTGATGGCGGATCGCGGCGAGTTCGGCCAGCACCGGCCCGCAGCGGCGGACCGGGTCCAGCACCGCCGACGGCTGCTGCGGCAGATGGCCGACGACCCCGGCCCGGATCCGCCGGAGCTCGGCCCCGGTGCGGCCGAGCAGTTCGGCTCCCGCCAGCCGGACCGAGCCGGACAGGGCGATGCCGGGCCGGGCGCGCCCGGTCGCGGCCAGGCCCAGGGTGGTCTTCCCCGTGCCGGACGCGCCGAGCACGACGAGCACCCGGCCTGGTTCGAGGGACAGCGAGACGTCGCCGAGCAGAGCGGTGTCCCCGGCGCGGGCGGAAAGGCCGCTGATCTCCAAGACCGTCACAGGCTCACCCGCCGGGCGGCGAGCAGCCGGTCGGTGACGAGGTTGGTCCCGACGCACAGCGCCATCAGCAGCGCGGCGGGCACCAGCACCACCGCGGGAGCGGTGTAAAGGGCCTCGCTGTTGCGTTCGATGACCACGGCCCAATCCGGGGAGTCCGCGGGCAGCCCGAGACCGAGGAAGTTCGCCGACGCCAGCAGGTAGAGCACCACGCCGAGCCGGGACCCCGCGTCGGTGGAGACCGGGCCGACGACGTACCGGGCGACATAGCCGAGCTGGATGCGCCACCACGGTCGTCCCTGCAGCGTAAGGGCTTCCACGGCGGTACGGCAGCCGGGCGCCAGCGCCGAAGCCCGCACGACGCGGGTGATCGCCGACAGCTGGAGCGCGGCGACGGCGGGGACGAGCACGCCGGGCCCGCGATGCCCGGTCGCGGCGAGCACCATGAGCACCAGCAGCGAAGGGAACGCCAGCACGAGGTCGAGCGAGCGCATCACCGCCTCGTCGGCCCACCGTCCGCGCCCGGCCGCGAAGAGGCCGAGCGGTAGGCCGACCAGGTACGCGAGCCCGAGCGCGGCGACGGTCATGCCGATCACGGGAAGGCCGCCGGTGAGGATCACCGCGAGCGCGTCACGGCCGAGGACGTCGGTGCCGAGCGGATGGGCGGAATCCGGTGGCTGCCAGGGCGCCCCGACGGACACCGCCGGGCCCGCGACCATCGGTCCGGCCACCGCGAGCAGCACCGGGACGGCGAGCAGTATCCAGCCGAGCGTCCGGCTCACCACGTGACCAGCTCCCGGCGCGGGGTCAGCCGGTGCGCGACCAGATCCGCGACCAGGTTCCCGACCACGACGACGCCGGCGAACACGAGCACGTATCCCTGCACCTGCGGGATGTCCCGGTTCTGCACGGCTTCGACGAAGCCGGTGCCCATACCGGTGATCGCGAACAGGGATTCGACGATCACCGTGCCGGTCAGCAGCCCTTCGACGGCGCGGGCGAGTTGCTGCACGGCGGGGGCCGCGGCGGCGGGCAGGAGATGCCGCAGCACGAGGGTGCGTTCGGGCAGGCCGAGCAGGCGCAGATGCTCCGCCACCTGCCCCCGCGTCTGCTCCGCGACGCCGACCCGGATCTGCCGGGCCACGTCGCACAGCTGACGGCCGACGAGCACGATCACCGGCAGCACGAGCACCGCGGGCCGCGCGGTCAGCTCCGTTCCGGCGGCGGTGGCGGGCAGCAGCCCGGTGTAGACGGCGAATCCCGCGACCAGCAGCAGTCCGAGAACGAACTCGGGGATCGAATGCAGGAACAAGGTGACGGCCGTGAGCACCCGGTCGGTCCGGGAGCCTTCGCGGACACCGCACGCCACCCCGACGCCCAGCGCGAGCGGGACGAGCACGAGCAAGGTCACCCCGGCGAGCACCGCCGTGGCGGCGAACCGGCGGCCGATCTCGTCCGTCACCGGGGCGCCCGTGACGAGTGAGCGGCCGAGGTCGCCGGTGACCAGGCCCGAGAGCCAGTGCCCGAACCGGTCCAGAAGTGGCTGATCGAGGCCGAGTTGATGGCGCACCGTCGCCATCTGCTCCTCGGTGGCCTGCTCTCCGAGCACGACCGAGGCCGCGTCGCCGGGGAGCAGCGAGGTCACGGCGAACGTGGCGACCAGGACGAACAGCGCCTGCACCACGGCGAACCCCAGCCGCTGCAAGGCGTATCCGGGCACGTCAGGACAGGCGGGCGCGGTCGAACCTCGCCCAGTCGAAGGTGTTCGGCGGTGCGGTGACCAGCCCGGACACCCGCTTCGACGCCGCGATCGTCCAGGTGCTGAAGCCCCAGGCGAGCAGGCCGCCGGACTCGTGCGTGATCCGCTGGGCGTCCCCGAACAGCGCCAGCCGGGCACCCTCGTCCGCGGTGGCCGCCGCACGATCCATGAGGGCGTCGAACTCCGGCGAGGTGAAGCCGTTGACGTTGTTCGACCCTCCGGTGCGGAAGCGCTGGTTGAGGAATGTCGGCACCGGCAAGGTGGCCGTGCGGGTGAGCGCGGCGACGCCCTTGGTCTTCGTCTCGCCGAAGTACGTGCTCGACGCGCGCGTGTTCGGCGTGACCTTCAGGCCGAATTCGTTCAGCTGCTGGGAAATCAGTGTCGCCGCCGTGGGGAAGCCGGGATCGACGTCGCTGGTTTCGACGGCGAAGGCCAGTCCCTCGGCGCCCGCTTCCCGGACGAGCGAACGGGCCAGGCCCACATCGCGCGGCCGCTGGGGAATGCCGGTGGCGTAACCGCGGAGTCCCTTGCCGAACAGGTCGTTGCCGATCTCGCCGCGCCCGGCCAGCGCGACGCGGTTCAGGGCTTCCCGGTCCACTCCGGACAGTACGGCGCGCACCAGCCGCGGGTCGGCGAACGGCGGCTGGGTCAAGCGAAGGATCAGGCCCTGCATGGTCGTGCCCTTGGCTTCGAGCAGCGACACACGCCCGTCGCCCGTCAGCCGAGCCGCGGTGCCGGCGGCCAGGTCGTGGGCGTAGTCGACCTGCCCGGACAGCAGCGCGTTGACCCGCGCCGTTTCGTCGTTGACCGGGACGAATTCGAGCTCGTCGAGGCTCGGCGCACCGTCCCAATAGGACTCGTTCTTGCGGAACACCGCCGCGCCGCCGGGGGTGAACGAGACGAAGCGGAACGGCCCGGAGCCGACCGGCGCGCCGAACGCCGTCGTCCCGGCGGGCACGATCTCCGCGCCCGGCGCGCCCCACCCCGACGGGAATTCGAAGTCGGGCGCGCTCAGCACCAGCTCCAGTTCGGTGGCTGACACGGCCTTGCTGCGGCCGAAGTCCACCTTCGCGAAGTACTGCCGGGACGAGGAGGCCAGCGCGGGGTCGGCGATCCGCCGGAAGCTGTACAGGACGTCGTCCGCGGTGACCGGACGTCCGTCGTGGAAAGCCGCCTGTCGCAGCCGGATCCGCCAGCGCGTCCCGGAGCCGTCGCTTTCCCAGGATTCGGCCAGCCGCGGCCGCAACGAGGTGTCGGCGTTGTAGGCGACCAGCGTGTCGAAGAGCGCTTTGGCCCGCGCCTGGTCGACGAACAGCGAAACCTGGGTGGGGTCCAGCGTCTCCTTCGAACCACCCGCGGCGAACGCGACCCGCAACCGGCCCTTGTCCGCGGGCGCAGCCCCGCAGGCGGCCAACGGCGCGAGGGCGGCCAGGGCGAGCAAACGCCGGCGGCCGAACGGATGACGCGTCACAGTAACCTCCGGGACATCGAGCACTGTCCCGGGCGCGCGAGCACGTCGAACGGGACCCCGCTCCGCACTCCACGACAGTTGGGGCTGGCAGTACCCGGCGGGCAGTCCGGCTCACGGCGTACTGCCGTTCACGGTTGCGGGTCAGCGCCGGATTCGCACCGGCTTCCCCCGACGGGCACTTTCTTACGTTGTGGCGCACACGGTAACCCATGGAGATCCTGTGCTACACAGGATCAAGATCACGAAGGGGAGCGCGGTGGACGAAAAGCTCGCGGCAGGCTGGGTGCGACGGTGGGACCTTCAGCAGGAACGCTATATCGCGGACCGTGAAGAGCGGTTCGACGTGCTGATCGACGTCGTCGAACACGGCTGCCGCGACGTCGCCGAACCGCTGGTGCTGGACCTCGGCTGCGGGCCCGGCTCACTGGCCACCAGGCTCGCCCGGCGCCTGCCGCACGCCCGGGTCGTCGGCGTCGACAACGACCCGTTCCTGCTCGCACTCGCCAGGGCCGGCCGTCCGGAGACCGCGAACATCGAGTACGTCCGGGCGGATCTCGCCGAGGACGGCTGGCTGACGTGGCGGACGATCGACGCCGCCGTCTCGACGACCGCCCTGCATTGGCTCAAGCCGGATCGCCTCGCCGACGTCTACCGCGACCTCGCGGGCGCGCTGCGAGCGGGCGGGGTGCTCGTCAACGGCGACCACTTCTACGACGAGCAGCCGGGCATCCGCGAGTTCGCCGAGGCCGTCAAGAACCGCCGTGCCACCCGGGCCGGGGTCGAGGCCAACGAAGACTGGAAGAGCTGGTGGGCCGCGATCGCGGCCGATCCCGCCCTGCGAGCGGAGTTCACGGCGGAGGAACTGGGCGGCATCTCGACCGGCTACGGCAACAGGCTCAGCCCGCAGGAACACACCAGGCTGCTCCGGGAGGCGGGCTTCGCGGAGGTGGCCCCGGTGTGGCAGTTCGGCGACGACTACGTCCTGACCGCGCTGCGCTGACCTGGTGGTTTCCCCGGCGGGAAGGCCGGGTATGCGTGATCATGACCGAGTTTCGCCACACCGCCACGATCGATCTGCCCGCCTCCGAACTGTTCGACTACCTGCGTGAACCACGGAACCTGCCGCACTTCTTCCCGCAGCTGAGCCAAGCCGAGCCCGAGGGCGGCGACGCCGTCCATGTCGAGGCCGAAGTGCACGGTGAGCACGTCGAAGCGGAAGCGTGGCTGAAGGTCGACGAGGAAAGCCGTTCCTTGAGCTGGGGATCCGAAGGCCCGAACGACTACCACGGCCGGCTGTCGGTCGAAGACGCCGGTGCGAACGCGGCGCGGTTGACCGTGACCTTGAGCAGCGTCCGCGAGGCAGGGGAGGAGGAAGTCCAGCGCGGACTCGAGGAGACCGTCGCCGCGCTGGCGCACACCGCCGTCGCCGACTCCGACGTCGAGGCCGCCGAAGAGCAAGGCGGCTGGGCCGGGCGCTGAACGACGACTCCGGCGGATCCTCGCCGGAAGTGTGCGCTAGATTTAGAAAATGGTGAATATGACGGGCGTGCTCCGCCGGGGCGCCCAAGAACTGCGGTACGGAGACCTCGCGGGCGAACTGCGTCCTGTCGTCTTCACCCACGGCGCGGGCATGGACCACCGGATGTTCGACGCCCAGGCGCGGGCGCTGCACGAACGCGGCCATCGGGTGGTCATCTGGGATCAGCGCGGGCACGGCGAGTCGGTTCTCGCGCCGGGTTCCCGCTTCACCGCGGCGATCGCGCTCGACGACCTGACCGCCCTGCTCGACCATCTCCGTCTCGATCGTCCGATCCTGATCGGGCACTCCCTCGGCGGCAATCTCGCGCAGGCGCTGGTCCGCCGCCTTCCCGAGCGCGCGGGCGGTCTCGTCGTCGTGGACTCGACCTGGAACGCCGGTCCGCTCAGCGCCGTGGAGCGGCTCCTGCTGAGATTCGCCGCGCCGTCGCTGGCGCTCGTCCCCGCCTCGCGGCTTCCCGGTCTCATGGCCCGCGCCTCGGCCGTGACGCCGGAAGGGATCGCCGAGTGTGAGGCGACCTTCGCGCGCATGCCCAAACACGTCTTCCTCGACGTCTGGCGAGCAACCGTGTCGCTCGTCGACCCGGAGCCGGGGTACCGCACGCCCGTTCCGCTCGGCCTGATCCGGGGCGAGGACGACCGGACCGGCAACATCGCGTCCGCGATGCCTCGCTGGGCGCGAGCCGAGGGTGTGACCGAACAGGTCGTTCCCGCCGCGGGGCACGTCGTCACCTTGGACGCGGCGGACAGGTCCACGAAGGCCATCGTGGACGTCATCGACGGCTGGGAGCCCGCGGCATGACCGTCGCCGACGATCGCGAAGTGTTCGTGACCACCATGGGCGACTTCCTCGCGTCGTGGAACCTTCCGCGCGCGACCGGCCGTGTCTACGGGCAACTCCTGCTCAAGGCCGACCCCGTGTCCCTCGACGCGCTCGGCGAGGCCCTCGGCCTCAGCAAAGGGGCGGTGAGCGTCGCGGTCCGCGAACTGGTCTCGTGGGGCCTCGCCCGGACCATCCCGCAACCGGGCAGCCGCCGCCTGCTCGTCGAGGCGGTGGGCGGGTTCGAGCAGCTTCTCGCCGCCAGCCACGAACGGACCCGCGCCTTCATCCGGGTGCTGCGAGGCGGGACGCGAAGCGCCGAAGACGAGAAGGCCGCCGCCCGGCTTTCCGAGGTCGCCGGGTTCTTCGAGTCCTATGTGGACGCCGGGGAAGAGATGCTGCGGAGCCGCCGCTCCTCCACGGCGACCTGAAGCCGGTCGATTCAAGGACCGGAGGTCCTCAGAGGGTGAGGTGGTCCAGGAGCCAGCCGATCAGGCCACGGACGGCACCGGAGGTGAATCCCTCCAGAAGGGTGCGGAGCAAGGGGCGGGGCGCGCGGCGCCGGATGCGGGGCATGGGATTCCTCCGTCGTTCCTGGTCTGGTGACCTCGGCCGGTTTCGTGACCACCACTGTGTGGCCCCGGGCCGCCGTGCGGGCGAAACCCGGAAAAGTCCGGAATCCCGGTCGCGAAAGCCCTGCTCTGCGCCGGTTTCCGGGTTCCGGTGCCGGAAATCCGGAGACAGAAGCTCGCTCAGGGCTGTCCGAGATCCCCCAGGAGGATTTCCACGGCGCCGTCGAGGTCGCCGTTGTCAGCGTGCCGAGCCGCGAGGCTCGCGCGAGTGGCCTGCGTGACGGCGTGGTCGGGGCCGAACCTCTCCATTTCGTCGGCGAGCCGCTCCTTAAGTTCTTCGATGAGCGTGCTCGCCGGTTCGCCGGCTTGGCCGCGCCACCAGGCCAGCTGAGCGAGCGTGGTGTGCGTGAGAGGGTGCCCCTCCCCGAGAACTTCCCGTTGGTCGGCCAGCAAATCCCGCAGGACGTCCACCGCGCCGCGGGCGCCCTGTGCTTCGCCCGACGCTTGCGCGAGTTCGAAGCGGATGGCGAACGTCGTGGGATGCCGGTCGCCCAGCAGGGCCCGCTGCATGCCCAGCGCGTGGTTCAACGCGGTGATCGCGTCGGCGGGATCGCCCGCTCGCCGACGTGCGGCACCGAGCCGGTACAGAGCTCTGAGCGTCGTGGGGTGTGCCGGCCCCAGGATCCGCATCTGGTGCGAGAGCACCGACTCCAGTTCGGCCACCGCGGGAGCCATGTCGCCCGCCAGGCCATTCCACCAAGCGAGTTCGGAACGGGCGAGAAGGGTGTCGGCGTGCTCCGGCCCCAGCCGGGTGTGCGCCTGGTGGTGCAGGCTTCGCATGGCTTCGAGCGACGGTCCGGGATAGTCCGTGGATCCGGCGCCTTCGGCGATCCTGAACAGCAAGGGGTGGGCCGACTCCTGCCAGAGAAGCTCTTCCGCGCAGTTCCGCAGGCTGATCATGTTGGCCCACAACGCCTGGATGAGCGCGTCGGTCCGCAGACCCGCCTGGTCGACGGCAGGCCACGCCTCGATCAAGGCGTCCGCGGCGGCCCACGCGAGATCGGCCATCGCACCGGGCGCCAGATCGTCGCGGACGGCGCGTTGGGCGAGGGCGTGGACCCGTACGGCGTGATGAGGCTGGTCCGGGTCGAGGGTGGCCAGGCTGAACCGCCGGAGACAGCCCAAGCCCTCCTGGATCTCCTTCGTCGTGACCGTGCGATCCAAGCGCCCGGTCAGATAGTTTCCGAGCGCCTCGCCGGCGAAAAGGCGGTCGGGGATTCCCGAGGGACTGAGCAGTGACGCCACTTCGAGGACCGGCCTCGCGAGCCCGGCGGGGGTGAGCTCGTCGGCGGCGCCGATCGACAGGGACCAGGCCGCGGACACCGTGCACTGGTGCGCGTCGGGCAGGCTGTCTTCATCCGGGAGCATCGCCGCCAGCCTGACGCGGACATCGGCGAAGCGGGACCGGTATTCGGCGACGGTGGTGTACGGGCTGTTGACGAGGTACGCCGCCGCTTGGGCGAGAGCGAGAGGCAGGCGCCCGAGGTCGCCTGCCAGCAGGACGAGCTCCGTCCCCGGGTACCGGGCGGGGGCGGCGAGCCTCTCGGCCAGATAGGCGAGCGACTCCTCGGGAGTGAACAGATCCACGTCGACGATGTGGCGTCCGTGGCCGTGCAGCGCTGCGTCGCGGCGGCGGGTGGTCACCACCACCTGCCCGGCGGGATTGTGCGGTGGCCACAAGCCGTTGAGATGATTCGGCGCTTGCAGGTCGTCGAGCACGATCAACCATTCGACGTTCGTCTCCGCGAGCCAGGACAGGAGCCGTCGACACGCTTTGTCCGGGTCGGCGCGATCCCGGTCGAGCAGATCCACCGCGACCTCGGCATAGGCGTTCGTGATCGCTTCGCGGGAGTGAGCCGCCACCCAGATCAGCAGCTGGATCTGGCCGGTGTCCCAGTGGGTGTGGGCGTGATCGGCGGCCAGCTGGGTCTTACCCACGCCGCCGAGTCCGGCGAGCACGGTCGTGCCCCCGCTCGCGGCGGACGGCAGCCGAGCGGCGGTACGGCGCTGGAAAGCTCCGGCACGAGGGGGAACCGCGCCGAATCGGCGGGACCCCGGGCCCTTCTCCAGCACGGGCGCGACATCCTCGACGTCACCGGGTCGGCGACGGTGCTCGTAGTCCAAGCCGGTCGCGAGAAGGTGATGCCGGTTCTTCCATTGCTTCTGAAGGGTCACCAGATCCAAGTTGGTCAAGTTCCTGCGATTGCCGATCGTGGCACAGGCTGTCACGAAGGCATGGATTCGTTCCCATTTCGGAAGCAGGGTCCACTTGCCGGTCAAAAGGTCGGAGATCGCACTTTTGTTGAGATGTTCAGAAGATTCTTTCTGCAGTTCGGCGAGGGTCGGATTGCCTGTCTGAACGCGCAAAGCCGCCAGCTGCTCGATGAACTGAGCCCGCAGATCCAAGATCACTCCTCGCAGAGACCGTGCCGGTCTCGGGGAGATCGCTTCGCCCGGCACGGCACGGAGTCGCGTCCGGGCGCACCTCCGTTACAGGCCGCCGCCGCGGCCGGGAATACCAAGGAACCGTGCGGTTGTCCAAGTTTTTGAAGAGTGCGGATGACGTTTGCCGAGGGGGCGGTGATGTGCCAACATCGTCGATATGACGGTCGGGGATGCCCGGATGGCCACCTTTCTCTTCTTGAGAGATCGAATCCAGTGGCTGCTGGCCTCCACCGGGTGCGGCTTCGACGTCTACCTCCACGGATCTTTTGTGAAGGGTACTCAAATCGACCCGCGCGGCGACATCGACATGGTCGTCGAACTGTGCCATCCGATCGTGCGGGAGTGGCGAGCCGGGGCCGAGCCGGCCTCTGGGACGCGGCACGGGAAGCGTGTCAAGGGCCGGGAGCCCACCCTGGAATTCCTGTGGTTCAGGGAAACCGTCGTGCGATCATTGGTCTACGACTTCGAGGCGATGTCACCGGGGCTGGGGTCGATGGTCGCGTGGGGCAGGCTCCAGCGCGTGCTCAAGGTGGCGCCGATCTTTCCCGGCCATGTCAACGCCTCCGTGCTGATCTGTCAGCGGTTCCTGGAAACGCCCCCGGTTTCCTCGCGCGGCGCGGAGCAGGGCGTCATTTTCTGGGACGGCCACGGTGAACCGCGGGTGAGTCATCCGAAGAAATACATCGCGAAAGTCAAGGAAAAAGATCTGCGTACGGACGGTATGTTCACGAAATTCGTCCGGCATTTGAAAGCGAACCACGTCGATCTCAGGTATCGCCGCCCCGGAGGAGGTGGTTCGTCCGGCCCCGGGCGCCACGTTCCCCTGGACCCGTCGCTGGGCGTCTCGTCGGCGACGCTGGAGATGCTGGCGTACGGAGTCTCCAACGACAGCTACTCGCCCCGGAGCCTGAACGCGACGCGCAAGAAGGTGAGAGCCCACCTTCGCGGAGTCGCCGAGACCGAACGCTCGCGCGAGGACTTCGTGCCCTGGGACCTCGTCAACGACACGACCTACCCGCACTGGATCGAGTTCATGCACGGTGGATTCAGGGTGATGCTCTCGAACGACGGGCTCTGGGCGTGAGAGAGGGCGACGCGGCCGGGTCGTCGCGTACGTATTTTGTCCACTTCGGACGGTCTCGACGGCAGAGTCCCCTTCGCGTCCACCGAGCGTAAGGGAGTGTTGACTGTGAGCCAGAAATGGGAATCGACGACCTGAGAGTCCATTGTGGACGAATGTGGGGCTCGCTGCCGATGTGGGTAATTTTGCCGCGCCCCGCTACGAATTCCTGATCGACTGACCGGTATCACGCCCGGAAGGGAGGCGCTTCCGGGTGGGTCGCTGCGTCGATGGGCTGATCCAGTACCGCCTTTCGGGTCAATGTCTCTTCCCTGTGATTTAGATCACTCCCGGATGTGAACATGCCCCTTGCTCGCATGGTGGTGCCCGGGTAATTATTGCTTCGATAGTTCGAGGAACCTAAGACTATCGAAACCTCGTTTTGGGGCGAGGTTTCCACCTGGGGATGGGGGAAAATTTGTCATTGGATGAAGCTGTGCCGCGCCTGCTCGACCGGCAGCCGCCGACCCGCGAAATTCAGGAATGGCTGGCGAAGGTCGACAAGATCGCACCCATTATCGAGCAATACAGAAATGACAACGAAGATCGGCGCGTGACCTCGGCCGACACGATGGACGCCGTTCGCGAAGTAGGCCTGCACAGAATGTGGGTCTCCCGTGAATTCGGTGGCGGGCAAGTAGACCTCGCCACCGGCTCGGCCGTCATCCAGGCACTGGCGCGCCTCGACGCGTCGGTGGCCTGGCAGGTCGGCGTCCAGGGCGCGATCGGCAGGCTGTCGGACTACCTGCCCGAGGCGACCTCCCGCAAGCTCTTCGCCGAGAGTGACAAGCTGGTCGTCGGCGGGGTCAACCCCTCCGGCACCGCCGAAGCCGTCGAAGGCGGTTTCCGGCTCAGCGGGAAATGGTCCTTCGCCAGCGGTTCGGCGCACGCCGACTGGCTGGTGTGCGCGGCCAGGGTCACCGACGACGGGAAGCCGCGGATCGGGGAAGCCGGCCCGGTCATCCGGATGCTGTTCCTTCCGCGCTCCGATGTCACGTTCGTCGACGACTGGCACACGCTCGGCCTGCGGGGTACCGGAAGCGTGAGTTACCTGGTCGACAACGTCTTCGTCGGCGAGGACCACACCGTGGACGGAGCCGCCATGCACTCGGCGCCGGCGCGGCGTGGTTCCCGCGCCTACGGGATCAGCTACTACGACTTCGGTCCGTTCACGTCCTCGTCGACCGCCCTGGGGATCGCCCAGGACGCGTTGCGCACGTTCAAGGACATCGCGCTCCGCAAGACGCCGACGGGTGGTTCGGGCACCCTGGCGGGCAGTCATGTGGTCCAGGACAAGCTGGCCAGGATGGAGATGGCCGTGCACAGCAGTCGCCTCGTCCTGGCGCACGCGGCCCGGCAGGCGACCGAACACGGCGCGGACGGCGGTGACGAACTGACCTCGCTGATCCGGCTGACGGTGGCGACGGTCGCCGAGAACGCGTGCCAGGTCGTCGACACCGCCCACCAGTACGCGGGCACGGGTTCGCTGTACACGGCGAGCAGGCTCGAACGGAATCTCCGGGACGTGCGTTCGGCGGTCAAGCACATCACGCTGTCGCATTCGCATTTCGAGATGGTGGGACAGTACCTGCTGACCGGGAAATTGCTCATGCGCCGCTGACGCGCCTTTCCCGTTCCGCTTTTCCGGTATCTTTTTTCTGAGGGGATTGACGATGACCACCTCCGTGTCCACGACCACGGGCCGTTCGGATATTCCGCTTCCGGCCACGATGAAGGCTTTCCATCTGACCGCGCCGAGGAAAACGGAATTGGCGACGGTGCCCGTTCCGGCCACTCCCGAGGACGGCCTGCTGCTGAAGACGCGCTGCGTCTCGATCTGCTCGACGGACATTTCGGTGTTCGAGGGGCACCTGTTCCCGCCGCAGTACCCCGTCGTCCTCGGCCACGAATACCTCGGTGAGGTCGTCGAGATCGGCTCGGAGTTCGACCACGACAGTGCCGGCCTGGAGATCGGCGACCGGGTCGTCTACTGGGGTCAGACGGACTTCGAGGGGCTGGCCGAGTACCGCTCGGTCCGGCCGATCTTCTCCGGGCAGGTCAAACGCGACGTCTTCTGGACCGACCGGAACTTCCTCGACGACCGCCGCGCGGCGGCGGTGAAGATCCCGGCCGAGATGAGCGATCTGGAGTGCTCGTTCATCGAGCCGACGACGGGCGCGTTGCGATCCATCCTGAGCAACCCGCCGCACATCGGGGACAAGGTGCTGATCCTCGGCACCGGGCCCATCGGGGTCATCGCCGGCCGGATCATCAAGCGGCTCTTCGCCCCGAATTCGGTGGTGTCGGTGGACCTCAACCCGAACCGGAACGAGTTCGCCGCGCAGAACTTCTCCGATCACGCGTACCTGCCGGACGAGCTGAACACGGCGATCAACGAGGGCACCTTCGACTACGTCTTCGACACGCTGCCCACGATCAAGAACGTCGACGAAGAGCGTGACCCGCGCCGGATGGCGATGCGCAAGCTCAAGCCGCGCGGTCGCTACGTGCTGTACGGCGCGTCGCAGGAGATGCAGAAGTTCGACACCTGGCTGATGCTGGCCAAGGGCATCAACATCATGTCGGCGCCCTTCGACGTGTCCAGTTTCCCCATGCACCACAGCGCCAACGTCATCTACTCCGCGATGCAGATCCTGATGAGCGGTGTCGTCGACGGCGCGCGGCTGCTTTCGTCGGTCTGCAGGTTCGACGACTACGACCAGCTGGTGTCGATCTTCGAGAACTATCGCACCACCACCGACCTGAAGACCATCGTGGACTTCCGGGGGTGATCTCTCCGGGAGGGGACAACGGCGTCCCCTCCCGGGCGGTTCCGCTTCCTTGGTCGCTCTCACCGGGAGGGGTTCATGACCGAACGTTCGGAATTCGTAGTCGTCGCCAACCGTTTGCCGGCGAGTCTGCACCGCACCGGAACCGGGGACGAGGTCTGGCGCCGCAGCCCCGGAGGTCTCGTCAACGCGCTGGAGCCGCTGCTGCGCAAGCTGAGCGGCACCTGGGTCGGCTGGCCGGGGATCGCGGGCGCCGTGACCGCGCCCGGATCCGTCGGCGGTATCAAGCTCTCACCCGTCTCGCTCGACGAGCACGCGGTCGCCTCGTTCTATGAAGGATTCTCCAATTCCACGTTGTGGCCGCTGTACCACGACGTGGTGATGCCGCCCGCTTACCGGCGCAGCTGGTGGGACAGCTACGTCGAGGTCAACCGGCGCTTCGCCGAAGCCGCCGCGGAGGTCAGCGCGCCCGGTGCCACCGTGTGGATCCACGACTACCAGCTGCAGCTGGCCCCGGCGATGGTGCGCGAGCTGCGCCCCGATGTCCGGATCGGCTTCTTCCTGCACATCCCGTTCCCGCCGGTCGAGCTGTTCATGCGCCTGCCCTGGCGGACCGAGATCGTGCGCGGGCTGCTGGGAGCCGACCTGATCGGTTTCCAGCGGCCGGGCGGTGCCCAGAACTTCCTGTGGCTCAGCCGCACGCTGACCGGGGCGGCGCAGGTGCCGGAACAGGTCGGCGCGGGTCCGCTGGGCGGCGCGATCGACCTGGGCCACCGGTCGGTGTCGGTCGGCTCGTTCCCGATCTCCGTCGACGCGGGCACCTGGGACGCGCTGTCCAGGGACCCGCGAGTGCAGGACCGTGCGGAGCAGATCCGGGCCACGCTCGGGAATCCGCGGCGGATGCTGCTGGGGGTGGATCGCCTCGACTACACCAAGGGCATCGACGTCCGCCTCCGCGCGCTGGGGGAGTTGCTCCGGGAGGGGAGGCTCCACGCTCGCGACACCGTCATGGTGCAGATCGCCATTCCGAGCCGTGAACGGGTCGAGCACTACCGCCTGATGCGCCGCGAGGTGGAGCGCGAGGTGGGCAGGCTCAACGGCGAGTTCGGCGCGGTGGGCCATCCGGCCGTGCACTACCTGCATTCCTCGATCGACCAGCGCGAACTGGCGGCGTTCTACCGCGCCGCCGACGTCGCCGTGGTGACCCCGCTCAGGGACGGCATGAATCTGGTGTGCAAGGAGTACGTCGCCAGCCGTCACGACCTGACCGGCGCGCTGGTGCTGAGCGAATTCGCCGGCGCGGCGGGGGAGCTCACGGACTCGTTCCTGGTCAATCCCTATCACGTCGACGAGGTGAAGCAGGCGATCATGCGGGCCGTGACCCTGCCCGCGGCCGACACGCGAAGCCGGATGCGACGGCTGCGGGACCACGTGCTCGACCACGACATCGACCATTGGGCTTCGTCGTTCCTCGGCGAACTCGCGACCGGCCACGTCAAGGTCGCCTTCTAGCCATCCGAACAGCAACTGGGGGAAAGATGCCTGTTCTCGCGGAAGACTTCACCCGCGCCATGACCCGCGTTCCCGGCCCGGTCGCCGTGGTCACCACGGCCGACGAAGCGGGGCGGCGCTGGGGTTTCACCGGAACCTCGTTCAGTTCCCTGTCCCTGGACCCGCCGCTCGTGCTGGTGTGCCTCGGAAAGAAGGCCAGCACCCATCACGCGTTCACGACGGCGTCCAGATTCCTGATCAACGTGCTCGGCCAGTCCCAGGAAGACGTGGCTTCGCGCTTCGCGACCTCGGGCGTCGATCGCTTCAGCGCCGGCGACGCGGTCCCCGTCGAACACGGGCTACCCGGATTGCCGCAGGCGGTGGCCCGGTTGTCGTGCTCTGCCCATTCCATTCAGGACGGTGGGGATCACAGCATCCTCATCGGCCTCGTGGAGGCCGTGCACGTGGGCGACGGTGATCCACTGGTGTACGTCGACCGGGCGTTCACCCGGCCGGAGCCCCGGTGACGCCGGTGCGGGTCGCGATCCTCGGGACCGCGCACCCGCACCTGGCGGACCATCGGGCGGCGATCCGGCGCGATCCCCGTGCCTCCGCCGCCTCCGGGCTCGACCACGCCGACGCCGTCATCATCGACTCCGTGACCGCGGATCACCCGCGGTTGCTGCGGGCGGCGATCGCGGCGGGGAAACCCGCGTTGGTGGAAAAGCCCCTCGCCGCGACGGTCCCGGAGACCGCGGAGCTCACGTCAGTGATCGACGCGGCCGCGGTCCCGGTGACCACTGCCATGTTCCTCCGGTGCGCGCCCGCCTTGCGCGGGCTGCGCACTTTTCTCGCGGACGAAGCCGGCGGGCCGGTGACCTCGGTGCGGGCCCGTTTCTCCCATCCGGGGCTGCTCGACGGCTGGTTCCGCGGACGGACCGCCTGGATGCTGGACCCCGGTCAAGGCGGCATCGGCGGCTTCGCCGACCTCGGGGTCCATCTGCTCGACCTGCTTCTGTGGCTACGCCCGGGCGCCGGTCTTCGGGTCGTCTCCGCCGTCAAGGACCGGGCTCCGGGAATCGCCGTGGACGTCGGCGGAACGGCCCGGCTGGAATGGGACGGCGTGCCGGTGACACTCCACTGTGGATGGAGGTCGCGTCCCGGCGGCTTCGACGTCCGCGTCGACCGGGCCCGGGGATCGTGCACGGTCAGTGGTGGGCGGCTGGTGGTCGTCACCGGGTCCGGGCACCGGGCCGAGAACCACCCGCCCCCTGACGCGGCCGCTGTCGTCCCCGCCTGGCTGGACCAGCTCCACGGCGTCGCGAGCTGGGAACCGCCCACCAGTGGCGACATCGGCCGGTGCGCGAGGCTGCTGCAGGAGATCGACGCCGCGGCGGGCTGAGGGGTGGGGTCGCGGCGGTCCGGCCCGCCGCGACCCCCGAGCGGCTACGGGACTCGCGCTGTCGCAGGCTCGCTCTCGCCGGACTTCCGGTCGTCCCCGGGGGCGGGCGACTCGGAAGTCCTGGGGTGGACGAGAGTGATCAGCAATCCGAGAAGCATTCCCGCCGCCGCGAGCAGCACGGCGACGAATCCGCCGTCGGCCGAGGCGATCCGCGCCTCCTCACCGGAAAGTCCGGCGGTCCCGGCGTTGGCGACGGCGATCAGGACGGCCAGGCCGATCGCGTAACCCAGGTTCAGCGTGGTGGTGGCCATCCCGTTGGCGACGCCCTGCTCTTCGGGGGCCACGCCGGACGACGCGGCGATGAACATGGCTGTCCACACGAGACCCTGGCCCACACCGGAGACGACCAGGCCGGGCACCGCGACCAGGTAGGAACTGTTCGCGTCGAAGCCGATGGCCAGCGCGGCGGTGCCGACGATCCCGATGCCGAAGCCGATCCACAACGTCGGACGGACCCCCAACCGGGTCGCGATCTTGCCGCCGAGCTGGGTGCCGGTCGCGATGGCCAGCGACGGGACCAGGAAGGCGAGCCCGGTCTCCAGCGCGGAGAACCGGTGGACGCCCTGGAACAGGGTCGTCAGGAAGTACGGCAACGCGCCGAAGGTTCCCATGTAGATGAAGGTGACCGTGATCCCCACGAGGAGACTGCGGTTGCTGAACAGCCGCAACGGCATCAGCGGATCGGAGCTGCGCGCCTCGATGAAGGCGAAGGCGATCAGCAGGAGAACCGCCAGAACGGCCGCGACGATGATGCCGACGGAGTTCCACCCGTCCTCGGGGCCCTGGACCAGGACGTACACCAGCAGCGTCGCGCCGACGGTGACCGTCAGCGCACCCGGGAAGTCGAACTTGCGGGAGTCGGTCCGGCGCTCGTCACGCGGGATGAAGTACAGCGCGGCGAGAGCCACGATCCCCGCGAGCGGGACGTTGACGTAGAAGACCGCGGGCCAGCCGAATCCCTGGGTGAGGAGCCCGCCCAGCAGCGCTCCCACCGTGAGACCGCTGGCCCCCGCGCCACCCCAGACGGCGAGTGCCTTGTTCCGGCGGGGGCCTTCTTCGAACAGGGTGTTGATCAGGGACAGCGTGGACGGCAGCAGCAGCGCGCCGCCGATGCCCTGCACGGCGCGGGCGACGATGATCATCGTCGGGCTGGTGGCGAGGCCGCCGGCGAGCGAAGACAGCGCGTAGAGCGTCAACGCGATCACGAAGACGCGGCGGCGCCCGAACAGGTCCGCCGCCCGGCCGCCGAACAGCAGGAAGCCACCGGCGAAGACGGCGTAGGCGCCGACGACCCACTGCAAGGTCTGATCGGAGAAGCCCAGGTCCGCGCCGATCTCGGGAAGCGCGACGAAGACGATGTTCAGGTCGAGGGAGAAGATCAGCTGTGCCAGCGCGAGCAGCGCCAGGGTCCAGCCGAGCGAACGGTGGCCCGCCGCTGTAGAAGGTGACGACATGGCACGCGACTCCAAGTTCAGGTCAGCAGAAGTACGACTGTACGAAATTTAACGTACTATCGAGCTGAGTGGAACCCGGGCCACGGGATCAGTTCGAGAGTTGACGTACCGTAGTCGTAGGACGACCGTACGATAGTGCGCGTTCGGCCGCACAATCGTCTACACTCGCGGCATGATCGCCCAGCACCCCGAACGTGACCAGATCCGACTGGAGAACGTGCTCGCGGCCTTGGGCAACCCCATCCGGCTCAACATCGTCCGGATCCTCGCCCAGCGCGGGGAACAGGCCTGCGGGACCGTCGGCGCGGACCTGGACGCCACTATGTCGAAGTCCACCCTGACCCACCACTGGCGGGTGCTGAGGGATTCCGGCGTGATCTGGCAGCGTCCGGCCGGACGCGAAAACCTGCTTTCGTTGCGCACCGAGGACCTCGCGGAGCGCTACCCGGGCCTGCTGCCGTCGATCCTCGGCTGCGCACAGGAAACAGAGAAGGCTCCACTGACTGCCTCGGCGGGCTGAGCCTGCCGTCAGGATAGGCTTTACGAGTAACGGAAAACCGCTCGGCTCACCCACCCGACCCGTTGGCCGGGGCGGGCGGCGCGGCGGGAATCCGGCCCGACTCCGGTCCGGCATTGGCGTCGAAGGACATGCCGGAGTAATCGGGGTCCAGCACGGAGATCGCGTACGTGGCGGGCGCGGCCACCATGGCCGCGACCCCGACGGCCAGTCCGGCGGTGACCAAACGGGGCGAGGTGGTCTTGACCACGCGCACCAGGACCAGCGCGACGACAGCGGCCACGCCCAGCGCGAGCGCGCCCCACTTCGCCCACGGCAGGAAATCCGGGTAGTGCGACCACAGCCACGCGGCCCAAGCCACCTCGGCCGCCACCGCGAGTGGCAACAGCCAAGCCTGCTTGCCACCCTCCCGGTACGCCCGCAGGAACAGCACGATGCCCAAGGCGGAGAGCGCGGCGACCGCCGGCGTGAGTGAGGCCACGTACGCGGTGTGCGGGACATCGGCGACGCTGAAGACCAGACCGAAGGTCAGCAGCCACACCCCCCACATCACCAGCCCGCCGCGCACCGGATCGGTGCGCTCCGCCCCGTGCCGCCGCCATAGTCCGCACAGCAGGGTCAGCAGCGCGAGCGGGTACAGCCAGCCGACGGCGACGGCGAGGTGACCGTCGAATAGCTTGGCCCAGCCTCTCTGGACCGGCCTGCTCGTCGCCTTCGTCGGGTCCTCCTCGGGATTTCCCCGCTTGGTGGGAAGGATGTCGCGTTGCGCGGCCGGCTGCTGCGGGTCGATCGCGCCGCCGTTGTTGTCGAACTTCCTGGCGCCGGGCAGCTGGATGCCGAGGTGACCGACGCCGTTGTAGCCGAACACCATGGCGAAGGCACTGTTGTTCGTGCTGCCGTCGACGTGGGGCCGGGAATCGGTCGGGGTGAAGGTGTACAGCGCGATCCACGACAGTGACACCGCCAACGTCACCACACCCGCGACCACCACGTGCTTCACCCGGCGACGCAACTCAGCCGGCGCGCTCAGAAGGTAGCCGATCGCCAACGCGGGCAAGACCATCCACGCCTGCAGCATTTTCGCCTGGAAACCCAGTCCCACCCAGACACCGGCCCACACCAGCGACCGCAACCGCCCCTCCAGCACCGCCCGCTGATAGGCGTCGACAGCGAGCACCAGGCACAGCACCAGCGCGCCGTCCTCCATACTGTGCCCGAACATCGACGCGGCGACCGGAGTCACGGCGAAGATCCCGGCCGCCAGCAGACCGGGCACGACGCCGGCCCAGCGCCGCACCACCCGGTACATCACCAGCACCGAGATGACGCCTTCGATCACCTGCGGCAACGCCAGCGACCAGGCATGGAACCCGAAGACCTTCGCCGAGACCACTTGCGGCACGAACGAACCCGCCAGCTTGTCCAAAGTGGACGTCGCGTCCACGGCTCCGAACAGGAACGCCGTCCAGCTCCCGGACATGCTCTTCACGGCGTCCGAATACAGCGGTGCGAAGTCCACTATCGGCAGATTCCACGCGTACAGCACCGCCGCCACCGCCGCGATGCCCAGCAACAGTGGCCGGGCCCAGCGCGGCTGGTCGGCCGGTGAACGCCACACCGCCCAGCGCGGGGACTCGCTCTGGGACACGACGTCCTGGGACAACGGAAGGCGGGCAAGTGTTCCGGACACTCCGATACCTCCAGGCGCGGGCAACCGGCCGAGTCATTTCAGTGCATTCCCCAGTGCGCGAATTCGTCCCGTACGCTACGGCCGGAACTCTCGCGGACTTCGACGTTATCCACGGATGATCGTCACCCATACCGCCGATCGGATTCGTCGGATGACGTGCGGTCGTCCGGCCACGGCGACGGCGCGGCCCCTCCCGCCGGGAATGAGATAGCGTGACCTGCTTATTTGTCAAAGAAAAGAATGTTCGGTGACGTGGATTGGGGAATGCAGCGGGAACCGGCGGTTCTCGAGCGCTCAGCCGGCGGGGGTGTCGAGCGTCGACACGCGTGCCCGACCAGAGCTATCGTGTGCTGTCGAGAAGGGCCTGACGATGACAACGACGGTGCCGATCGAGTGGTCGTTCGCGTCGGCTCCCGCGGACGAAGCAGGGGACAGCCGCGACCACACCGAGCGCCCATGACTACCGTGCCTGGATCAGTCGAGACGTTCGACACTCGTAATCCTGACGAGGCCGAGGCGTTCATGAGTGTCGCCTACTCCAGGATGCGCCTCGGTGCGGCAGGCGAAAACACCCGCACCCACATCACCCGCAGCGTCGTGAATCCGGCGATCATCTTTGACGACGCCGACAACAGCTTCGAGATCGGCTTCGTCGCCGAACCGCCCGACCGGATCATCATCTGCGACGTCGTCGGCAACACCATCACCAGATCCGCTGACGGTGACGAAGAGACTTTCGGCCCCGGTGACCAATACCTGATCGCCAGGCCGGGCATGTCCTACGCCGGCGCGGGACACGCCTCCCACGTGCGACTGACCATGATCGATCCCGCCGTGCTCGCGCACCTGGCGGCGGACGATGACGCCGCCGAGCCGATCCGCCTGCTCGACCACCGGCCGGTCTCCCGTCAGGCGCAGCTGCGTCTCCAGCGCGGCATCGCCGTCGTACGCGACACCGTGATGCCGGTGAACGACGCGCCCCTGATCGTCTCGAGCGCCGTGAACCTGCTCGCCGCGGTCGTGCTCAGCACCTATCCGAACACGCTGGTCAGCAATCCCTCCCAGGAGCGTCGCGACGCCCACCCCGGCACCGTGCGCCGGGCCATCTCGTTCATCGAGGCCAACGCCGATAACGAACTGTCCCTGGCGGCTATCGCCCGCGCCGCCTATGTCTCACCGCGGGCGTTGCAGCTGGCCTTCCGTCGCCACCTCGACACGACGCCGATGGCCTACCTGCGACAGGTCCGCCTCAGCCATGCGCACGACGATCTTCGCACCGCGACCGGTGAGGGGTGGGACACCGTCACTTCGATCGCCGCACGCTGGGGATTCACCTCGTCCCAGTTCAGCCGGCGCTACGAAGCCACCTACGGCCAACTCCCGAGCCGCACTCTTCGCGCCACCACGTAGCCTTGTAAACAGAAGCGCCGACACGATCTTTGGCCGGGGGAGCGGGATCGCACATTCGCCAGGAGCTTGTCGATTCGGTCCCCAGGGACCTGAGTGCAACCCGTGAACTGGACACGAAAGAGCCCCTGACCTGTACCTGAGGTACAAGCCAGGGGCTTCGTCTGTCCGTCGGGCTGACAGGATTCGAACCTGCGACCCCTTGACCCCCAGTCAAGTGCGCTACCAAACTGCGCCACAGCCCGGACCGTTTCGCGCTCCGTGGAGTGCGATGTGAGTACTTTAGCGGGTCCCGAACAGGGGCTTGCACCCAGGGGTCACTGTGTTTCTGAGCTGGGAAAACGGACCGTGAGGGCCGCCCTGCCGCAATCAGGCGGCCCTCACGGAGTCACTGTGGGTTGCCGGCGTGCGTGAGGGTCTGCCAGGCGACGAACAGGCTGTTGGTGCCGGCCGGGCGCTGGCGCAGGGTGAGCGCCTCGGTGTTGGCCATGGTGAGCCCGAGGCGGGTGTGGAGGTGGTTGTAGCCGACCTCGGTGACCGGGCCCAGGCCTAGCTTCAGGCTGCCGCCGCACAGCCACGACGGGACGGCCGCGCCCAGCTGGTACTTCGCGTGGAAGCCGAGGCCTTCGCGGAGGCGGTCGGCGATCTCGGGGTAGAGGTCCTGGCCCTGGATGCGGGTGGTCTCGGCGAAATCCGCGATGGCGGCGAGGCCGTAGCCGGTGTGGGTGAAGTCCCGGCAGGTCTCCTGCGAGAGGCCGTTCACGAACGTCGTCTGGCCCTGCCAGTACTTCACGATCTTGTCGCGGGTGTCCAGGCCGCTGCCGGGCGCGGTCTTCGGGAGCGCGCCGTCGCTGGTCAGGTAGAGGTAGGCGGGGACGCGGGCGCGGAACTTCGCGACGGCCTTGTCGTAGCTCGTCTTGTCGTCGAGGAACACGGCGATGCCGATCGCGGCCTCGGTCATGCTGAGTTCCCAGTTTCCGTTGCTGTGACTGCCGTTGATGACCTTGGGCAGGTACACAGTCCGGAGCATGGTGCCGAAGCGGCCGGAATTCGGCCAGCCGGTGTAGGTGTGCTTGATGATTTCCGCGGCGCGCGGCCACGAGGAAGCGGACCAGGCCGACTGCAGGGGAGCGTTGCTGTTCGTGTGATCTTTCAGGACCGCGGACCAGGCGTCCATGATCTCGATCGCCTTGGTCGCGTATTTCGTGTCGCGGGTGATGTACCACGCCAGAGAAAGGGAGTACGCGGCGATCGCGTCCTGCCGTTCATCGGTACATCCGATATTCGGCTTCGAATAGGGGCCGCATTCGACGACGGCGCGCGGTTTCGGTGACCGGGACAACGAGGCGTACGGACTCGACAGCATCGCGTCGTAGGCCTGTTTCCACGGTTGCGCGCCGGCTTGGACCTTGGCGCGCACGAAGTCCAGTTGCGGGCGGCTGACCAGCACGCCGGGGTGGGCGAAGGTGGCGGGCGCGGACTGGGCGGGGGCGCTGAAAAGGCCCAGTGCCAACGGGACGAGCGTGGCCAGGGCGAGCAACTTCTTCGGTAGGGACATGGTTCTCCTCGGGCGGGTGTGAGCCAGGTCACCGGCGGCGTGCGATTCAGTGTCATGGTCTGAACCAGTTGCGTCAAGACCTTAATTCGCCTCGAAAAGAAAGAATTTCGTCGTTGTTCAGCGGGCTGAACAAAGCGTTCGGCCCGCTGAACGAATCAGTGTCGCCAGGGGGTGACGAAAGCCGGGCTTCCGATCGGATAAGTGCCGATCAGCCGCCACGTCGCGCGTTCGTAGGCTTGGATCGCGTCGGCGCTCTGCGACGCGACATAACAATGATCGCCGACGACGGAGAAATGCCGGGGCCATTCACCGGTCCCGTGATCGGCGACGGCCTTCGGGAGGACGCCGTCGAAAGCGAACTCCGTGATCGCCTCGGGACCCCGGTTCGACAGGTGCAGCCGGTCGTCGTGCAGCGTGAGCTGTCCGGGAAGGTTGTCGCCACCGGGAGCGAGCGTCGCGGGGATGGAGGCCTCGACGGCGAACGTGCCCGGCGGGTCTTCGCGCACTGTCAGCAGCGAAGCTGCCAGTTCGCCGACGACGTAGGCGTGGTTCGTGCCGGGGCGCCGCACCAGCTGGCGCGGGCCGGTCCCGGCGGGCAGCGCCGACACCGACAACGGGATCAGGTCGCCTTCCTCGCCGAGGCGGTAGCTGCGGATTTCGTCGGCGCCGAGGTCGACCGCGCTGATCAGCGTGCCGGTCTCGTCGAGCACGGCCATGTGGACGTGCGCGGCTTCCTGCCGTTCGGTGACCGGCCCGGTGCCTTCGTGCCGGACGAGGGCCGTGCGCACGGTGGGCACGCCGTCCGGACCCAGCGCGAACGCGGCCAGGCTGCCGCCGCTGTAGTTGGCGCACAACAGGAACCGGCCGTCGGGAGTGATCGCCAGATGACACGGATCCGCTCCGCCGGTCGGGAGCGCGTTCAAGATCTCCAAGGTCCCGTTCTCGGCCACCGACACGGCGGTGATCGCGCCTTCGGCCGTCTCGTTCACGGCGTAGAGCACCGGAAGCGAGGGATGCGGGGCCAGCCAGCTCGGTGAGTCGAGTTCGAGCGAGCCCGCCGGAGTCAGCTCCCCGGTCCGCCCGTCGCGCCAGAAGGTCCCGATCCCCTCGCCGTTTCCGTCGCTCGCGGCGGTGTAGGAGCCGACGATGAGCAGAGTCCGGTCGTCGTTCGCAGAAGTCACGAGGCACACTGTGCAGCAAGCCGAGGTGGAGGAGAATCCCTTTTGACCACATCCTGCGCGATCGTTTCGGGAGCGGCGTCCGGTATCGGCGCGGCGACCGCCGGCTGCCTGGCCGCGGCCGGGCACACCGTCGTCGGCGTGGACATCACCGAGCAACCCGGGCTGGAGCACGCCGTCGTCGGCGACGTGTCCGACGAGGACACCTGGCGGCGGGCCGTCGAGCTCGCCGAACGGGTCTGCGGCGGGGTCGACGTCCTGATCAGCAACGCGTTCACCTCCGTGGTGGCGCCGTTGCACGAGCTCGAAAGGGCCGACTGGGACCGGCAACTGGACGTCAACCTCGCGGGCGCGTACCTCGGCGCCAAGGCCTGTCTGCCGTCGTTGCGGGAGCGCCGGGGATCGATCGTGCTGGTCTCGTCGGTGCACGCGCTGGTCGGACTGCCCGGGAGGCCGGCCTACGCGGCGAGCAAGGGAGCTTTGGTCGCGCTCGGCCGTCAGCTGGCCGTCGAGTACGCGCCCGAGGTCCGTGTGAACTCCGTACTTCCCGGCCCGATCCGGACTCCCGTCTGGGACCGCGTGTCCGAGGCCGACCACGCCCGCGCCGTCCGGGCGACTCCGGCGGGGCGGCTCGGGGATCCGGCAGAGGTCGCCGAGGTGATCGCGTTCCTGGCTTCGCCCGCGGCCTCGTTCGTCACCGGGACACAGCTGGTAGTGGACGGCGGCTGGACCGCGACGAAGGACTCGGTCTAGGTCGTGCGTGGTAAGGACGGTTGGGGCGGACCGGTCTTCGCCTGCCTGCATGGGGCTGGGCGTCCGGTCGCGGATCAAAGGTCGTGCCGGTCACGACCGGTGGCAGATGAGGTGACGGGGGAGGATTCCGGACGTCCAACGGCCGGAATCCTCCCCGCTCGACCGCACCGGCATCCAGCGCAAGCGTCACCCCGAGCCGGGTGTGGAGGATCTGGGACGGTGAATGTCCCAAATCCTCCACACGCGATCACCGGTCACCCAGTGGGTAGGTAAATACGAGTCCGTTGGAACCGTCCTTACCACCCACGAGTCCCTTACTTCAGCGAAGTGTCCACCGCGGTCATGAGCGCGCCGGTGTCACCCGACATCTCCCAGGCCATGACTCCGAGCAGTCCCTTGGACTTGAGCCAGGCGACCTTCTGCTGGATCGACCAGGCGTCGTCGAAGGTCCACCATTGTCCGCCGTTGCCCGTGTAGCACGCCGTGGCCACGGCCGCGGTGTCGTGCTGGACGGTGCAGTTCGGGACACTGGCCAAGAGATTCGCGTAGCCACGAGTACCTGCTTCCTCGGCAAACTGGCCCGGCGCCGCGCCTGTCGCGCTCTGCCATTCACCCTTCTTCCCGCCGTCGGCGACCCCTTGCCAGCCTCTCCCGTAGAAGGCGAGCCCGAGGGTCAGTTTCCGTGGATTGGCCCCGGCGTTGGTGTAGGCGGCGATCGCCGACTCCACGCTGAACTTGAACTTGTACGGGTCGTCCGCGTCGGGGTAGAGGTTCCCTTGGTGGCCGGTCATGTTCGGCTCCCACGAGTTGTCGCTGCCCGAGCCGTGGAAGTCGTAGCCCTGCACGTTGGCGACGTCGAGGTAGTCGAAGATCTTCGGGATCTCCCAGCCGCCGCTCACCTTCGCCGGGTCGGCGGGGGTGAACGCCTGAAGCTCGTACCGCTTGCCGGTGGTCGCGCCGTAGGCGTCCATCTGCGTGCGGAACTCGGCCAGCAGAGCCGTCAGGTTCGTCTTGTCGTTGGCGCTCCAGTGGTTCCCGGGGTGACCGTCGGGGCTGCCCGGCCACTCCCAGTCGATGTCGATGCCGTCGAAGATGCCGGCGGCCGTGCCCGGCCCGCCCGCTCCGCCGTACGCCTTGACGTTCCCCTTCAGGTACGTGTCGATGCACGACGCGACGAACTTCTGCCGCGAAGCGGCGGTGGCCGCGACGTCGGAGAAGTACTTCGAGTAGGTCCAGCCGCCCAAGGAGATGAGGACCTTCAGGTTCGGGTACTTGGCCTTGAGCTTCTTCAGCTGGTTGAAGTTGCCGCGCAACGTCTCCCAGCCGGTGTCGCCCACGCCGTCGACCGACTGGGACGGGGACATCGGCCGCGAGTAGTCGGCTTCCGCGTCGCCCGCGCCGTCACCCTGGCTCGGGTCCTGGGGATTCGACGTCGTTCCCTTGGTGACACCCGAAAGGCAGGTGTGGTTGACCGGGTCGATGTTCCCAAAGGCGTACAGCAGATGCGTCAGCTTGGCGGCCGATCCGTTGGACACCAGGTTCTTGACGAAGAACTGGCGGCCGTAGATGCCCCACTGGACGAAGTAGCCGACCCGGGCGTACCCGTTCACGATGTCGCCGGTGCGAGCGCTGACTGCGGGGCTCGCGGCGGAGACGTTGTCGTACCCGTCACGGGCTTTGACCGTGAAAGAGTACGAAGTGGACGGTGAAAGCCCGCTCACCGTCGCGGTCGTCCCGTTCACCGTGGTGGCGAGGTTCGAGCCGTTGTAGACGTCGTAGGAGACGACGCCGGTGTTGTCGGTCGAGGCGTTCCACGCCAGCGCGACGGAACTGGACGTGACCGCGGTCGAGCGGAGGTTCGACGGCGCGGTCGGCGCCTGGGTGTCGTCGCTCGGGTTGTTGGTGGTCACCGCCAACGCCGCGGTGGGCGGGGATTTGGCGTCCTTCCGGTCCTTGGCGACGACCGTGAAGCTGTAGGCCGTGTTCGGTGTCAGCCCGGTGATCCTCGCTTCGGTGCCGGTGACCGTGGTCGCCAGCGTCGTGCCCTGGTAGACGTCGTAGCCGACGACGGGCAGCGAGCCCGGCGCCGCGGCGTTCCAAGCCAGCGCGGCGGTCGTGGTCGTCTTCGCCACGAGGCGCAGGTTGGCCGGGGTCGACGGAGGCGCGTCGCCGGAACCGTCGCAGTTGCCGTCGTCGATCCGGCAGGTGGTCGGGGTGACCCCGGAACTGAGCTGGAACGTCGGGCTGTAGGGATAGGTCGAACGGCCCGGCCCGAGTGACTTGATGTAGAAGGCCGGGGTGAGGGTGACCTGGTTGCCCGATTGGGAAACCGTGGCGTTGGAGCCGTTCGTGGCGGTCACGCCCGCGGGGACGGTGAAGGTGATGGACCAGTCGGCGACGGTTTCGCTGCTGGGGTTCGTGACGGTGTACTCACCGGTGTTCCCGGTCAAGGCGAGGACGGCGCGGAGGCGGCCCGCCGCCAGTGCCGGAGTACCCGCTGCCACGAGGAGCCCGGCAGCGAGGAGTGTCACGGTGAGTGCGCTGAGTAGTCGTTTTCTGGTGCGTCTCATGGCGGTTCTCTCCAAAAGAGGCGGCGAGACTGACCTGCTCGGAAAATGGCGCGCGTGGTCTAGACCACAGATGAATGTAGCGCGGCACGCATAAAAGGTCTAGACCGATTCGTCGGTCGTGAACCCGTTCGGCGCCGGATGCGGACAACAAGTGACACTGACGAACGGCGAAGGGCGGTTCATGAGCTCATCTGGGGCGGATCCGGGCGATCCGGAGGACGCGGAAGTGATAGCGAGGTCGGTGACCGGCCCGGACTGGTTTTCCGTCATCTTCGACCGGCATGCCGCGCACATCCACCGCTACCTGGTCAGACGCATCGGGCCCGCGGCCGCGGAAGACGCGCTGGGGGAGACGTTCCTGATCGCTTTCCGCAAACGCGAGGGATACGACACCGAACGCCGCGACGCCCGGCCGTGGCTCTACGGCATCGCGACCAACCTGGTCGCGCAGCGGCGCCGCGACGAGGTACGGGAGCTGAAACTGCGCGAAGCCCTCGGTCCGCCGCCCGACGAAGAAGGGCACGCCGAACGTGTCGCCGATCAGGTGACCGCCGAGGCGATGGGGAAACTGCTGGACTCCGCGCTCGCGGAACTGGCCGACGGCGACCGCGACACCCTCACGTTGTTCGCCGGCGAAGGCCTGAGTTACGAGGAGGTCGCCGCGGCGCTGGGCATCCCGCTCGGCACCGTCCGCTCGCGGCTCAACCGTGCCCGCCGCAAGGTCCGAGAGGCGCTCGGGTGCCCGGACACCCCGATTTCGAAGGAGATCTCCACCCATGGATGAGCTGCAGCTGATCGCCGAGCGGACGAAGTCGGTGCCACTCGCGGATTCCGGCGCACTCGGCTCGGCGCGCGCGCGATTGACGGCCGAAATCGCCGCCGCCGAAACGGAAAACGTGGTGCCGCTGAAGAAAAGGCCGCGCTGGGCCTGGATCGGTGCCGGCGCGGCCGGTCTCGCCGCGGCGATCACCGCCGTCGTCGCGCTGGCACCGGTCGAGAAGGTCGGGCTGGAGCCGCCCGCGGCCGCCGCGGACCCCGTCGTCGTACTCCGCAACGCCGCCGCGGCCGCGTCGAAGGCATCGGACACACCGCCGAAACCGGACCAGTTCCTCTACACGAAGACCAAGCAGCCTGACGGAGAACGAGAAGCGTGGCTGTCGGCCGACGGCACCCGGGACGGGCGGATCAGGATGGCGGACGGCTCGCTCTTCCCGCTCCCGGGCTGCCGGAACGGACAGGCGCAGGTCTACAAGGGCGATCAGCCGCTCAAGGGCGTCATGGAGCCCTGCACGCCATCACCCGCCTACCGGACGGATCTCCCCGTCGACGTCGAGGCGATGTTCGCCTACCTCGACGCCAACCACAGCGGTGAGACGGGTGACTACAACGCGATGGGCAAGGACGTCCTCGCGCTGGCGAACGAGACGCTGCTCACGCCCGCCGCCCGGGCGGCCCTGTTCGGCGCGGCCGCCAAGGTGCCCGGGCTGCGCGCCGTCGACCACACCGAGGACGCGGCGGGCAGGCCCGGTGTCGGCATCACGTGGCCGCTCAGGCCGCAAGACGACCCGAAGGTGGCGAAGCCGGTAGTGCTCGTCTTCGCCGCGGACACCTTCGAGTTCCTGGGCACGAATTCGACCGCGGTGACCGCGTCCGGTGTGGTCGACCAGGCCGGTCAGCGCCCCTGAGGGATCAGCGGCCGGTGAAGGTCGCCTTGCCGGGACCGTCGGCCAGGAACGACTTCACCGCGCCGCGCAGGTCCTCGGTGTCGAAGAGCCCGGCGGCGATCGTCGTGATGTGCTCGTTCGCCTCGGCGACGCCGCCGTGCTCATAGTGCTCGAGGACCTTCTTGGTCGCCGCGTGCGCCCGCGTCGGCCCCTGCGCGAGGTCGGTCGTGAAGGCGCGGACCGCCTCGTCGAAGCCGTCCACCGGGAGCACCCGGTTCACCACGTTCCAGCGTTCGAGGGTCGCGGCGTCGTAGGTAGCGCCGGTCATCACGAACTCCTTGGCGCGGCCGACGCCGGCCCGGGCGGCGAGACGCTGCGTGCCGCCCATGGTCGGGGTCAGGCCGACGACCCGCTCGACGAGGCCGAACTTGGCCTTCTCGCTCGCGAGGATGATGTCGCAGGCGACCGCGACCTCGAAGGCCCAGGTCAGGCACAGGCCGTGGGCGGCGAAGACGGTGGGGAACGGGAGTGCGGCGATCCGGTCCGGGATCGCCAGCATCTCGTCGAAGAGCACCTTGGCCTCGGCGGCGCTCGCCTGGGCGTCGAACAGGGAGACGTCGACGCCGCCGCTGACGATCTTCCCCTCGGCCCGGATCAGGGCCGCGCGCGGCGGTGTGGCCTCCAGGGCACCGATCGCCTCGCCCAGTTCGTCCTGGAGGTCCGCCGTGTACAGGTTCAGGGGCGGCGAAGCGATGGTCAGGACGGCGAGGCCGTCTTCACGGTCGAGGCGGATCGAGGTGGCCAAGGCGGGTTACCTCCCGGTAGGTCGTTTTCCCGTGACCCTAGCCGGAGGTCGACGCGAGTTCGTCCCATTGCGCCTGTGCTTCTGGTCGCCATTCGACGTGCATGCGGTGGAAAAGGTCCGCCGCGCGCACGCCGCTCCACCCGTCGGGGAGAAGTTTCAGCGGGAGACGCGGATCCAGGAACGGGAAGCTGCGCCATTCGTGGACGAGTTCGGTCTGCGCGCGCAGGACACCGTGTTCGCCGGACGGATGGGTTCCGGTGAAGCGGTCGATGAAATCCTCGTAGCGGTCCTTGAG
This sequence comes from Amycolatopsis sp. NPDC089917, assembly GCF_040684635.1. NCBI lineage: Bacteria > Bacillati > Actinomycetota > Actinomycetes > Pseudonocardiales > Pseudonocardiaceae > Amycolatopsis > Amycolatopsis sp. NPDC089917. The sequence continues at coordinate 7,910 of NZ_JBFBGL010000029.1, read as the reverse complement.
ATCGCTGAGATCCCAGGACCGGCTGACCATCGTCTCCTGGTCGCCGACCTCTCCGTACGCGGCGGTGAACGACATCGCCTGCGCGTCGAGGCCGAGTTCCTGCACTATCTGCTGCGCCTCGCGCTGGCGGCTGAGATCCGGGCTGACCCAGACACCCGCCACCGGCGAGCCGAATCCGGCCCAGGTCAGGCGTGTGCGCAGCCGGTGCCGGAGATCCCGCTTCGCTTCGGGGACCGACACGATCAGCATCAGCCAGCGGTCGTCCCAGGCCTTTTCCTCGTTGCCGAAGGCGTAGATCCGTTCAGCGCCTTCGGTAAGAAGCCGTCTGCCTGGCGGCGTGAGCGACCAGCGCACTCTTCGTCCGACGCGTTCGGACACGACCCAGCCCTCCGCGGAGGACCGGGCGAGCGCCTGGCGGGCGGACTTCTCCTCGATGTCCAGCACTCGCAGCGCTTCTACCAGTGTCGACGTCCAGATCGATTGGTCACGGGGCAGGACGTACTCGCCGAGGATCGTCATCAGCAGCGATCGCGCACTGGCATGACTGACTTCGCGCCGCCTGCTCAACGTCGGCCTACGGGTACCGCCTTTCTGCTGGTGGACGACGGGGACCGGGGTGGCGGAGTCCGCCATTTGCTGTCACCGACCTCTAATGCTCGGGGGGAATTCGTTCGGGTCCAGAAGAACGTCCAGGCTACCCACGTTCCGTGATCGCTTGGATACTTGCCACTCTTCCGAGGGACCACGAGCTGTTCAATCGGTCCCCGTAGACTTACCGATCTCATGAGCGCCACACTCGTTGCCAAGGATCTCGCCGCCGGCCACGGCGACCGTGTTCTGTTCTCCGGTCTCGACCTGGTCGTCGCCCCCGGCGAAGTGATCGGTCTCGTCGGCGTGAACGGCGCGGGCAAATCGACCCTGCTCAAGACCCTCGGCGGCCTCGTGCCGCCGGAGGAGGGCAGTGTCCGGCTGAACCCGCCGACGGCCACCATCGGTCACCTTCCGCAGGAGCCGGAACGCCGCGAGGGTGAGTCCGTCCACGCGTTCCTGTCGCGCCGCACCGGCGTCACCGCCGCGCAGGCCGCGCTCGACGCCGCCACCGAGGCGCTCACCGCGGGTGAGCCCGGAGCGGACGACGCCTACGGTGTGGCGCTCGACCGCTGGCTCGCGCTCGGCGGGGCGGATCTGGACGACCGGGCGGGCGAGGTCGTCGCGGATCTCGGGCTGACGGTCACTCTCGACCAGCCGATGCTGTCGCTGTCCGGCGGGCAGGCGGCCCGGGCGGGAATGGCCTCACTGCTGCTGAGCCGGTACGACATCTTCCTGCTCGACGAGCCGACCAACGACCTCGACCTCGACGGCCTGGAGCGGCTGGAGCGATTCGTGACCGGGCTGCGCGCCGGGACCGTGCTGGTCAGCCACGATCGCGAGTTCCTCGCCCGCACGGTGGACCGTGTCGTCGAGCTCGACTACGCCCAGCAGCAGGTGCGGACCTACGGCGGTGGCTACGAGTCGTATCTGGAGGAGCGTGCCGTCGCGCGGCGGCACGCGCGCGAAGAGTACGAGGAGTACGCGAACACCAAGGCCTCCCTCGAAGCCCGCGGCGCGATGCAGCGTTCCTGGATGGAGAAGGGCGTCAAGAACGCCCGGCGCAAGGCCACCGACAACGACAAGGTGGGCCGCAAGTTCCGGAGCGAGGCGACGGAGAAGCAGGCGTCGAAGGCCCGCCAGACCGACCGCATGATCGAACGGCTCGAAGTCGTCGAGGAACCGCGCAAGGAATGGGAACTGCGGATGGAGATCGCCGCCGCGCCCCGGGCGGGCGCCGTCGTGGCGACCCTGCGCGGCGCGGTGGTGCGGCGGGGCGAGTTCACCCTCGGGCCGGTGGACCTGCAGATCGACTGGGCCGACAAGGTCGCCATCACCGGGGCCAACGGCGCGGGGAAGTCGACCCTGCTCGCCGCCTTGCTCGACCGGGTCCCGGTCGACGAGGGCGCCGCGTCCCTCGGCTCCGGCGTCGTGGTCGGGGAGGTCGACCAGGCCCGGAAGCTGTTCCTCGGCGACCTTCCGCTCGCCGAGGCCTTCGCCCGTGAGGTCCCGGAACTCGCCGACGCCGACGTGCGGACGTTGCTGGCGAAGTACGGCCTCAAGGCCGCGCACGTCCTCCGGCCGGCGGCCACGTTGTCGCCGGGGGAGCGGACGCGGTCGGCGCTGGCGCTGTTGCAGGCGCGCGGGGTGAACCTGCTGGTGCTCGACGAGCCGACGAACCACCTCGACCTGCCCGCGATCGAGCAGCTGGAGTCGGCGCTCTCGGACTATCCGGGGACGCTGCTGCTCGTGACGCACGACCGGCGGATGCTGGACGCGGTGGCGACGACACGGCGGCTGGAAGTGGCCGACGGGAAGGTCACCGAGCTTTGAACGGCCCGCGCCGGATGTCATGAAAGGGTCTTTCAGGACGTTTCTCGTCCTGAAAGACCCTTTCATGACATCTGCGAAGAGGTGTGGGTCAGCCCTTGGTCGCGCCGCCGGTCAGCCCCTTCACGAACTGCTTCTGCAGAGCCAGGTAGAAGATCAGCACCGGCAGGGTCGCCAGGAACATCAGCGCGAACACGCTCCCGAGGTCCGCCTGGTACTGGCCGATCGAGCGGTAGATCCCGGTGGTGACCGTGGTCCCCTGGCTGGGGCCGAGGATGATCAGCGGGTCGATGAAGTCGTTCCAGATCCACACGCCGAGGAAGATCAGGACGCTCGCGGTGGCCGGGCGCAGCAACGGGAACACGATCCGCCAGAACACCTGCGCTCTGCTCGCCCCGTCGAGCAGAGCCGCCTCCTCGAGTTCCACCGGAACCCCGCGGACGAACCCGGTGAACACGAAGACGCCGAACGGCACGTAGTACCCGACGTTGAACAGCACCAGCCCCTGCAGCGTCGCCATCATCCCGGTCAGCCGCAGCACCTCGGTGACCGGGATCAGGATCACCTGCGGCGGGATCATCAAACCCGCCAGCAGGATCAGCGCGAGCACCTTGGTCCAGCGCTTGTCCGAGCGCGCCAGGTAGTGCCCGAGCATCGCCGAAAGCACCGTCAGCACGAGGATCGACAGCAGGGTGACGAGCATGCTGTTCGCCAGGCTCACCCAGAACAGGCCGTCGGGCCGGGTGAGCACGGCGTGGATGTTGGTCAGCGTCGGTGGCAGCGGGACCGACGCCGGCTCCCGGGCGATCAGGTCGCCGGGTTTGAAGACGTTGACGAGCACGTAGTACAGCGGCACGGAGAAGATCGCGCTCACCAGGATCGCCACGGCCGGGCGGAGCCACGAACGGCGTGCACTGTCCCTTGTGGTCACAGGTCGACCTCCCGCCGCCGCAGGAACCGCAGCACGATCGTGGTCAGCGTCGCCACGATCACCAGCATCACGACGGCCATCGCGGAGGCGTAGCCGACGTGGTTCGCGTCGAGGCCGGTGGCGAGGACGTCGAAAGCGATGGTGGCGGTGGTCCCCGAGCCCGGCCCGCCGTTGGTGACGACCTTGACGTAGTCGTAGGTCTTGAACGCCGAGATCAGCAGGACGACCGTGTTGATCGTCAGCGACGGCGCGAGCAGCGGCCAGGTCACCGCACGGAACCGCCGGACCGGTCCGGCGCCGTCGATCTCCGCGGCCTCCAGCAGTTCGGCCGGGACGCCCTGCAGGCCCGCGAGGTACACGACCACGCAGAACCCGAGCATCTGCCAGCAGACGATCGACGCGACCGAGTACAGCGCGAGATCCGGGTCCGAAAGCCAGCCCGGCGGATGCTCGGCGCCGAGCGCGCGGAGGACGTCGTTGACCGGTCCCCGGTCGTCGAGCAGCTTCGTCCAGATGATGCTGACCACGACCGAGCTGAGGATCACGGGCGTGAAGAACACGCTCCGCAAAGCGTTGTACAGCCAGCCTTTCCGGTCGAGCAGCAACGCGACACCGAGTCCGAGGACGTTCGGCACGACCACCACGATCAGGGTCAGGATCGTGGTGACCCGGAGCGCGGTGAGGAACTGCTCGTCCTGGAAGAGCAGTTTGTAGTTCTCCAGCCCCACGAACTCCGACGGCGGGTTGAACGGATTGTGGTTCGTGAGGCTGTAGCCGAAGCTGATGAGGATCGGCGCCATGACGAAACAGAGATAGATGACGACGCCGGGTGCGCCGAACGAGGCGAAATGCCATACCCGCGGCAGGATCGGTTTTCTCGCCATCGCGGGGTCAGCGCGCCTTCGCCCACTCGGCGTCCAGGAACGCGCACGCGTCGGCCACCGTCTTGCGGCCGGTGATGACGTCCTGCGCGGCCTGGTAGACCTTGTCCTTCATCCCGGGCAGGAGCCCGTCGTCCGCGGTTTCCCAGCTGAACGCGTTCACGACGGCGTTCTTCGCCACGGCGTCCCGGTAGAGGTCGTAGCCCGCCTTGAAGACCGGTCCGGCGTCGGACGGCGGTGTGTAGCCCTTGATCGCGGGGAACAGGCCGTCGGCCTTGACCGAGGCGTCGATCTGCTCCTTGTCGAGCTGGAACGCGAGCGCGAACTTCCTGGCCGCGTCGAGGTTCGAGGACTTCGCGTTGACCACGATGCCGCCGCCGGTGTAGGCGGGGACGACGAGTTTCCCGTCCTCTGAGGGGAAGTTGAAGACGCCGATCTCGAACGGCGGTTTCTTCGCGTCGGCGCTGGCGGCGAACCAGTTGCCCATCGGGTACATCGCGCCCTCGCCGTTGAGGAAGGCCGCCTCGGTCGCCGAGTAGTCCCGCGAGACCTGCGTCTTGTCGATGTAGCCCTTGGCGACCAGGTCGGCGAACTTGCCGAACGCCTGCTGGAAGGCAGGGTCGGCGAACTTGACCTTGTCGGCCCGGCGCTGGGAAAGCCAGTCCGGGGTCTTGCCGTAGACCTCGACGCTGACCAGTCCGTCCAGCAGCATCGCGGACGGGAAACCTTCCTTGCCACCGCCGATGGTGAACGGCGTGATGCCCTTCGCCTTCAGCTTCTCCGACGCGGCGAGGAGTGCGTTCCAGGTCGTCGGCGCCGCCGTGATCCCGGCGTCGGCGAAGAGCTTCTTGTTGTAGTAGATCGGCGGAATGGTCTGGGTGTTGGCGGGCAGCTGGTGGTGTCCGCCCTTGATCGGGTTGGCGCCGGGGAACTGGAAGTCCTTGAGCTCCTCGGGCGTCCACGCGTAGAGGTTGCCCGATTCGGCGAATCCGGCCGAGTCGACGGCGATGGCGACGTCGGGGAACTGGCCGGATTGCAGCAACTGCTTGGCATAACCGGTGCGATCGGTCGACGGGGCGACCAGCTTCTTCACGCCGAGGCCGGGATTCCGGTCGGTGACCCGCTTGATGGCGGAGTCCCAATAGGACGGTGGCAGGTTCGGCGTTTCGAAGGTCAGGAAGGTGATCTCGCCGCCGGTGCCGCCGCCGACCGTGCAGCCGGTGAGGCTCGCGGCGAGGAGGAGCGCCGCTCCCCACGCGAAGGACCTTCTCATGCCCCAGTCACCCTTCTCGCGGCGTCGCACAGACGACGGCATTCGATCGGATGTCTAGGGGGATGTCAAGCGGCAGGATGGGCCTTTTGCGAGCGAGAGCAGGCTATACGTCAGACCTATTATGCCGCTGGGAGCTTCGTCAGCCGGATTACCGCGCTGGCGAAATCGCCGTCCGGCAGACCCGGGAACAGGCCGTGTGCCAGCAACGCCGCGCCGTGGCGCACCTGTCCGGTGTCCTCGTCGCGGTACCGGGCCGCGGGGTCGAGGCCGTCGAGCCGGACTGGTCGTTCGTGAGTGTGGAAATGTGCCGCTTGCCGGAACACGAACACCACCGCGTGCCCGCCGTCCGCCGCGACGTACTGCAGCGCGGAGACGCCGTCGGTGGCCGGCGGCACGAGCCGGTAGAGCCCGCCGTGCTGGACGACCGGCCGGATTTCCTTGTACAGCGCGATCTGTTCGCGCGCGTAGCCGAGGTCCTCCTCGGGCCACTTGACGATGTCGCCGCCGATGCCGAGCACCCCCGCCATCGCGACGTGGAACCGGAATCGCAGCGGGGTGGAGCGCCGGGTGACGAAATTGGGGTCGTCGGTGACCCACGCGGCCATCGCGCGCGCCGGGTACACGTGGCCGTGGCCGTGCTGGATGACGAGCCTGTCGAGCGCGTCGGTGTTGTCGGACGTCCAGACCTGGTCCGTCCTGGCCATGACGCCGAGGTCGATCCGCCCGCCGCCACCGCTGCACGCCTCGATCCGCAGCCCGGGATGAGCCGTGCGCAGGCGGTCCATGATCGCGTAGACCGCGCGGGTGTGCTCCACCCAGAGCCGGTCCTGGTCAGTGTCGCCGGGCCAGCCCGCTTCGCTGAACGGGCGGTTCATGTCCCACTTCAGGAAGTCGATCCCGTGCTCGCCGACGAGGCTGTCGAGCGTGCCGAACGCCCACTCGGCGACGTCCGGGCGGGCGAAATTGAGCACCAGTTGCCGTCGCAGCTCCGACCGTGTCCTTTGTGGATGGTGCAGGACCCAGTCCGGATGCGCGCGGTACAGATCGCTGTCCGGGTTGACCATCTCGGGTTCGACCCAGAGCCCGAACTTCATGCCGAGCCGGTGCACTTCGCCGATCAACGGTTCGAGGCCGTCGGGGAACTTGTCCCGGTTGACCTGCCAGTCGCCGAGCCCGGCGTGGTCGCTGGCGCGGGCGCCGAACCAGCCGTCGTCCATCACGAACAGCTCGACACCGAGCGCCGCCGCCTTGGCCGCCAGCTCGCGTTGCCCGGCTTCGGTGACGTCGAAACCCGTTGCCTCCCAGGAGTTGTAGAGCACCGGCCGGAGTTCCTCAGGGTGCGGGAGGACGTGGTCGAGGGTGTACGCGTGCCAGGCGCGGCTCGCGGCGCCGAACCCGCCGTCGGTGTACAGCCCGGCGAAGGCCGGCGTGGTGAGCGTTTCGCCGGGGAAGAGCCGGGGGACGACGCCGTCCTGGCCGAAGCCGCCGGTCACGGTGAGCCTGCCGGTGGACGAGCGGGTGGTGGTGATCCGCCACGAACCGCTCCACGCGAGCGCGGCGCTGTAGACCTCGCCGTGCCGTTCGGTCGCCTCGCCGTCGTCGAGCATCACCCACGGATTGGCGTGGTGGCTGGTGATACCGCGCCTGCTGCCGAACGTGGTCTCACCATGGGGAACAGGCTCCCGCAGCAACTGGCTTTCGGCGGCCCAGCGTCCGGTGACGTGGCTGATCCGGTAGTCCGGTCGGACCGGCAGGACCCAGGTCGCCGAGTCGGCCCGGACGACCTCGATCGGGCCGTCCGGGCCGTCGTGGGTGAGTTCGGTCCAGCGTTCGACGACGTCGGTGCCGGCCGGGACGCGGTAGCCGAGCGCGATCCGCAGGGGGTAGTGGCGGTCGCGGAAGTGCACGAGCAGCTGTCCGCCGTCGATGTCGTGGCCGAGGTAGCGCCATTCGAGGGCGCGGGTCCCGTCGGCGAACCGGAGCTGGAGGGCGGGGGTCCAGTAGCGGGTTCCGCCGTCCGCGGCGAGTTCGTCGAGGCCCTCGTTGGGATCGTTGAAGGCGTCCCAGCGTTCCTTGGTTCGAGGGAGGACGTCGGCGAGCTGGTCCGGGGTGAGCGCCGGGCCCCAGTAGACGTGCGAGGGCGCGTCGTCCTCGGTCAGCCTGAGCGCGTAGCTCGTGGCCGCGGTGCGGATGAGCCAGGACCGGGTGCTCTCGTCGTGAACGATCTCTGCCACGCCGCCATCCTGACGCCGAATCCCGGTGGCGGCCAGATGGCTCCCGGTCGGCGGTACATCGGGTAGTGGGCCGGGGTGGGGGGGGGTGGTGGGGTGGGTGGTTGATATGTAACAGAAACAGATGACACAGGCCGACCACCCGGCCCTCGCCCAGGGGAGACTGGGAGACCAGG
>NZ_JBFBGL010000028.1:0-110431 GCF_040684635.1 Amycolatopsis sp. NPDC089917 | reverse complement strand
GGGTTAGAACCCGAAACGCCACTCACGACCACTTCCTTCAGGCAGCGTGAACCGCGGCCGTCGCGGTGCGGTCGATGATGGCGGCCAGCGTCGCGGCCGCCTCTTCGGGAACCCAGTGACTGACACCGGTCAGGATCTCGAGCCGGTACTCGCCGTCGACGTACTGCCCGGCGAGTTCGGCGCTCCGGCGGGACAGGGCCGTGTCGCCGTCGCTCCAGACATGGGTGGTCGGCACGGAAACCCGGCCGCGCAAGCCAGCCGGACTCTGCAAGAACATCGCGCGGTACCAGTTCAGCCCGCCGGTCAGCGCGCCGGCGAGCAAGATCTCCTGGTGGACCCGGGAGATCTGGGCCGTGGTCATCCCGGTTTTGGCGAGTGTGCGGTCGAGGAGCCGCGGCCGGGACCGCATGGCGCGTTCGGGCAGCCAGGGGATCTGGAAGAAGGCCATGTAGGACGACCGGACGAGCTGGTCGCCGGTCACCATCGCGCGCAGGAAAGCCCCGGCGTGGGGGACCGACACGCTGGTCAGGGACCTGATCAGGTCCGGCCGCCGGGCCGCGGTCGCCCAGGCGACGTTGGCGCCCCAGTCATGCCCGACCAGGTGAACTGGTCCGGTTCCGATGGCGTCGATGAGCGCGACGGTGTCGCCCACGAGACGGCTCGACCGGTAGGCGAAGCGGCCCCGCGGACGCGCGCGGGGTGAGTAGCCGCGCTGATCGGGCGCGATCGTGCGGTATCCCCGGTCGTTGAGCAGCGCGGCGGTCTCCGCCCACGAAGTGCTGGTCTGCGGGAATCCGTGCAGCAGGACGACGACGGGACCGTCCAGCGGTCCGGTGTCGCGCACGTCGAAGACGAGGCCGTCGTGATCGAAGGAGCCGACGCGGCTGGGTGTGGTCAAGGTCGGGCTCCTCGCTGATCGGCGGGGCGGGTGGCCTTGACGGCCATTTAGGTGTTACCTTAGGTAACAGTGAATCTCGGTAACGCTTAAACCGTACACCCAGCCGACGTTGTCAGGGAGGTCCGTATGACCAGCATCGATGTGCCGCGCACCGCGGAGACGGCCGAGGCGGGCCGCCGCGAGACCGCGCAGCGGCTTCTCGATTCGTCCGCGATGCTGTCCTACGACCCGGCCACCGAAGTGGACTGGGAGACGCCGCTGGACAAGGACTTCCACGGCGCGAGCCCGGAGTGGAGCACTCTCTACGGCACGAGCTACTGGGCCGAGATGAGCACCGAGCAGCAGAAGGAGCTCACACGCCAGGAAGCCGCTTCGGTCGCGAGCACCGGGATCTGGTTCGAGATGATCCTCCAGCAGATGGTGCTGCGTGACTTCTACGCCAAGGACCCGACCGACCCGGCCTTCCAGTGGGCGCTCACCGAGATCGCCGACGAATGCCGTCACTCGATCATGTTCGCCCGCGGCGCCGCGAAGCTCGGCGCGCCGCCGTACCGCCCGCGCAAGCTCGCCGTCGAGCTCGGCCGCGTCTTCAAGGCGACGGCCACCGGCGAAGCGGCGTACGCGGCGATCCTCGTCGCCGAAGAAGTCCTCGACGTGATGCAGCGCGACTGGATGCGTGACGAGCGCGTGGTCCCGTTCGTGCGCACCATCAACAACATCCACGTGGTCGAAGAGTCCCGGCACATGAAGTTCGCCAGGGAAGAGACCCGTGAGCAGCTGGAGGGCGCCGGCCCCGTGCGCCGCCGGATCAACGCGCTGGTCATCGCGATCGCGTCGTACTTCATCGTCAGCAGCATGGTCAACCGCGACGTCTACAAGAACGCGGGACTCGACACCACGCGCGCGTTGCGCGAGGCGAAGGCCAACGAACACCACAAGTCGATGATGCGCTCCAGCTGCGCCGGTCTGATGGAGTTCCTCGGCTCGTGCGGTCTGCTCACCCGGCCCGCTCTGGTGTTCTACAAGCGGGCGAACCTGATCTGACATGGCCTTCGCGATCACCCAGACCTGTTGCAGCGACGCCACTTGCGTGTCGGTCTGCCCGGTCAACTGCATCCATCCGACGCCGGACGAGCCCGATTTCGGCACCACCGAGATGCTTTACGTCGATCCGGCGTCGTGCATCGATTGCGGTGCCTGCGCGGACGCCTGCCCGGTGGACGCGATCTTCCCGGCGGATCTGCTGACCGGACCGCTCCAGGTCTACGCGGGCATCAACGCGGAGTACTTCGCGGACCGTGAGGTCGTCTCGTCAGCCGACCCGGCGCCGAACTTCCACCGCTGGACCCCGCCGACGTTCGACAGGGCCATCCCGAGCGACTTCGCGCCGCCGGACATCGCCGTCGTCGGCACCGGCCCGGCCGGTATGTACGCCGTCGAGGACCTGCTCCTGCACACGAACGCGCGGGTCACCCTGATCGACAGGCTGCCGGTCGCGGGCGGGCTCGTCCGCTTCGGCGTCGCCCCGGACCACCCCGCCACGAAACGGATCGGCGAGACCTTCTCGCGGCTTCACGACCACCCGCGGCTGCGGCTGCGGCTGGGCACCGAGGTCGGCCGCGACGTCACCGTGGACGAACTGGCCGAGCGCCACGACGCCGTCGTCTACGCGGTCGGTGCCTCGTCCGCGCGCGGCCTCGGTCTCGACGGCGAAGAACTGTCCGGCAGCATCGCCGCGACCACTGTCGTCGGCTGGTACAACGGACACCCGGACGTCCCCGCGAACGCGGTGGACCTGTCCGCGGAACGAGTCGTGCTGGTCGGCACCGGCAACGTCGCCCTCGACGTGGCCCGGATCCTGACCGCCGACCCGGACGCGCTGACCGGGACCACGATCGCCCCGCACGCGCTGGAACGCTTGCGCACCAGCAAGATCCGGGAAGTCGTGCTGCTCGCCCGGCGTGGACCGGAAGACGCCGCCTGCACCTCCCCGGAACTGCTCGCGCTGGCCGGGCGCTCGGACGTGCCGCTCGTCGTCGACGACGCGGACCCGCGCACCACGGCCGCGATCGACGCGGGCACCGGCAAGGCGAAACTGCTGCGCGACCTCGGTCGCGAGACCGTCGATTGGTCCGCGCCGCCGGAAACGGACGGACGCCGCGTCGTCCTGCGTTTCCACTCCGCGCCCACCGGGATCATCGGGGACACGCAGGTGCGCGGTCTGCGCGTCACCGGTCCGGACGGACCGGTCGAGATCGACGCCGGCCAGGTCGTGCGCGCGGTCGGGTACTGCGGTGTCCCCGTGCCGGGACTCCCGTTCGACGACGACCGCGGCACGATCCCGAACACCGCCGGCCGCGTCGACGGACAGACCGGCGCCTACGTGGTCGGCTGGATCAAACGCGGCCCCTCGGGCGGGATCGGCGCGAACCGCACCTGCGCGCGGGAAACCGTGGCGACCCTGCTGGAAGACATCACCTCCGGCAGGCTTCCGGTCCGGACCCGGCGGTCGCCGATCGCCGCGCTGGCGGCACGGTTCCGCGGCCGCTGAGCCACTCGAAACCCCGAACCCGGGTGGCTGGCCGATCAGCCTGCCAGCTTGCGGAGCAAGCCCTCCAGATCGCGTTCGCCATCGCGGGTCTGGGCGCCGTGGGCCAGGCCGGCTCGGATCAACCGTTCGGCCGCGGGCCGGACGAACTGGCCCGCCCAGGCGTCGTGTTCTCGCCGGTAGCCCTCGGCGAGATCGTCGGGGGCGAGGGCGTGTTTCGCCGCGGCGACCACGCCATCGGGCAGTGCGGCGATGTTGCGGGCAAGGCGATCGACGACGTCGTCGAGCTCGTCGGCGGGGAGTGCCCGGTTGACCCAGCCGTAGCGTTCGGCGGTCCGCGCGTCGTACAGGTCGGCGCTGAGCACCGCCTCCAAAGCGCGATTGCGGCCGATCCGGCCGGCCAGGTACTGGGTGCCTCCGCCGCCGGGCACTATTCCCATGAGGGCCTCGATCTGGCCGATTCCGGCGGTGCCGATCGCCGCGAACGCCATGTCCGCGGCCGTGACGAATTCCGCCCCTCCGCCGCGCGCCAGGCCGGTGAGCTTGACGATCGTCACCTGAGGCTGGTGCCGCAACAAGTCCCCCAGCGCCTGGAAGACGTTGACCCCCGCGGGCCCCTCGGCCGCGAGTTCGTCGAAGGCGTCCGGCGCGTCGACCAGGGACATGTCGACGTGGGCGATGAAGAACTCCGGATCGGCACTGTCGAACACGATCACCCGGGCCGAGTCGTCTTCTCGCAACGTGGTCAGCAGCCGCCGGAGGTCTGTCATGAGAGCGACGTCGAGGACGTTGACGGGTGGGTTGTCGAGGGTGACGCGGACGATGCCGGCCTCGCGGCTCACTCGCAGGGTCGCGTAGGCGTCGTGGTGCATGCAGAACTCCGATCCGTACCTGGCAGGCATCTAGGTTCCTGATGTATACCTAGATTCCGGCGTGGATCGATCTGCGTCAAGAACGCACTTTCGGCATCGTTAGGATCGCGGAGGATACCCGGCATGACTGCTCCTGGCACCGGCGCGGACACCGGCACCGTCTACCGGGCCGACTGCCCCAGCCGTCCGATTCTCGACCAGATCGCCGACAAGTGGTCGATGATGGCGATGGATGTCCTCGAAACGCCTCGCCGGTTCAACGACATCAAACGCCGCCTCGAAGGCGTGACCCAGCGGGTGCTGACCCAGACCCTGCGCCGTCTGGAACGCAACGGGATGATCGAGCGGCGGGTGCTGCCGACTTCACCGGTCGGGGTGGAGTACTCCCTCACCCCGCTCGGCGAATCCCTCCGGGAGCCGTTCGGCCGGCTGTACGACTGGACGGTCGCCCACACCGACGAAATCCAGAAGTCCCAGCGAGGCTACGACCAGCGTCTCCGCTCCGAAAAATCCTAGGTCACGTCTCGGTCGGTTTCGTCGCTGTATCCGCGAAGGGCGGTGACCACGTCGCCCAGGAAGTCCGCGATCGTCGTGGCCTGGTCGGGGCCGAGCTGGTCGATCAGGGCCGATATGTGCTGAAGAAGTGGTCGCAGGGCGGTGCGGACCTGCTCCTGTGCGGAGCCGGTGACTGCCAGACGCACCCGGCGACGGTCGGTCGGATGCGGGCGCCGCTGGAGGTGACCGCTGTTTTCGAGCCGGTCGACGAGCACGGCGGCTGAGGCGGAGCGGATGTGCAGCCGGTTGCCCAGTTCGACGGTCCCGGTCGGAGTGCTCGCGACGGCGAGGTGTTGCAGCGCGCGGGCGTCGGTCACCCCGATCCCGAGCCGGGCGGCGAGGGCGCGCTCCGCGGGGCCGGCCTCGGCCAGCAGGTCGAGCAGGCTGCGGTTGATCCTGGCCGCGGGTTCGTCGTGCGGGACGGTCACCGTCGGATCATACTTTTCGCTAGACAATCTAGCGATTTCATCCGAGGAGCTGGGCATGGACTTCCGTTCGGTCAACGCCGCGATGGTGGACAAGCTCCGGGCCGAAGCCGGAGAGCCGCTTCTCGAAGGCGGTTACGCGTTGCGCGTGGTGGAGACCCGCGGACGGGTCAGCGGCCGGCCGCGGCTCGTCCCGTTGGCCGTCGTCCAGCGCGACGGTGACTGGTTCCTGATCGCGCCGCAGCGGGACCGCGATTGGGTCCGGAACCTGTCCGAGGAGCCTGCGTGCGTGCTCCTGGACGGTGAACGGCGGTTCGAGCGCCAAGCCCGGCCGGTCGCCGGGGCGGAAGCGGCTGCGGTGGTCCGGCAGTATCTCCGGGCGATGAGCGCTCCCTGGGCCGTCAGCGCCTTTCCGGTCGCCCAGGACGCCTCGCTCGAAGAGATCACCGGCGCACTGCCGAAGATGGCCGTCTTTTCGCTGGGGGAGCGGGAGTGAGCGACCGCGTCGAGGTGGTGGTCGCCGGTGGCGGGCCAGGTGGTCTCGTACTGGGATATCTGCTGGCCAGGGGCGGGATCACGGTCCGGGTCCTGGAGTCGCGATCCGACTTCGATCGCGACTTCCGCGGCGACTCGCTGCACCCGTACACCCTGGAACTGTTCGCGCGGCTGGGCCTCGCCGACGGACTGCTCGCCCAGGAGCACTTCAAGGCGACGTCCTTCCGCTTCCACACCGCCGCCGGGGCCTACAGCGTCGCCGACTACGACCGGCTCGACACCTCGTACAACTTCGTGGCGCTGATGCCGCAGGTCCGATTCCTGGACTACGTCGCCGAACGCGCGTCGCGGTTGCCTGGTTTTTCGCTGGAGACGAACGCCAAGGTGACCGGGCTGCTGACCGACGACTCCGGTGCGGTCACCGGCGTCCGGCATCGCGGCGGCGACGTCTCCGCCCGGCTGATCGTGGGCGCGGACGGGCGGTTCTCCACGGTCCGGCGGCTGGCGGACCTCCCCGCCGTCCCGCTCGGCGCGACGACCGACATCCTCTGGTTCCGCCTTCCCCGTGCCCCGCACGACCCGCCCGACGCGGACCTCGCTCTCTACTACGGGAAGGACAGCTATGTCGGTGTCCTGGGCGGCGTCCGGGATTGGCAGGTCGGCTACAGCGTCGCGAAGGGAACCTACTCGCGAGTCCGCGACCGCAGCGTGGAGCCGATCCAGGCTTTCCTGCGTCACCACGTCCCCTGGCTGGCGGACCGGGCGCACCTGCTCACCGACTTCTCGCAGACCACGCTGTTGTCGGTGGACATCTCGCGGGTCCGCACCTGGCACCGGCCGGGGCTGCTCCTCCTCGGCGACGCCGCGCACGTGATCTCACCCGTCGGCGGCAACGGCATCCTCATGGCCGTCCAGGACGCCGTCGCCGCGGCGAACCGTCTCGTCCCCGCTTTCCGCCGCGGCGGACCCGTCGAAGAAGACCTCGCGGCGATCCAAGGGGACCGGCTGCCCGCGATCGAGAAAGTCCAGGCGCAGCAGACCAGGATCGAGCGCCGCGCCGCCAGGGCACGGGAACGCGGTCGTGGTGCGGCACCCCCGAAGCTGCTCAAAGCCCTGTTCGCGATCCCGGCCGTCCGGGGCCGCGGCGCGAAGGACAACGCCTACGGCCCGTACCCGCCCCGGCTCGACGACGCGGTGCTCGGCCCGGCCGGCTGACGGTCCTTCTCGGCCGCTGGGCGACCACGAGTCGGTGACGAACCGATCCGCCGATCGGCGTGAATTCGGTGGTTTAGACCGCGCCGCGCGAGGTACCTCCCTGTCATGAGCGATGAAGTCGTGGTACCGACGGCCGAAGCCGCCTTGGCGGTCTCCGTCGATCAAACACTCGGGATCCGGCGTGTTCTCTTGGCCGCCGGCGTGGGCGGGGTCATCGCCTTGCTCGCGTGGCTGGCGCTGTGGCTGGCCATCAACCTCTGACCCACCGTGAGACCAGGACAGTAGGTACGCGAACGATTTCGAGGCACACCTCGGGACATCGTGTCGCGATTTCCTCCTCGACCCGGGTGGCCGCGGTCTTGAGCAGCGCGACCCATTCCTGGACCGGGTCGGCGCGGAAGAGGGTGGTCGGCGTGGCCACCGCGTTGATGGCGCTCTCGATCAAGCTGCCGTCCTTGCCTCTCCTGGTCTGCATCGCCGTGCCCGAGCGCTCGGCTGGTCTCTGACGGCCACGGTGCTGGTGCGCGGGGGCCCGCTCACGGATGGCCCCGACGACGACATCGTGCAGTGTGAGGTGTTCGGCCCGGTCGCCACCTTCGAAGTCTTCCGCACCGAGGACGAGGCCGCGCGGTTGGCGAACAGCACCGAATTCGGCCTCGCCGCGTCGGTGTGGACCAACGCCTGGGCGGTTGTCCGCGACGAGTTCGAGGAAGGCGGCTTCGGGCAGAGCGGAATCGGCCGCCTCAACGGTCCGCGGAGCCTTGAAGCGTTCCAGGAGATCAAGCACCTGGTACGCGTCGTTCCTGCGGAGTAACGAGTCTCGCCACAGCCGCCGAACTCGGCCGCACGTCGGTGGCAGCACTAGGGGTACGACCGTACGACGCGGATCTCTTCCTCCATGATGCGCGACTCGGCGACCCGGTGGGCCCGGAGTTCGATGCTGTCCGGGTCCGGGATCGCCACGATGACCAGGTGGCGGCCCGAGCGTTCCTCGTCCAGGTAGGTCACGTCCGCCTTGGACAGGTACGCACCCGCCTCGACGCGGGAGTGGTAAAGGATGACGTGTTCCTCGTCGTTCTCAGCCATCTCCTTGAACGCCTGAAGTTGTTCGAAGGGGTCGAATTCCCAGAACACGGGGACGGTCGAGCGATTGGTGATCTCGATCAGCCGCTCCGGAAGACCAGTCGCCTTCGGCCCCACGACCATCCCGCACGCTATCCGCGGGTAGACCCGCCGGACGTGTGCGATCATCGCCTCGCAGATCTCTTCGCTGATGGTCAGGACGGACTGGCCGCGCCCGGCCCCCGATCCGCTTCCGTGCGCCGTCGGCGGCTGGTGGATCACCACATCCGGCCGCACCCACGCCCGGTTTCGGCCCAACGCCAGGTCCTTCGCCGTGTTCCGGAACGCGCCCTGCGGGATCGGCCGCCCCTTGGCGCGTAGCGCTCGGGACACGACATTGAACACTTCGTCGACGTCGAGCAGTTCCGGCCCGTCGGGAATTCCCTTGCCGAGCAACTGGACCAGCTCGGCGGTGAACGCGGTGTGCGGCTCGTCCTGCGGGGCGACCGCCATCCGGTTCTCGTGTGCGGCGGCGAGCACGGCGGTACCTTCCGCCGCTGCCATCGCGGCGATCTGACGGCCGTCCATGCTGTTCAACGCGCGCCCGCTGAAACAGCAGTCGAGGATCACGACCCGACGCGCCGGGCCACGCATGATCGCCCGGCGGATCCATTCGTACGGTGTGGCGGTCGCGTGGACCCGTGTGGTCTCGGTGTTCCGCGAAGCCAGATACAGCGTTCCGTCGTGTTCGTCGATCAGCCCATGACCGGAGTAGTAGACGATCAGCGTGTCCGACGCCGCCGCTGCGGCACCTGAGATCGCCCGGTCCAGGTCGTCCGGTGTCACGGAACCGGTCAGCAGCACACAGTTGTCCTCGGGAAGTCCCAGCACGTCACGGGCCGTGAACAGCTCGCGCAGGGTGGTCAGGTTGTTGGCCACACCAGGTAGGTCTGGCAGAGAGTCGTACTCGCTGACACCGATCAGGACCGCGTGTGTTCCAGCCGCATCGGGGAGAACCGCCATCGTGCGATTTTCCCACACCGCGGGAGGCGGTTTCGGGCGATCGGCTGCACACGGCTACCCGCCCGACCTACCATTCCGAACCATGACCGGTAGCACTGTGCTGATCACCGTGGAAGGCGAAGACGACGCGCTTGCCCTGCGAGCGTGGCTGAACGCCGAGGACGACTTGCGCGGACGCGTGACGATGCACCGGCAGCCGATGCCCGAACACGCCATGGGACAGGTGCTCGACACCGTGTCGGTCGTGCTCACCAGCGGTGGCATCGGTGCGGTCACCACCTCGCTCGTGGCGTACCTGCGAACGCGGGGCATGAAGGTCAAGATCACCGCCAAGGTCGGCGACCGCACCGCCACCATCGAAGGCGAACGGCTGAGCAAGGCCGCGTTGCACGAACTCAACGAAGCTGCCACCGCAATGGCCAAACAGCTGGGTGAGAGCCAAGCCCCTTAGTCGATTCCGGCAGTCGAATGAAGGACGTGAATCCACATTGAGCACGAGGACGCCGGAACATGCCGGGGGCGTTGAGATCTGCGATTGCCCGTCAGCGCAGCTCCGGGCCGCGGCTCACGGTGCGGCGCAGTACCGCTAGCTGGAGGCCGAGGACGACGCCGACGCCGATCGCCGCGGTGGAGACGGTCGCTTCGGCCACGGCGGTCCACGCGCCGGGGACCTGGGCGAAGACCTGCGACAGGCTCAGGTACAGCGCGGGGCCCGGCAGCACGGCACCGGTCAGCCCGGGGATCGTGACGACGGCAGTCGGTACCCGCAGTATCCGTGCCGCCGCGCCGGCCAGGACGCCCAGCACCGTGGTCGCGAGGAAGATCGCCAGCGGCGCGGCCAGACCGAGCGCCGAGTGTCCCACCCAGTTCACCAGGGAGGTGACGACACCGGCTCCGCAGGCGAGCGGCCACCGGCGCGCGGGGGTGCCCATCAGGATCGCGTTGCCGAGGGAGCCGACCATCGCGGTCACCGGCACCAGCGCGAGCGGCAGCGCGGCCAGCTGGACCCGGCCCGCCTCGCCGAGGATGTCGAGTCCGTTCGCCACCGAGACCACGACCATGACGCCGGTGACGATCGCCCCGGTGAGCAGCAGGACCGTGACGGCGCGCGCGGCCGCCATCAGGTGGTAGTCGCCGACGGCGTCTTCGACGAGTGACACCAGGGTCAGGATCGGCAGCAGCAGGACGAGATTGGCCGCGGCGAGGCTCGCGGCCTCGTGCCCGTCGAGCAAAGCGAGCGACAGGAGCGAGATCGTGGCGACGAGCACGGTGCTCGCCTTGGCCGCGATCTGGAAGAACTCCGCGATACCGACCATGCCCAGCGCCCACCCGACGCGGTTGGCGAGCACGAACAGCGCGGCCGCCACCGCCGCGGCGAGGACGGTGCCGTTGGCCTGCAGGCAGATCATCGCCGCGAGCAGGCACCCGCCGAGCAAACTGACGTACCACGGCCAGGTGGGGCCCGCCGTCGCAAGCTTTTCGATCGTGCGCTCGGCCTCGTCCGGCGTGATCTCGCCGGTGCCGGCGCGGACCGCCAGTGCTTCCAGGTCTTCCATCCGCCCGATGTCACGGGCGTCGTTCGCCTCGACGCTTCCCAGCAGTACCACCGGTTCGCCGTGCGCGTGCGGACAGTACTGGAGATGGATGGCCCGGACGCCCACGGAGATCCGCAGCTCCTCGACGCCGCCCGCGGCCGCGAGCCGGCGGAGGGTGCGCACGATGACGTCGGTTTCGATGCCTTGGCGGAACATCTGCATCGCCACGTCGAGAGCGAAGGTGAGCACACGTCGCGCCCGCGCCCGCTCGTCGTCGTCCATGACGGGCACGGTAAAGGGCCGATCCGTTCCGCCTCGCGATCCGAGCGGGACGATCGCCCGACTTCGCCCGATCGTGCGCGGTCCGCCAGCAGGGCTCAGGCGCGTTCGTTCGACCGGGTGGGGCATCCTCCGGCGAGAATCGGTTTAGGCTGGGCCGTCGTGGTCCGGCGACGCGATCCGAGGGGGAGCTCTGCCAGCGTGAATGTGCACGATGTTCCATGGCGACCGATGTTCGACGCCGCTGCTGCGCTCGGCGACGACGCGCTCATCGATGAAGTCACCCGGCTCGCCAGGGTCGTCGGGGACGGTGACGGCGGTCGGGCCGACGAGCTCGTGGTGCTCGCCCGCGTGTTCGACCACCGGTACTTCACCCGCACGACCGGCTTCCCGGCGTCGAAGGCCGGGCCGCTCCGGCTGACGGAGATGGCGGTGCGGGGGACAGCGGCCGAATGCCGGGCGAGTGGCGACCTGGACCTCATGGTCATGCACATGCTCAGCGACAGCGCCCCGGCCGACTACACCGACATCGCACAGCGGGGACCGGGATACGCCGTGATCACCGCAGGACATCTCCGGAACGCGTTCTCCGGTCCGGTCCCGCCGCACGAGGCGATGCGGGACATGAGCATGGCGATACTGCCGGTCGAGCTTCCCGGCGAGGACGAAGCCCCGGTCGTGGTGTATTCGCTGCTGACCGGCGCGGCCGCCCGGATTCTCCACGCCATCGGCCAGGCCCGCGACCCGGCCGACGTCGTCGCGGGCGCCCGTGAACGCATCGTGCACCACCGCCCGTTCTCCTGGGAGGCCGGATCGGGGGAAGCGACGTCGCGCACCCCAAAGTGAGGCAAGGCCGGCGAAGGTCAACGCCGATCGTGCGGACGGCGTAGCGTCGCGTGGGTCGCGGACGACTGTCCGTAAGTGACGAGAGGAAAGTCGGCGAGCGGGGCTCTGCTGCTCAGCGCGGCGGCGCTGCTTGCCGGGATGACACTGCTGTTCGGATGGGTCGACTGGCCGACGTTGGCTCAGTGGGCGCGTCCGCGCGCGATGACGCTGGCACTGTTCGCCGTCGCCGCGGCAGGGGTGGTCGCCGCTGGGTGGCGGATGCGGGGGCCACGCGCTTCCGGGACCCGGGCGGCGGGGATGAGCTGGTGGGTCGTCCTGGCCGCCGCGATCGTGGTGGTCGTCGTGGCCTGGGGCGCAACCAGCTGGCTGCTGGGGGAGGCTTCGGCGGCGAAGGATCCGGGTGCCGCGCGGGTCGACGCGATCAAGACAGGGCTTGGCATCGGCGCGGGCACGACGGGCATTTTCGCGCTACTGCTGGCGGTACGGCGGCAATGGCACAGCGAAACCGACTCGACCGAGAAGAACGTCACCGAGCTTTACACCAAAGCCGCCGACCAACTCGGCTCTGCCGAAGCCCCTGTCCGCCTGGCCGGTCTCTACGCACTCGAACGACTCGCGCACAACAACCCCGCGCAGCGGCAGAGCATCGTCAACGTCATCTGCGCCTACCTGCGCATGCCTTACACACCGCCCGGATCCGAGTCCGGCCCGGCGGAGTCAGATCCGGCACAACGTCAAGCATCGTTCCAGGAACGCGAGGTACGGCTCACCGGGCAACGCATTCTCACCGGCCACCTCAACCCTTCCGACCGCAGCGCGTTCTGGGACGGTATCGACCTCGACCTCACCAACGCCCGCCTCATCGCCTTCGACCTGAGCAATTGCCGGCTACGGACCGCCCGCTTCATTCGAGCGACTCTCGACGGCAACCCGCGGTTCCGTGGCGCGACATTCACCGGCACTGTTTCGTTCGGTGCTGCGACGTTCACCGATGCTTGGTTTTACGACGCGCAGTTCCAGGGCGACGCCTGGTTCGGCGGCGCGACGTTCGCCGGCACCACCCGATTCGACGGTGCGAGGTTCGCCGGCATCGCCCGGTTCCCCGAGGCGACGTTTGCCGGTGATGCCTGGTTCGGCCGTGCGACGTTCATCGGCGACGCTCGCTTCCTCGAGGCGACGTTTCTCGGCGACGCTGAGTTCGACGGCGCGAAGTTCACCCGCGACGTGTGGTTCGACGGCACGAGGTTCATCCGCGGCGCGCGGTTCACGGGTGCGACGTTCACCGAAGACGCGAGGTTCGGCGACGTGATGTTCACTGATGATGCGTGGTTCGGCCGCGTGACGTTCACCGAAGACGCACAGTTCGACGGCGCGACGTTCACCGGTGAAGCCGGGTTCGGTGGCGCGACGTTCGCCCGCGGCGCGAGGTTCACAGGTGCGACGTTCACCGGCCCTGCCTCGTTCGACCAGGCCACGATCACCCGCACCGTGTCGTTCGACGAGGCCACGTTCGCCGGCTCCCTCCCCGCGATCAGCCACAGGCTGGCGGAGAAGACCTCATTCGCCGACGCCATCCTCACGGTGGCTTCTCATGGCGACACCGGGCATGCGGGTCTCGTTGTGGATGCGCGCGGGAAACAAGCGGCGGCAAACGACTGATGTGGCATCCAGTCTCGGAGTCGCAGTCTCTCGTATGGTCGAAAGTGGACTGTCTGAAGAGGACTGCAGAGAGTAAAGAGCCCAGGTTGGCGAGAGGTCGGCACCCAGCTAGTCACGCAGGCCGAGAGCCGAGCCGACGCCGCCGAGACCTGTGTTGCACGAACGGAACAGCGGGGCCGGCTCGACCGCGGTCCGGTCTCCACACACGATTCGCGGACCCCGGCACGTCGAAATCCGAGTCCACCGTGTGAAACGGACGTATCGGCGCGACGCATGTGCTGCGCTCGGGAACGGTGGCCTGGTCCGCTACCGCGGTGGCGTTGTCTACCAGGCCTCGGTGGTGCGGCAATGCGCCGTTGGTGCACGGCCTGCGGGGTGAACCAGGGCGTTGAGCGCTAGCGCAGGTACGCGAGGAGACCCACTTCTGGTTCCAGTGCGCCGGGCTGGGCGAGGGCATGAAAGTCGGCCTCGACGGCGGCGCGATCCAGTGCGTGTGCCCGAACGGCTTGGTAGCGCACGATCGAGTAGAGGAAGACATCGAGGTTGTCGAACTGGGTGTTCGCCTCGATGACCTCTTCCTCGTGGAACCAGACGGCGACGCGGCCGTTGGTCAGCACGACGTAGAGGTTTCCGCCGCCGTCGGAGGCGATGGACCACACGTCGTCATCGGAGAGGGCTGTCTCGTAGTCGGAGTCGAGGATCTGGCAGTCGTTGCCGGCGAAGTCGAACCCGTAGGAGTCGTCGGTCACGTCGACGACCCACGGCAGCGTCCCCGACCTGACTCTGCGGTCGAACGCTGCGAGCGCCGCGGCGGCGTCCTGCGGTAGCCGGGCGAGGAACGGCTCGATCGGCCGGATCGGCTCAGTGATCCGGATAGGTGGCCGGTCCGGGAACCAGCGGGCCAGGTCGGCGTCAAGGTCTCGGTCACCGTAGCCTGCAAGCTGGTCGACGGTGAATTCCATCCGATGAGCATAGTGGTGTGCCATAAATGTCGAACCGGTAATCGATCTCGCGGCGCGATCGGCCGCCTGTGTTCACGATGTCATGAGCTGGAGGCGCTCTGAGGTCATCTCCCGAAGACCGGACACCGGATTTCATGCCACGAGGGCAAAACCTTGGCCTCAAGTCTGGCTACGCCGTCCGAGCAGCTGGGCACCACGTCGTCCTCGATTTTCCACAGAACGTGACCCGGCCGGGGCCTCTTGAGGGACTGTCCACGTCTCACGGCTGCCGTCTGCCGCGTGACCTCCGTTCGAACGGCAGAGGTTGCTCAAAAGTCTTAGCTCCTGATCAAACGAGGCCCTTGGCTTCGGATCAGGTCCGCTTGCGGCTCGCGATCTCGTCAGAGAGCCGCTGCACGTTCGTCGAGGCGGTGCACGGTGACGACTCCGGCGTGGGTCGGGCCGTCGTCGGATTTCCAGGCGACCCGTTCGTCCGGGTGCTGTTCGGTGACGGCCGCGTCGAATTCGCGGGTCACCCCGGCGATGCTGATCGTCCAGTGGGTGTGGGTGTTGTCGCTTTGCTCGATGCGTTCCACGCCTTCCATGAAGCGCGGGAACTCGGTGAACTGGGTCCACTGGTTGTAGACGTCTGTGACCGGCGCCTCGACGTCGACGGACTTGGTGATTGTGCTCATCAAGCGACTCCCTGAGGGCTGGCCTGTTTCCTGTTCGCCTCCTGTTACCCCGGCACGACCGGCCGAAACCAGCTCGGTCATCGAACGCGTCATCGGGGCCCTCAGCGGGTATACCGCGATCGCGAGAGGAACGCGGCCGCCGTGGCGAGCGTGGGACAGGAAAGAGCGTCGAGTGCCTTCTGAAGATGCCGTGAGCGGCCGGATCGACGTGTTCGCCGCGGATGGCGAGGTGGGTCGCGATCTGGTCGAGGTGGACTGGGCGGCCACTCCGCTCGGACGACCCGACGGGTGGCCGCTGAGCTTGCGGACGGCTGTCGGCATCCTGCTGTCGTCGCGGTTCTCCATGTGGATGGCGTGGGGGCCGGACCTCACCTTCGCCTGCAACTCGGCCTATCGGCACAACTCATTGGGACGGAAGTACCCGTGGGCACTCGGTCGCCCGGCCAACGAGGTGTGGGCGGAGATCTGGGACGACATCGGCCCGCGCGTCGAAACCGTGCTGTCCACCGGCAAGGCGACCTGGGACGAAGGTCTGCTGCTGTTCGTCGAGCGCTCCGGCTATCTGGAGGAGAGCTACCACACGTTCTCCTACAGCCCGCTGTACGACGACACCGGCCAGGTGGTCGGCTTGTTGTGCGTGGTGAGCGAGGAGACCGACCGGATCATCGGCGAGCGCCGGATGGCGACGCTGCGAGACCTCGGCTCGGACCCCAGTGTGATCACCACCGAAGCCCAGGTGCTCGCCTTCGCCGTCGGCCAGCTCAGCCGGAACACCCGTGACCTTCCTTTCACCCTGATCTACCTGTTCGACGACGACGGGTCGGCTCGGCAAGCCGCGTCGACCGGCCTCGCGGCGGGGGTTACCGTGCCGTCGCCTGAGTTGCCGGTGAAGCAGATGGCCGAGGGCGGGACGGTGCTGATCGATCTCGACGAAGACACGACGGCCGGGCTGCCTGCCGGGGAGTGGCCCGCGCCTCCCACCCAGGCCCTGGTCATTCCGCTGAGACAGCAGGGAGGCGTGCCCCAAGGGTTCCTGGTGGCCGGGCTGAACCGGTATCGCGACCTCGACGACGGCTACCGCGGCTTCATCGAACTGGTGGCGACGCACATCGCCGCCGGGATCACCAGTGCCCGCAGCTATCAGGCGCAGCAGCGGCGCGCGGAGGAACTCGCGGAACTGGACAGGGCGAAGACGGTCTTCTTTTCGAACATCAGCCACGAGTTCCGCACCCCGCTCACCTTGATCATGGGGCCGGTGAAAGGGCTGCTTTCGAGCGCGTCGAGCCTGGACGACGCCGTTCGCGCGGACCTGGAAGTCGTTCACCGCAACGGATCTCGGCTGAGCAAGCTGGTCAACACGCTGCTGGACTTCTCAAGGATCGAAGCAGGGCGTATGCAGGCCAGCTTCGCACCGGTGGATCTCCCGGCCGTGACCGCGGAACTGGCCGGCGTGTTCCAGTCGGCCGTCGAGCGGGCAGGCCTGCGGTTCACTGTCGAGTGCCCGGCCCTGGACGAGCCGGTGTACCTGGATCTCGATCTGTGGGAGAAGGTCGTCTTCAACCTCTTGAGCAACGCGGTGAAGTTCACGTTCGAAGGCGCCATCATGGTCACCGTGGCCCAGGACGCGGCGACGGCGACCGTCGTCGTGGCCGACACCGGGGTAGGAGTGCCCGCCAAGGAGATGCCGCATCTGTTCGAGCGGTTCCACCGGATCGAGAACACCCGCGCCCGCTCACATGAAGGCAGCGGGATAGGCCTCGCGCTGGTGCGTGAGCTCGTGGAGTTGCACGGTGGCACCATCGACGCGGACAGCGCCGAAGGCGTGGGCACGACGTTCACCGTTCGGCTCCCTTTCGGCTCCGCTCACCTCCCCGCCGGCTCGCTGGCCGAGTCCGGTGACCGTTCCGGTTCCGGCTCCACCTCGGAACCGTATGTGCTGGAGGCCGGGCGCTGGTCCTCCGAGACACCGGACATCGCCGGGGCCGCCGAGACCTCGGCGTGGCGCCAGGCCACCCCCGCCCGGGTGGTGATCGCCGACGACAACGCGGACATGCGCGAATACCTGACCCGGCTCCTCGCCGGGGCGGGCTACGTGGTCGAGGCCGTCGCGGACGGCGGTGAAGCGATCAACGCCGTTCGTGCCAGACCACCGGACCTCCTCATCAGCGACGTGATGATGCCGGGTCTCGATGGGCTAGGCCTGGTCGAGAGACTGCGCGGTGAACCGCGCACCGCCGCGGTGCCCGTCCTGCTGCTCTCGGCACGAGCCGGTCAGGAAGCCTCCATCGAGGGGCTGCGAGCCGGCGCCGACGACTACCTCGTCAAGCCGTTCGCCTCGGCCGAACTGCTGGCCCGCGTCCGGGCGAACGTCGAACTCGCCCGCTTGCGCGCGCGGTCCGCCCGGTGGCGTGCCGCGCTGATCGACTCGCTGCAGGAAGCCTTTTTCGTCTGTGACGAACACGGAGCTGTCGTCGAGATCAACAACGCCTTCACCGAGATCCTCGGATACGGCCCGGAGAGCCTGCCGTACCAGCCGGTCCACCCGTGGTGGCCGGACGCGGACACTGATCCCGACGCGCACCGGCTCGTCTCCGACGCCTTCGACACCGTGCTGCGCGATCGGCGTGGCAGCTACACCATCCCCGTCGACCACCGCGACGGTCACCGGCTGTGGGTCACCGCCAGCTTCAACCAGGTCGAAGATCCCGACAGCGGAAGACGTGTCACGGTCGGCACGTTCCGCGACGTGACCGCGGAGCACTACGCGGTCCAGCGCCAGAGCGCCCTCTCCGGCCTGAACCAGCAACTCGCGCAGGCGGACTCCGTCGACGAAGCTCTGCTCGCCGCGATGGACGAGCTCCGCCGGGTCTGGAAGGCACGCCGGGTGCTGGCCGTCCTCTTTCCCGCACAAGGCCGTGACACCGATCCGGTGATCGTCGGCGACCCGGTGCGCTGGGAGGACCTGGCAACTCGATCCCGGCAGGCAGTCAGCGCTTTGCGCGGCTCACACCCGCTGAGCCTCGTGGCGGGCGAGCCCGGCACGGTCGGAATCTCGCTCCAGCACCCGGGTGGCGCCTTGGTCCTCTGGCTCGAACTGGCCGAAACACGGCCGATCACCGCCGAAGACGAGACCTTGTTGACGGTACTGGCCGGACGGCTGGGACAAGGCCTCGCCAGGGTGCATCAGATCGATCAGCAGCGGGAAGTCGCGCTGGCGCTCCAGCACGCGATCCTCGGTCCACACCGGCTACCCGAGGGCTTCGCCGCCCGGTATCAGCCGGCCAACAGCCCGCTGCAGGTCGGCGGTGACTGGTATGACGTCGTCGAGCTCGAAGACGGACGTATCGCCCTGGCCGTCGGTGACTGCGTAGGGCACGGTCTCGCCGCGGCCACCGTGATGGGACAGTTGCGCAGCGCTTGCCGCGCCCTGCTGACGGAGAACCCCAGCCCGGCGGCGGCCTTGACCGGATTGGACCGCTTCGCCGGCCATCTGCCCGGCGCCGTCTGCACCACCGCGTTCTGCGCGGTGCTCTCACCGGACACCGGCGAGCTGAGTTATGCCGCCGCCGGGCACCCACCGCCGGTGCTGGTCGGCGCGGACGGAACCGCTCAGCTGCTGGAAGGTGGCCGATCGATTCCGCTGGGTGTCCGGCCCGGCAGACCGCGTCCTGAGGCACGCGTCGTCATCCCTCCCCGGGCCACGCTGCTGCTGTACACCGACGGTCTCGTCGAACGGCGTCGCCGCTCGCTCAGCGACGGTATCGACCGCGCCGCCGCGCTGATCGCCGAGAACAGCGACTCCACCCTCGAATGCCTGGCCGGACTGCTCATGTCCGAGCTGGCTCCGCCCGATGGATATGAGGACGATGTGGCATTGCTGACCTATCGCAGTCCGGGCCCACTCGATGTGAGCTTTCCCGCCGACGTGGGCGAACTGGCGTTCGTGCGAAGGGCGTTGCGCGAATGGCTCCAGCGCTGCGGGCTGGACGCCGACCTGCTGCAGAACATCCTCGTCGCGGCGGGCGAGGCCACCGCCAACGCCGTCGAGCACGGCCATCGCGACGATCCCGACGGCCTCGTCCGGCTTCAGGCCGCCGCCTCGGCCGACAGCGTGGACCTGGTCGTCCAGGACACCGGCTCGTGGAAAAATCCCAGCGTCGACGAGGTCTCCGATCGAGGACGCGGCCTGATCCTCATGCGCGCCTTCATGGACGAGGTCACCGTCGAACAAGGAGATGCCGGAACCACCGTTTATCTGAAGGCGAGGTTTTCCTGATGGGCGCTCAGCTCACTTTCTCCACGGACAGCCGTGAAGACGGTGTCGTCCTCCTGGTCGCCTCCGGCGAGATCGATCTGAGCAATGTCGACGCTTTCGGCGGCGCGCTCGCTGACGCGACGCGGAACGGTACGGCCATCGTCGACCTGCGCGGGGTGGAGTACCTCGACAGCGGCGGTATCCACGCGCTGTTCACCTATGCCGACAAGATCCGCATTCGCACCGGCCCGCTGCTGATGCCCGTCCTCACCGTCAGCGGACTCGCGGAGCTCGTCGACGTCGAGCAGTGATCAGCCTGGCCGAGCACGATATCTACCGCACCGACGACCTCGCGGGGGAGGACCGTTGGCCGGATTTCACCCTCGACCGCGGCGGCCGGGAGAACGCCGGCCAGCGATCTTCGATGGAGAGTCAACGGCGCGATAGACCTCGTGACGTGGGCTCTTGAATTCGATCGCTCAGGTGTCTGTGAAGATCGATCAGCCGGTGTACGGTGAGTGGTGCGTGGGGTTCAATCCGTAGCTTCGCGTGCACGATGCCGACGTCCGCCCGCCACGCCCTGGAGAAGGGGTCGTGAGCGGCCCGGCGACGCGTTTCCGCGAGTTCCTTCGTGCACATAGCGCAGGCCCACTTGCCGTCCCGTGTCGTCCCGATCACCGGGAGACCACCATGACTTCGACCCACCACACCGATGGCCGCTCCGCCGCCGTTCTCACCACTCCTGGCCCCGGCGGGCTGGGGTTCTATGCTCGGCCTCTCGAGGCGCGACCGACGGGTGTCTGGCACCACACCGTGACGACCGATCTCCTGATCCTCGCCGTATCAGGTGAGCTGGACATGCGTACCGCGTCGTTGCTCCGGCAAAATCTGTCCCAGCCGCTGCCCGCCGCCACGGTGTTCGATCTGTCTCAGCTGACCTTCCTCGGCGCGGCCGGGCTGGAAGTGTTGCAGGCCGAGGCGAGCAGGGCGGTGACCGAGCGCCGCCGCATCGGCCTCGTGACCGATTCCGCCGCGGTACTAAGGATTTTGCGGCTGTTCGATCTCGACGTGCGCGTCCCGGTGTACCCGTTGATGAAGACCGCGGTTCGCGAACTGACGCGGACCGAGGGGCCTGACTCGTTCTCCTGACCCAGTGCCGGCCGGTGCCTACACCGTGGTCGCCGGCCGGTCGTCACCGGGAATAGCGGTGTGGGGAAGGCCGGAGTAAGCAGCCAGGCGATCGACAAGGGCTTCGCAATGTGGAGGCGACGAGATGTCCCTGTTCGACATGACCTCACCCTCGTAGGCCTTTCGCGTGAACGCGGCCACTACCCGGGGCGCGGGAAGGAGGTCGGCCCCGAGACGCTGGACCACGAGAAGGTCCGCCGCGCTGTCCATTTCGAGAGCCAGCGCCCAGCCCTTTAGTTCGTTCCACACCAGGGCGACGTCGCACCCGGTGTGTTCGGGCAGCCTCCGCTCCAAGGCGATGTACGCCCCGGCAGACGGATCGAGTTGCGCGTAGTAGGCGTTTCCGCTCAACCCGAGTTCCCCGATCACGATCCGCACGTAATTGTGCAAACCTCGGACGGCCGCTCCGCCGAACTCCGATTCCATCCCGTTTCGCTCCTCTGTGCGTCTTGTCGTGACACGACGCCGACTGCTTGACGCGGCAACGGGGATCGACCCGTGCGAAAGCAGGATGTCCACAGGGAGGCCGATTCAAACCTGGATTCGCCACGCTGCCGGGACGGGCGGATCTGTCACGGTGAAGACCATGACCACACCCGGACCGGAGCCCGAAGACGCTCCCGGCTTGGAGCCCGGCGGTTCCGTTTCCGCGGAGGGTCACCACGGTCAGCGTATGGTCGAGCGTCCGCAAGGCGGGGCAGAATCGTGCCCTTGTCGCTCGGAGAACGGCGAAGCTTCGAACTCAAAGCGGCTTCAAGCGGATAAGAGCTCTTGACCGCAGGTACCGCGTACCTGGAGGCCGGACGGGTGCGGTCTCCTTGACGTCCGCCGCTCGCGTGCGCGGCGGCAGTACCGCCACTCGGGACAGGGCGCCCGGCGGCCGATCGGGCGAATCTGACGCCGATGCTGCGCCAGTCGGCTCAAGGCGGCTACTCCGGTCGCGACCGTTATTGCACCGGGTTGTCCCGTTTGCTTCACCGGCTCGCGGATAGTCTGCGTCTTCTATTGCTTATCACTCGAACAGGCCACGTTGCAGGCGTATTGAGGTTGGGGTAGACATTAGTCATCGCACATCGACGAAATCTTCTTGATCTCGTTCTCATCGAGAGCGTGGGGGAAATAAATGCAGGAAATGCGATCTTTTGCTCCTTGTGCACACTTGCTCGATAGGGTTGATTCACCTTTTCTCGATTGCGTCTGGGACACCGTCGCGCTGTTGCTGGCACAGGCCGGCGTCGTCGACATCCGGACACCTTTCGCGCACCAATGGGCATTTCGGACCATCGAGGACGTCCACACTGGCGTGATGGTCGACCTGCCGCCGCGTGCACGGGTCAGATCAGTACGGCGCTTCACTGGGTTCTGGCCGGAGTGGCGGCCGATCGGAAATATCGCCGAAGCGATCGAGGAATGGCGCGACGAACTACGAGACGGGCGGGCGGTCGCGGTCACCGGCGACGCGTTCCGGATGCCGTGGCTGCCGTATTACGAAAACGAGCACATGACTCATGGATTCGTCGTCGAAGGCGTCGGGGACGGTCGTGAACCGCAAATACACGTGGTCGATCCCTACGAAAACGTGACCCATTGGGGGCGTGCCGAACCCCTGGCCACCAAAATCGCGCTCGGGGACCTCGGGCACGCGCTGGACCAGGGCTCGTGGGCGACGTTGCGGTCGTCCGGGACGCGGGAGCCGATCGATCCCGTCCGCGAGGTGCTGTCGAACTGCGAAGCGATCGACGGCGCCCACCGGGAGGGGACGGTGGCCGCTTTCCTCGGCGCGCACCAGGAACTGACCGCCGAAGCACTCAAAAGGCTGACGCTGGAGACCTGGTTGCTCACCAGGGACCGGGAGTTGCACGCGCTGTGGCTCGCCGATCAAGGAACGCCCGTTGAGGACTTCGCCCTCGCCATGGCCGAGGACGTCGTCCCGAAGTGGCGGAAACTGCGGGAACTGACCTATGTGGCAGTCCGGCGCGCCGAAGCCGGCCGTTCGGTCCCCGCCACAGTGACCGACGCGTTGGCCGCGGCGCTCGATGCCGAAGCCCGGACCGCGCGAACCCACCTGAACGCCGACCGGATCCGGAGGGTGACGCAGTGAAGGCCATCCATCACCGATTCTTCGCCAAGGCCGCCGAACAACCGGATCGGCCCGCCGTGACCGACGGCGACGGCCGTGACCTGACCTACGGTGAACTCGCCCATGCTGCCGGAGTGCTCGCGGCCGAGCTTGTCGGAACTCGCGGCCGGATCGCGGTCGTGAGCCGCAAACGAGCCAGTGCGGTGGTCGCGTTCCTGGGCTGCCTCCGCGCCGGAATCCCTTATGTTCCCATCGATTCCGGTCTACCGGAGGAGCGCCGACGCTTCATCGTGGAAGACGCCGGCTGTACCCGCGTGTTCGACGACCTCGATCTCGGCGCTCTGCTCGACGCGCCCGGCGGACCCGCGGCGCCGCCGGGTCCGGCACCGGGAGACGAGGCATACGTGCTGTACACGTCCGGTTCGACCGGCGAGCCCAAGGGGGTGGTGATCACCCATGAGAACGCCGCGGCCTTCGTTTCCTGGGCGGAGCGTGCCTTCCCGCTCGACCCGGCCGATCGGATCGCGGTGCACGCACCGTTGCATTTCGACCTGCCCGTGTACGACCTCTTCGTCGGTCTCGGGGCGGGAGCCTGGCTGCACCTCGTCCCCGAACGAGCCGCGCTGTTCCCCCAAGCCTTCGGGCGGTTTCTCCGTGAACGCCGCATCACCCACCTTTACGCGGTGCCGACCGCGCTCAGCGCGCTGGTCCGCCGCACGAAGCTGGCCGAGGAAGGGCTGCCGGACCTGCGCCGGGTGCTGTTCGCGGGCGAGGAGTTCCGTGCCGCGCCGCTGGCCGACCTCATGCGCGCGCTGCCTCAGGCCCGGATGGCGAACCTGTACGGCCCCATCGAGACCAACGTCGTCACCAGCCACGTGGTGGGGGCCCCACCGGAACCCGGCGTCCGGATCCCGATCGGATCTCCGGTCGACGGCACCACGATCGGGTTGCGGACCGAAGACGGGAACATCAGCGTGGAAGGTGCCGCGGAAGGGGAACTCGTCGTCGCCGGTGATTGCGTCACGCCGGGATACCTCGGTCGTCCCGGGCTGACGGAGGCGGCGATGGTCCACAGTGGACCTCGCCGATTCTATCGCACCGGGGATCTCGCCCGGCGCGACGAAGACGGGACACTGCGCCTGCTCGGACGCAACGACGGATTGGTCAAGACCCGCGGCTACCGCGTCGAACTCGGCGACGTCGAGGCCCAGCTCGCCACCCATCCGGAGGTCGACTCCGTCGCCGTGGTCGCCGTCCCGGATCCGGCGCTGACCAACGAACTGCACGCGGCCGTGGTCCCGCGGGGCGCGGCCGACCACGAATCACTGATCCCGGCGTTGCTGCGGCACTGCCGCGATCACCTGCCGCACTACATGGTGCCCGCCCGCGTCCACGTGCTCGACGGACTGCCGACCACCGGCACCGGCAAGACATCCAAACGCGCGCTGATCGGCGCGCTCGACCTCGACCGAGGAGCGGAGACCCGATGACCCCGGCCACCTCGCCGCCCACCGCGGCGCTGACCGAATCCATCACCGGCACCATCGCCGATCTGCTCGGCCTCACCACGGACGACGTGGTCGCCGAGAGGACCCTGTTCGACCTGCCGGGTTTCGACTCGGTCGCCATCGTCAGCGTGCTGGAACGCCTAGAGGACCGCTGGCGCGTCGAAGTCCCCGCGGACGGCATCGTGCCGGAAGCCTTCGAGACCGTGGACTCCCTCGCCGGCTTGCTGAGTGTCGCCGGCGCGGACGGAGGACGGTCATGACCGCGCGTCTGCTGCACGATCTGGTCGACCTCCGGGCGACCGGCACGCCGGACGCGCCCGCCGTCGTCCGTGGTGACCTGACCTGGACCTACCGTGACCTCGCCCGGCGTTCGCGGACACTCGCGGCCTGGTTGACCGCGCAGGGCGTCGGGCGCGGAGACCGGGTCCTCATCGCGGCGCCGCACGCCGCGGACACCGTCGCGCTGCTCTACGCGACCTCGCGGATCGGAGCCGTCTACGTGGTGGTGAGCGATCAGACGCGGCCGTTCCACCTCGAGCACATCGTGCGGGACAGCGAACCGAAACTGGTGCTGGCCTCGGCCGAGGCGCAGGAGGCGTTCGCCGAACTGGCCTCCGGTGTCCGAAAGCTCGACGAACTGCCGGACGAGCACGACGGCGAGCCCGCGTCCGTCACGGTGACGGGCACCGACATTCTCAGCCTGATCTACACCTCGGGCAGTACCGCGAAACCGAAGGCCGTGGTGTCGACGCACCACCAGGCACTCTTCGCCATCGACGCCATCACCGAGAAACTTGGCTACCTGCCTGAGGACCGGGTGTTCTGCTGTCTGCCGCTGTCCTTCGATTATGGGCTTTACCAAGTGTTCCTGGCCGCGTCGGCTGGTGCCTGCCTGGTACTCGGTGATGACGGCGACGCCGGGCCCGCGCTGTTGCGCACCTTGGAGGCGCGCCGGATCTCGGTACTCCCACTGGTCCCCGGCCTCGCCGCGACGCTTCTGCGGCTCGCCGGACGGGCAGGCCGCCTGCCCGGGACACTCCGGCTGGTCACCAACACCGGCGCGGCGCTTTCCCCGGCGACGTCGGCGAAACTCCGCGAGTACGCGCCCGAACTGCTGGTCGTCCCGATGTACGGGTTGACCGAATGCAAGCGTGTCTCGATCGAAAGCCCGAACGCCGACGTCGTCAGGCCCGGTTCGGTGGGGAAACCGCTGCCGGGCACCGAAGTCGTCGTCCTCGGCGAAGACGGCGAGGAACTGCCCACCGGACAGGTCGGTCAGCTCGCCGTGCGCGGGCCGAACGTGATGGCCGGGTACTGGCGGGCACCGGAGCTGACCGCCGCCCGTTTCCCGCGCGACGAATTCGGGCGCGCCACACTTCTCACCGGCGACCGGTGCCGCGTCGACGGCGAAGGCCACATCTACTTCGACGGCCGTGACGACGACATCTACAAGCAGAACGGGTTCCGGGTCAGCGCGATCGAGGTCGAAGGAGCCGCCGCTGACGTCGACGGTGTCACCGAGGTCGCGGTCCTGCCACCGCGAGACGGCCGCCCCGCCGTCCTGGCCGTCACCGGATCACTGGACGAAGTGAGGCTGCGCGCCGAACTGAACCGGCGGCTGGAGCCGCACAAGGTGCCCGACCGTCTGCTGGTCCTCGCCGAGATCCCGCACGGTGTCAACGGAAAGGTCGACAAACGAGAACTGGAGGCCGCGCTGTGACGACCACGCCCACCGCCGTCGCCGAACGGTTCGGCACGCCTGCCTTCGTCTACGACCTGGATGCGATCGAACGAGCGCACGCGGATCTCGTCGCCGCGCTCCCTCGACCTTCCACCGTGTACTACTCGGTGAAGGCCAACCCGCATCCGAGGGTGATCGGGCTGCTCCATGCGCTCGGGTGCCGTGCCGAAGTCAGCTCCACCGGCGAAATCGACGCCGCGCTCGGGGCAGGCGTCACGTCCGATGCGATCCTGCTGACCGGTCCGGCCAAGACCGAGGGGACCGTGGCCCACGCCCTGGAGCACGGCGTCCGGCGCTTTTCGGTGGAGTCGCCGGAGGACCTGACGCGGGTCGACCGGCTGGCCGCCCAACGCGACGTCCGCACCGAGTGCGCGTTGCGGATCAACGCCGATCTCGCCGTACCTGGTGCCGGGCTGAGCATGACCGGCACGTCCTCACAGTTCGGCGCCGACCTTTCGTGGGTGCTGGCGGAGACGCCGCGGTTCGGCAGCAGGCCGCACGCCACCGTCTCGGGACTGCACCTCTACATGGGCACGAACCTCACCGAAGAGAAGGACCTGCTCGCCCAGTTCGAGGTCGGCATCGGCATCGCCGCGAAACTGGCGACGGTGTTCCCCGGCCTCACCGAGGTCGACCTCGGCGGCGGTTTCGGCCTCCCGTTCGCCCGCGCCGGTGACCGTCCGGTGTTCGGTGGGCTGGCCGCCGGTCTCGAAGCGCTGCTGGACGAACAGCTCCCCGGCTGGCGTGACGGCACGCCGTCGATCTCGTTCGAGTCCGGCCGGTACCTCGTCGGCGACTGCGGGGTGCTCGTCAGCCGGGTGGTGGACGTCAAGTCCTCCAAAGGGACCCGGTACGCGATGCTCGACACGGGGGTGCACCACCTCGGCGGGATGTCCGGACTGCGGCGCATCCCGGCCGTCTCGGCTTCCGTGCACGGCGCTGGCGGCGAACACACACCCGGCGGCGAACCCACCACCGTGGCCGGACCGCTGTGCACCCCGCTCGACGTCCTCGCCCGCGGCGCGCAGCTCCCGCCGCTGGCCACCGGGGACCTGGTCACCATCCCCAACACCGGCGCCTACGGCCCGACGGCCAGCCTGCTGGCCTTCCTCGGCCACCCCGCGCCCGCCGAAATCGTCGTCACGGACGGCCGTGTCGAATCCGCGTCCCGACTGACCGTCGGCCGGGACCCGCTCTGACTGGAGGAACCATGGACACCGAACGTTTCAACCTCGTCCTGCGCAAGCACCTCACGAACCTCGAACCGGGACAGGACCTGACGGCCGACGCCAAGCTCAAGGAGCTCGGCCTGAACTCGATGCGCGCCATCGACCTGCTCTTCGACCTGGAAGACGAATTCGGCGTGCAACTTCCCGACGACGCGATGACCGACAGCACCTTCGCCACGCAGGGCGCGCTGTACGACCGGGTCCGCCAGGCCCACGACGCGGGGGTGAGCAGCTGATGACCGCGACCGCGACGGAACCGGCCACCTTGGCCGAGCGGACCGCCGAGGTCATCCCGGTGCTCCGGGAACACGCCCGAGCGATCGACGAATCGGCCGAATTCCCGGTGGAACAACTGGCGGCACTGCGCCGGTCCGGACTGATGGGACTGCTCGTCCCGCGTGAGTTCGGCGGATTCGGTGGCGATCTCACCGACCTGGCCAGGGTCTCGGTCGAACTCGGCGGCGCGTGCGTGTCCACCGCGATGATCTGGGCGATGCACTGCCAGCAGGTTTCGGCCGTCGTCACCCACGGTGGCCGCGAACTGCGGGAGAACCTGCTGCCGAGGATCGCCGGTGGTGAGGTCTACCTCGCGTCAGTGACCAGTGAACGCGGCAAGGGCGGGCATCTGCTCACCGCGGACGCGCCGCTGACGCCGTCCGGCTCCCGGCTGGCGATCCACCGGGACGCTCCGATCGTCACCGGCGGCGCGGTCGCCGACGGCTTCCTCGTCACGATGCGGAAAGGACCGGACGCGGGCTACGACGACGTCTCCCTCGTCTACGCCGACCGCGCCGACCTGGAGGTGACCGTCGGGCGAGGTGAGTGGAACCCGATGGGCATGCGCGGCACGCACAGCGTTCCGCTCACCTTGACCGGCGAGGTCGCCCCCACGAACGTGGTGGGGGAGCCTGGGGAGTTCCGCGACGTCGCGATCCGGACGTTCGTGCCCACCGGGCACGTCGGCTGGGCCGCGTGCTGGCTAGGCGGCGCCCGTGGCGCGCTCTCCGCGGTGCTGGAGATGATCCGCTCTTCCCGCACCCGCGGCCAGTTCGATCCGGCGTCGGAGCTGCTCCGGCGGCGGCTGGCCACCGCCCGGCTCGACCTGGACGCCATGGCGGCCCTGCTGGGGCAAGTCGTCCGGGACGCGGAGACAGCGCCCGATCCGGAAGCTGTTCCGGTGCAGTTGCGGCTCAACGGCTTGAAGGTTTTCGCCGCCGAGCGAGCGCTGGCGGTGGTCGACGGACTGATCGAGCTCACCGGACTACGGCACGGATACATGCGAGGATCGGCGATCCCGCTGGAGAGGGTCTTCCGCGATCTGCGCGCGTCCAGCCTGAACTACGCCAACGACCGGTTGCTCGACGCGAACGGCGCCCTGGCGCTGTTCGACCGAGACGTCACGCTGGACTGGTGAGGCGGCGATGACCCTCTCCCTCACCGAAGACCAGGCGGGGTTCCGGTCGCTGATGGCCCAGTGGCCTACCGGAGTCACCGTCGTCACCACCCTCGGACCGGACGGCCCGGCGGGATGCACCGTCAACGCGCTCATGTCCCTGTCGGACTCGCCGCCGCTGATCGTGCTCGCCCTGGGCGTCGGGAGTTCGACACTGGGACATCTCAGGCGAGCAGGGCGGTTCGCGATCACCGTGCTCAGCTCGGGCCAGGGCGGCCTGTGCTCGGATTTCTCCGTCTTGCCCGCCACACAACGTTTTCACCGCACCGAGCTCCGCGACGTCGACGGGCTTCCGGTCCCCGGCGGCGGCGTCGCGGCGCTCACCTGCGACGTCGCGGACGAACTCCCGTACGCCGACCACGTGCTGGTCGTCGGGGCGCCGCGCTGGAGCGAGATCCGGGACGAACTGAGCCCGCTTCTGGTGCATCGCCGGGAACTGAAGGCCGTGCTGTGATCGCGCGAACCGACGCCGACGAGGGCGTGCACGTCGTCCTCGGACCCATCTCGGACGTCCTCGACCACCTGCCGATCCCCGCCCAAGCCGCCGCGGAGGCCCGCGCCTTGTCCGACTGGCGGGCGAAGGAATACACCGCGGCCAGGGCGCTGCTCGTCCATGCTTTGTCCACTTTGGACATCGACGGCACGCGACTCGGGAAGACCGCACACGGGAAGCCCCTGCTGCCAGGACGTCGTGACGTCGGGATAAGCCTGTCCCATTCGGCGGACATGGTCGCCGTCGCGGTCGCGCCCGGCCGGGACGTCGGCGTCGACGTGCAGGAAGCGTGGCTGCCCAGTCCCGGCATGATGCGGCGCTGCTGCGAACCCGGCCTCGTCGCGGACCTCACCGAGGCGCCACCGCCGGAACGCGCCCGGCGGTTCGCCCGGATCTGGGCCGCGCAGGAAGCCTGCGTCAAGGCGACCGGCGAGGGGATCGCCGGTCACCCCTGGAAAATCCCCGTTCACCCCGGCGACCGGACGGGCTCCTGGCGGGCACTGCGGTGGCTGCACCTGCGAGACGCCGACAGCGCCGCCGCGGTCTGCTGCGCGTACACGGAAAGGACGAACCGATGACGGAGACGGCGCCCGGGCTCAGCTGTTACACCGCCAACCTCGCGGCCTACCTCGAAGGAAGCGAGACACCGTCCGGCGCCGACTTCCTCGCCGCGTCCGTGCGGCTGGCCGTCGACCTCGACCGGCCCGACGGTTTGATCGCGATGTCGCACCACGACCGCCCGCTCAACCGGCTCGGTGACGGGTCGCGGCTGACCTACCAGGGCTTCGACGACTTCGAAGCGGTCCGTGCGGCCGTCCGGCACGAGATCGGCAGGTACGGCCGGGCCTTGGTCGTGGGCTACAGCTCCCAGCTGCCATGGTCGGCGGCCCCAGGCGGTGCGGCGGCGCCGCATTTCGTGCTCGTCGACGGCCATCGTGACGGCCGTTGGCACGTCCACGACCGGTTCACCGGACTGATGACCAGCGGCGCCGAACAGGTGCCGTTCGACGGCTGGATCGACGACACCGGACTCGGCACGCTCATGCGCAGGGACCATGACGAACCCGCGAAACACCGCCTGCGTAACACTTTCGCGTTCGGGTTCGAGGTCCCCGTACCCGGCGACAGCCGCTACCTGCTGCTCCAGCGGAGGTTCCCGCAACTGCGGCCCTCCTTACTGCCTGCTGGCTGGATCGCCGACAGCGCCACCGCCCTGGAACGCCTGGGTGAACGTCTGTCCGATGGCGACGCGCTGCTCGACGATCCCGGCATCGTCGACGACTGCTGGGCCGCGTCGCGGCACCATCTCTTCCGCTACCGGCGGCTGACTCGCCACATGCACTACCGCACCACCGACGCCCGGCAGCGGAGAACGCTCACCTCGGCGGCCGATGGCTGGTCGAAGCTGCCGCGCACTCTGCGCTTCGCGACCGCGTCGGTCCACCGTGGCCGGGCTCGCCCGTCCCTGGTGCGGGGCGCGTTCGCCGAGCTGGCCGACCTCGAACACGAGACCGGCCGCAGCGCCGCCGGAGCGCTCGCCGTGCTCGACGGCACCGGCGACTGACCAGAAAGGAGCTGCCTGCCATGTCCGACTCCGTACCCGCCATCGCCGCGCTCGTCCGCGAACAGCTCGAAGAGCCGCCCGGCGAGATCACCGCGGACTCGTCACTCGAGAACGACCTCCGGATGAACTCGGCGCAGGTGATCGACCTGCTTTCCCAGGTGGAGGACCACTTCGGCTGCACGATCGAGGACGAAGACCTCGGCAACATCCACCGGATCGGTGATCTCGCGATCATCGTCGAACGGGATGGCGCGACATGACCGCGCTGTCCGTCGAGCGGACCTCGGAGGGAGATCTCGACGTCGTCGTGCGGGGAACCGGCGAGGGAAATGTGCTCGGCGGCGCGTTCTGGACCGAACTCGCCGAGTTGACCGGCTCGCTCACCGAGGAACGCGGGTGCGTGTTCCTGCGGGGAGCGGGGGACCTTTTCTCCCGCGGGCTCGACCTGCGGTGGTACCTCACCCGGCTCCGGCGCGCCGGGCGGCGCGGCGAAACCGCCGAGACGCTGTCGTCCGACATCCGGCGGCTGCAGCAGGCGATCACCGGTCTGGCTTCCTGCCCGCGCCCGGTCGTCGCGATCATCGACGGTGAATGCACCGGGGCCGCGTTCGAGCTGGTCAGCGCGTGCGACGTCCGGTTCGCGACCGAGCGTGCCTGGTTCTCCATGCCCGAAGCCGACCTGGGCGTGGTCGCCGATCTCGGGGGACTGCAGCGGCTGCCCCGCCTCGCCGGGGAGGGAGTGGTCCGGGAACTGGCCCTCGGCGGGGGCCGGTTCGAGGCGGACCGCGCGCTGCGGGCCGGCCTGGTCAACGACGTGGC
The DNA here is from genome assembly GCF_040684635.1 of Amycolatopsis sp. NPDC089917. Taxonomy (NCBI): domain Bacteria; kingdom Bacillati; phylum Actinomycetota; class Actinomycetes; order Pseudonocardiales; family Pseudonocardiaceae; genus Amycolatopsis; species Amycolatopsis sp. NPDC089917. Next base: position 79,053 of record NZ_JBFBGL010000028.1, on the reverse strand, counting down.
ACCCTCGATGGCCGCCGCCCGGCAGGCGGCCGATCGGTTCGCGGACCTCGCCCGGGCCAAACCGCCGTCCGTGCTCGCCGAGGTGAAACGAGTGCTCGACGAGCCGCACGCGCCGGCGCTGGTCGCCGGGCTGGACCGGGTCGCGCTGTGGAACAGCGAACACGCCCCGTCCCGGATCGGACACGCCATGACCGAACGAATCGAGGCAGCACGATGACCTCCGCATCCAGCGAAACGGCCGCGTTCCAGGTGACACTGCGGTCCCCGGCCGTCGAGGACGCCGCCGGCGTGCACGATCTCGTGCGCCGGTCCGGACGGCTCGACGTCAACACGCGGTACGCGTACCTGATCTGGTGCCGCGACTTCGCGTCGACCTCCTTGGTGGCCGAGCACGACGGCGCGATCCTCGGTTTCGTGACCGGGTACCGGCCGCCGCGCGACCCCGCCGTCTACTTCGCCTGGCAGTCGGCGATCGATCAGGACCGGCCGGTACCGGGACTCGCTTTCGCGATGATGGACGAGATCACGCGCCGGGTCCGTTCCGACGGCGCCCGGACCTTCGAGACGACGGTCAACCCGAGCAATCGGGCCGTCATCATGCTGATGCGGAAGCTCGCCGCGAAATACGACGGAGAGCTGGACGTCAGCGAACTGTTCGGCACCGGGGAACTCGGCGACGGGCACGAGGCGGAGATGCTGTACCGGTTCTCCATCGCGACCGTGCGGCAAGGCTGAGCCGATGCCGGGATCCTGCTTTCGAGTGATGCCGATCAGGGGGCCGCCACCGCGTGATTGGACCGGCCCATGATCGGGAACCCGGGAACCAGAACGTGCCGAGCGGAGAGGGAGGACGATGAGCGCGGGAACGCTGGCGGTGTTCATCGGCGTGGTCATGATCGCCTACGTCGTCCCCGGCCCGGACTGGATGGTGATCCTGCGCTATTCGGCTCGCCGGAGGTCCAGCGGGTTCATCGCGGCGATCGGCGTGCAGTGCGGCCTGGCCGTGCACATGACGGCCGCGGCACTCGGCGTTTCGACCGCCCTCCTGCACAGCTCTGTGGCATTCACCGTGCTCAAGCTCGTCGGTGCCGCGTACCTCGTCTACCTGGGGGCACAAGCGCTCTGGAAGTCGTGGAAGAGCGAGCCGAAAAGTGAGAAGCCCGCCGAAGAGGCGGACGAACCGGTGATCGGACGTCCGTGGCGGATCTTCCGCCAGGCGTTCCTGTCCAACGTGCTGAACCCGAAGGCCGCGCTCTTCTTCGTGAGCGTGCTGCCCCAGTTCCTCGACCGGGACGCCGCCGTGGCGCCCCAGGTGCTGCTGCTGGGCGGGCTGGACATCGTTCTGGGGGTCCTCTGGTGGGGACTGTTCGTGCTGCTCACCGCCCGGTTGTCGACCCTGATGCGCCGCAGCGGACCGCGCAAGGTGCTCGACCGGGTCACCGGGACGGCGCTCGTCGGCCTAGGCGGCGCCCTGGTGATCAGCAGCTGAATCGACTTTCGCGCGGCAGCAGTGTTCCGTGCTGCCGAACCGAGCTTCATCGCGTTCGATAGGGGAACGAACATGTCGATCGAAGAAAAAGGAATCACCGTCGTCACCGGCGGGCTCGGCTTCGTCGGCGGGCATCTGGTGCGGCATCTGCACGACGCCGGCGCCCGGGTGGTCGTCGCCGACATCGTCGACCCGGCGACGGTCGTCCTGCCGCCGGGAATCGGTTATCGGCGGGCGGATCTGCGTGATCCGGAACAGGCCGAGGCGGCCCTGGTCGGCGCGCGGACCGTGTTCCACCTCGCGGGCAACCCGAGCGGGACGCGATCGGTGGAGAACCCGCTGTCCGACTTCAGGATCAACGCCCTCGGCACGGCGAACCTGTGCGCGGGCGCCGTGTCGGCCGGGGTCTCCCGGCTGCTCTATCTTTCGTCGGCCATGGTCTACGGCAGGCCGCGAGCGGTGCCGATGCCGGAAACCCATGCCACGGAACCGTTTCTGCCTTACGGGGCGTCCAAATTGGCCGGTGAGCACGTGGTGCGGGCATTCGGCGAGACATTCGGTCTCGACACGGTCATCGCCCGCGCGTTCACGCTGTACGGGCCTGGTGAGGATCCACGCACCGCCGGGGGAGAAGTTTCGCAATACCTTCGCTGGCACCTCAACGGTCTTCCCGTCCAAGCGGCGGGGGACATCGACCGGAAGACCCGCGACTTCGCCCATGTCTCCGACGTGGTGCGCGCGCTGGACCTGGTGGCCGCGCGCGGAGAGCGCGGCGCCACCTACAACCTCGGCTCCGGTGCCGAATACAGCCTGCGCCGGCTCGCGGAGACCATCTCGGCGGCGACCGGACGCGAGGTCGATCTCGTCGTGGACACCTCCGTCACCGAAGACACCTATCGCCATGTCCCCGACATCGGCCGCCTGCGCGGACTGGGTTTCCGGCCGGAGATCCCGCTGGATGAGGGCGTCGCCCGGCTCGCCGCGGAGCTGGGGCCGTCCCCGGAACTGCCCGCCGTGCCGACGTACTTCAAACCGGCCGGGCCGATCGCGAGCTGAGGGGCAGCCATGACGACCTACCGAATCCCGCAGCACGGCCAGGGCAGCGGCGTGACCGAAGAAGACCTTACGGCCGTGACGGCGGTGCTCACCGCCGGTCGCCATCTCTCCGACGGCGCCGAAGTGGCGCGCTTCGAGGAGGAGTTTGCCCGGCGCACCGGGGCGGCCCACGCGGTGGCGGTGTCGAGCTGCACGATGGCATTGGAACTCGCCACGCGCGTGCTCGAACTCGAACCGGGCGACGAGGTCGTCACGACCCCGCTCACCTTCCAGGCGACCGCGGCGCCGCTGCTCGGCCGCGACGTCACCGTCCGGTTCGCGGACATCGACGAGACCACACTGTGCCTCGATCCGGCGTCCGTGACCGCTGCGCTCACGCCGCGCACCCGCGCGGTGTTCACCACCCACTACGGCGGGCTTTGCGGCGGTGTCGAAGAGCTGCGAGCGCTGACCGGACGGGCAGGCGTCGCCCTCGTCGAGGACTGCGCGCACGCCATCGGCGCGGCCGCGGGCGGGCGCAGCGCGGGGACCTGGGGCGACCTCGGCTGCTGGAGTTTCCACTCGCTGAAGAACATCTCGACCCTCGGCCAGGGCGGGATGCTCACCGTCCGGGACGCCGGAGTGGCCGACCGGCTCCGGGCGCTGCGCGCGATCAACCCGGACGCCGAGTTCGTGCCCAGGAGCAAGCCGGCCGAGTTCGGCCGTTACGGGACCGGAACGGTGCCCAGGCCCGTCACCCATGAGAAGAACGCCTACACCCATGACTGCGCTCGGATCCGGTCCGGAGGGGTGAACGCCCAGCTCGCCGACCCGGCCGCGGCGATGGGCAGGTCCCAGCTGCGGCGGCTGGACAGCTTGCTCGCGCGGCGCCGCGCCGTCGCCGAACGGCTCGACGCCGGCTTGCGCGAACTCGGCGTCCAGGTGCTGGGGACGCCCGAAGGTCATGTCCACGCTCACCACCTCTACGCGTTCCTGCTGCGAGACGACATCGACCGCGACGAACTCGTGCGGGACCTGGAACGGGAAGGGGTCGAGGTCGTGCTGCGGTACTTCCCGGTTCACCTGCTGCCGGAATGGCGTCGGCGCGGAGGCGTCTTCGGGTCGGTGCCGGTCGCGGAAGACGTCTGGTTCCGCCGGCTGGTGAACCTGCCGCTTTCGCCGCAGCTCGGCCTCGACGACGCGGACTACGTCGTCGACGCTGTCGAACGGGCGCTGGCGAGGCAGCGGGTGGGGGCGATGGCGTGATGACCGTCGACGTCCGAGACAGCCTGCGTCGTTTCCGCCAGGAGCATGACGTTCCCGGCGTCGCCGTCTGTTCCTTCACCGCCGCTGGACCCGACGTCGCGGTGGCGGACGGGGTGACCAGTGTCGAGACCGGCCACGCGATGAGTCCGGACACCGTGTTCCGGATCTACTCGATCACGAAGATGCTCACCGCGACCGTGCTGGTCACCCTCGCCGCCGAGGGCGTGCTGGATCTCGATCGGCCGGTCGACGACTACGTGCCCGGCCTCCGCCGCCGCACCGGCGAAGGGACCGGCGGTGCGACCCTGCGGCACCTGCTGAGCCATCGTTCCGGGCTTCTCCCGGACGCCGTGACGCACGACGGTCTCAGCCGCGACCCGGCAGGCCTGGCCGAGGCGGTGCGTCGCGACTACGCACGGACGCCGGTGCTGACCAGCCCCGGACAGTTCTACGGCTACAGCAATCTCGGCGTCAGCCTGGCCGGGCTCGCCGCGCAGGAGATCACCGGTACGCCCTTCGCGGAGCTGATGCGGCAAAGGCTCTTCGCACCGACGGAGATGACGCGCAGCACGCACGATCCGATGGTCGCGATGACGCATTCCCTGGCCCAGCATCACCTCCGTACGAGTGCGGGACTTCGCGTCGAGCACGACGCCAGGGCGGGGACGAAACACGAACCGTCGTCGCTGTGCTACTCGACCGTGGTGGACATGGCCCGCTTCGGTGCGCTGCACCTGCGTAGCGGCTTGGAAGCCATGCACAAGCCGCATTCCGATCCGAGGCTGGACATCGATCTGCGGTACGGCCTCGGCTGCTATCTCACGCCCGAAAGCGGGGGTGTCCGGCAGATCGGCCACGAAGGGTTTCTCGGGGGGATGTGGGCCAAGCTGATCCTCGACCCCGCACGCGGGCGGGGCGTGGTGTGGATGGACAACCGAGGGGAGGAACTGCGGGAACGGCGTTACGAGACGATGGCGTCGATGTTCGACGGGCTTGGCAGGATCGAGGAGTCCGGCACCGACACGCGCGCCGACCTCGTCACCGCGCGGGACCTGCCCGGCGAGTACGTCCGCACGGGAGCGCCGACGCTGAAGGTGTCCGGCGACGGCGAAAACGATCTTGAACTCCGGTCGCAGGAGGAACGCGCACGGCTCACCCCGTATCTCGGCGGCGTCTGGCGGAGCTCGGCCCGATTCGATCCCGGCGCGCCGCCGTGGGGACCGCACGCCGGTACCCGGCGGATCGCGTTGGGGACGACGGTGCTCGACGACGGCAGTGTGCCCGTGGTGCACCTCAACGGGCTGCCGTATGTCCGCCGTGAGTGGCGGGACCGGGTTCGTGACCGCAGGCTGGACAGGGTGACGGGGTGATGTGATGCGCGAGCGGGCGGCGGTCCTGCTGCTGTGTGCGGCTCAGTTCGTGGACGTGCTCGGGGTCACGATCGCGGTGATCGGGCTGCCCGAGATCGGCCGCCGGTTCCCCGGTGCGGAAGCCTCCACACAGTGGGTGGTCAGCGGGTACGCGTTGCTGTTCGGCGGGTTCCTGGTCTCGGCCGGCCGCGTCGCCGACCGCTACGGGCATCGGCGGACGTTCGTCTGGGGGATGGCCGCGTTCCTGGCCGCGAGTCTCGCGGGCGGGTTGGCACCGGGCATCGAGGTGCTGATCACCGCGCGCGCGGTCCAGGGCCTGGCCGCCGCGTTCGTCGTCCCGTCGGCGTTCGCGTTGCTGCTGTCGCTGACCAGGGAGGGGCGGGAGCGGGTGGTGGCGGTCGGCTGGTGGACGGCCACGGCGGCGGCCGGGGGAGCGGCGGGATTCCTGTTCGGTGGGCTGCTGGTGCACTACGCGGGCTGGCGGTCGATCTTCCTGCTCAACGTGCCGATCTGCCTGGGCGTGCTGGTGTTCGCGCGTTCGCTGCTGCCGGCCCGTACCGAGCGGTCCGGCAGCGGCGCGGTCGACCTGCCCGGTGCCATCCTGGTGACCGGTGGACTGCTCGCCGGGATCTACGGGATCAGCGCGGCGACGGGAACGGTCCGTGCGATCGCACTGACGCTCTCCGGAGCTTTGCTGGCGGGCTTCCTGATGGTGGAGCGACGGACAGCCGATCCTCTGGTTCCGGCGCGCCTGGTCGGCACACTGCGGTTCGACGCGGCCCTGGGGGTGGCGTTCGCGCTGACCTTCGCCACCACGCCTGCCAGCGTGCTCGGCACGGTGTTCTTCCAGCAACAGCAGGGCTTGTCGGCCGGAACGACCGGATTTCTGTTCGCCCCGTTCAGTCTCGGTGTCGTGAGCGGGAGCTGGCTGGGCACTCGGCTGCTCGACCGGCTCAGTGGCCGTTGGGTCGCCGTCGGGGCATTCGGTGTCGTGGTGGTGGCGCTGGTGATCGGGCTGATCGGGCTGAGCACTGGTTCGACAGCCGGATTCGCGGTGTCGCTCGCGATATCGGGAACAGGCCTCGGCGCGGCGTCGGTCGCGGCGACGAACGCCGGGACGGCCATGGTGGGCGAGACGGATCGTGGCATCGCGTCAGGCCTGCTCAACACCGCGCCTCAGCTCGGGTCCGCGCTCGGAACGGCGGTGATCGGCACCGTGGCGCTGGGGAGCGGTGAGCCGGACCTGCCGTCCGGAATGTTCGTGGCGCTGGGTGTCGCTGTCCTGGGCACGGTCGCGACCCTGGGGCTGAGCGGACCACGGGTCACGGTTCCGCTGAGGGCGCGCGGGCGATCTGGTGGACGCTGACGACGGTGTGGTCGTCCTGCCCGCTTCGGCTATCGCTGCGGAAGTGGCGGCTGCCGAAACGTGAGCGGCGATCGACTCCATTGGGCCGACAGGATCGTGTCCGCCAACGCCGCCGTCGAGCCCCGTGCCGTTCCCCCGTGACTCAGCACGAATGTCACCGATCCCGGATCGGGCAACCCGCTGATCGGGACCAGCCCGTCCGGGACCACGGACGCCGCGAAAAGGCCGACGCCGAGCCCCGCTTCGAGCGCGACCCGCAGGCCGTTGAGCCGTTCGCTGACGCAACCGATCCGCCACTGGACACCGTTACGGCGCAACGCGTTCAGCGCGCGGGCCCGGGTGACGCTCGGCTCCGGGTAGAGGACCAGCGGCAGCGGCTCGCCCGGGATCAGGTCCAGACCGGGCGAGCTCACCCACACGAGCGGATCCCGTCGCACACCCGCTCCGGAATCGCGCTTGGCCAGCACCAGGTCGAGGTCTCCATCGGCGAGCCGGGAGTGCAACACCTCGCTCAGCTCGACCGACAGGTCGAGGTCGATCCCCGGATGCGCGCTGCGGAACCGCTCGAGGACGTCCGCGGCGTGGCCGAGCAGGAAGTCCTCGCACACCCCGAACCGGACCCGCCCGCGTGGGCCCGGCCGGGAGAAATAGCGCAGCGCGCGGTCCTGCTGGTCGAGGATGCTACGGGCGAAGCCGGTCATCGTCTCGCCGTCGCCGGTGAGCCGCACGCTGTGCGTGTCGCGCTCGAACAGCACGCTGCCGAGCGCCGTCTCGAGGCGGCGGACCTGCTGGCTCACCGTCGACTGCCCGAGATCCAGCCGTCGGGCGGCTTCGGAGAATCCGCCCGCCTCGGCCACGGTGAGAAAAGTGCGCAGCAGCACCGGATCGATCACTACTCCGGAGTACCACTGTCAGTGCGCGACCGTCTACCATGTGTGTGCGCTGCCACTACCTGCGGCGGGTGATCACCACCGGCTTGAGGTCCTTGGGGATCGCGGCGAACGCGGACACCGGAACCCCGAACGAGATGGCGAGAATCTCCCTCGGCAGCGAGTTCAGCGTCCCGACGATGCCGATGTCGTCGTTCGGCTCCCCGGTACTGGTGTTGAACATGACGAGCACGTCCAGGCCTTCGGTGGTGCTGGAATTCGCGAAATAGTGAAAGAACCCCTGGGGGGCGAAGACGAGTTCCCCAGCACTCGCGCTGAAAACTTCGTTGTGATAGCTGCCGTCCTCGTGGGTCCCGAGAATGCTCCAGTCCGCCTTGCCGGAAATGATGTAGCTCAGCTCCCACGCGGACGGGTGCCAGTGCGGTTCGCGGACCCCGCCGGGGTCGAGGTGCACCAGGTACACCGAGCCCTGCTGACCGGCCAGCACCGGGAAGTTCTTCTCGTGGGCTCCACGCAACGTCCCGCCGTCATGGACGGCCGGCGTGGATTTGGCGAGCGGGAAAACATACGGCGGCGTGGTCGTTTTGGCCGGTTCCACCGTGCTCGCCCCCGCCGTCCCGGTCGCCCCGAGCGCGGTCGCGGCAGCGATTCCCGCGCCCGCGCCGAGCGCACCCCGCCTGCTGATTTCCGACATTCTCTCCGCCTTTCCCAAAACGAGGAAGATTAGCTTCCTGTGATTCTTCCAAAAGTGCGAAGAACGGAAAGTGTCTCGCGCGGATCACTGCTATCGCGTGCCGCGATGAGCGGCCGCGCCGCTGAATCCGTGGAACAACGACATTTCCGGCGCGCTCGGTCTGAGGCCGTCGAGGCCGCGGTAGCGGCGGCCTGCTCACCATCACGATCACGCGCGCTTCGGCGGGTAGGGCATGATCGAGGGGGGCGTGTCGTTGCGGCCCACGAAGGACCCCGGCGGGATCCACGTCGATTCCGGTTCCTTGCGGTGACTCTGGCAGTTGCTCTCACACTAGGCAACGGAGTACGCGCCGTCGTCCAAAGTGGACCGTAAGCTCCCGGTCCTCTCCAGGATTGCCCGTGCTCGCCGTGGCGGGAAACCACTCGTCCAGGCGACCTTCGCGGTGACTGGCCCAGGCGGCGGAAGAGCGCGATCGGTGCGACCCTGATTCCATGCCCGATCAGCCGGGACCACGACGAGAACTGGAGCGGATCCGGGAGAGCGCCGGACCGGCTGCGGCTCATGCCCGGATCGCATTGGGTTCCGGGCCGCTTCCGGACCGGCTGCGGGCGGCGATCCTCGCCTTGGCTTCCGCGCGGGGCGAAGACAGCAGCACCTGCCCCTCCGACGCGGCGAGAGCGTTGGCGGACGAGTGGCGTCCGCTACTGTCTCGAGCCCGGGAGGTGGCGCGTGAACTCGCGAGGGCCGGAGAGGTGCGACTGACCCAGCGTGGAAGTCCACTCGACCCGGACGGAGAGTGGGCAGGGCCGATCAGGATCCGGTTGCCGGAGAGTGCGCATGGCTGAGCCGGAGCGCACACCTGATGGGCGCTTCGTCGTGATCGACGGCCGGCGCTGGCGAGCGACCGACCCGGAGATCCCAGAGGAAGCGGCGGCCCGGTTGCGCGGTCTGCTGATGCGCGCTCGCCGGGACGTCGGCGCGGCCCGTCGTGCTCAGGACTCCGAAGCCGAGCGGGAGGCCCGGGCACGGGTGCACGCCGCCAAGGTCGCCTTGGGGGAGCGGGGCACCCCGTGGTGGGAGCAGGATCGCGCGGAACGGCGGCAACGGTGGCAGCACGGTCTGGACACCTTGGGCTGAAATCGTTTTTCACGCCCTCGATCACCGGACTTCCGGCTCGGGGATGTCATGCGAGCGCGCTGCTGACCGGAGCTGGCGAGGACGAGCCGATGGCCTCGCTCCTTGATCGCGAGCAGCAGGTCGCGGGCGCCGGCAACGTCGCCATTTCGTCGAGCATCGAGTCGGTCTCCTCGCCCTGCAACTCCCGCGCGCGGTCGCCGACCCGACGTTCCAGATCTTCACCACCGAGAGCGGATCAGCCGGTGCAACCGCCACACCGGATAGATCTCGCCGAGCCGGCGCAGCCCGATGCCAGGCGAGCGCATGGTGGTAATTGGAATCGATGAGCGTCCCGTCGATGTCCAGGACGGCGATAGGAGAGTCGGCCACTTACGACGGGTACCGCGAGAAGAGGGTGCCGATCACGGCCGAACCCTCGGACGCTCACAGTTGTGTCGCGAGCCAAAACGCCATCCAGGCCAGGCATCCCAGCGCTCCGCCGACCCCGAAGGCGAGCAACATCCGCCGTATGGCGGCGATCTGGCCGGAACGTCCAACAGTCTCGGTCATTCCGGCACGAACGTTCGTCAGGTCGGTCATGGTCGTGTGTTCCCCGGAAAGCCGCCTCCCACACATGTTTCGCTTAATGCCGGGCGCAGCCTGGGCGGACAAGGCATGCTGGACAGCGTGTCCAGTCCGGATCAGGAACGAGTACCCGTGAAATCGCGACGCCGTCGCGCCCGGGTAGTGGCGTCTCTCGTGGGGCTCGCCGCACTGTGCTATCTGGCCGCCGTCGGGATCAACTACCTGTTCGGTCGCGCGGACGTCTGGTTCCACGGGATCGTCGGGCTGGGTCCGTTCACCGGTGGACTCCTGGTCGACTGGTGGAGTCGGCGGCGACGCCGTCAGGAATCTCCGTGACGAGCGAGAATCCACGCATGCCGCGGCAGCTGAACGAGTCTGGATCGTAAGGAGTGCCTCCCATGACCCCGAAACCTTCTGATGCCGTGGAACTTGTCGCGGTGGACGACGCGGTACTTGACGCTCTAGTCAGGATCGCGGTCGAGGATGCCTCGGCTGACGACGTGACGCCGCCGTTGACAGCGGACGGCTCATGGAGCGACGAGCGGGTCGCTTGGCTGCGCGCCTACCACCGGGACCGTCGAGCCTGTCTGGCCGGACCCTGCCGGGAACGGACCTGGGCGGTCCGTGCCGAAGGAACGATCGTGGGGGCGGTGCGCCTCGCGGCCGGCCCCACCGATGACGCGGCCGCGGAACTGGGGATCTGGCTCGCCCGGTCGACACGGGGCCGCGGCGTCGGCGCCGAGGCTGTGCGACTGCTGATCGGCGAGGCATCGGCGTCCGGCGTGGCGACGCTGAGTGCGTCGACTCTCGAGTCGAACCGGGCCGCCCTGCGGATCCTCCGGTCCGCCGGCTTCAGCACCGACCAGCCCGGTCCGGACGGGGCCGTCGAGGCGCGGCGTGCACCGTCGCGAACTGATCGCGCCTGACAGGATCCCCGATCAGCTCTTCACCGGCGGAGATGTCCTGGTGATAAGCGGTCGCTGACGATGGGTCCACTGCGCCGGTGGCCCAGAACACCAGCTCTTGCACGCCCCTGCGAACACACCGGCGGACTCTCGCTGATCCGGATGGGCGCACGTCCCTACAGGGGCGATCCAGATCCGTGAGCTCGCCCGGTGACGCCGAGACGACAGGGCGAAGAAGGGGCGGACCAAGACCCCTGCTGGTACGCGCAGCGTCGAACTGCCGCCGAGCATCGCGATCTTCTACGAAGAGCTGATGGACAGCCACAGCTTCCCGTTCGTGCTGTGCGGTGCTGAGGGTGCGCCGTTGCGGCGGTCGAACTTCCGCAATCGCTACTGGCGTCCGGTGTGGGATGGCAGTGACGCTGAACACACGCGCGTTCTCCGGAAGTGGTGCAGCCGATCCTGCCGACCCTCACCTTCCACGAAGGGCGGCACAGTCACAGCACATGGCTGGCCGAGGACGGTATCCCCGAAGTCGCCCGTCGAGCGCGGCTGGGGCAGAAGATGAAGGGCATCGCGAGGGTCTACGACCACGTGACCCCGCTGATGCGCCGTCAGATCCTGCAAGCGCTCGAGACCCGCTGGATCGGGTCCCTCGTTGCGCTCACCCCGAGTGAGCGGACGAAGCTGGGGGAGTGGTTCCCGCACCTGCATGCCACCTTCCATGACGGGCAGGTAGAGACCACTCCAAGGGCTATCGCCTTTGAACGACTGAAGCCCCGCCTCTCCGAAGAGAGGCGGGGCTTCAGTCAACAGGTGGTGCGCGATACTGGGATTGAACCAGTGACCTCTTCCGTGTCAGGGAAGCGCTCTCCCGCTGAGCTAATCGCGCGAGGTGGAGACGGGATTCGAACCCGTGTACACGGCTTTGCAGGCCGTTGCCTCGCCTCTCGGCCACTCCACCGTGACAGGCCCGAGAGGGCCTTCCGAGCGGATGACGGGATTCGAACCCGCGACCCTCACCTTGGCAAGGTGATGCGCTACCAGCTGCGCTACATCCGCACATCCTCGGTCAACTTGAAGGTCAGAACCTTGCGGTTTCGTCCCTCACCCCGTCGCCGTGGTGTGTGTGAACACTATCCGACCCCGAAATCGGCTCTGCAACCGGGGTGCCACTTGCTGTTCGCAAGCCCGTCATCAGGCCAGATCGTTGGGGATGAGGTGAGTCAGGGCGTCGTCGACGTCGACCCACAGATGTTCGTTGCCCGGCAGCACGACGTCGTAGGTCCGGTCGAGGAAGTCGGCCAGCTCCTGGGCGGACGCCTCGAACATGGCGTGCCCGGACGGCGAGTTCAGTTCGATGAGGACGGACTCGGGGTCTTCGACGGAGGGGCGGATGCGGACGTCGCCGTCGCCGGCGTCGGCCAGGAGGCCGTCGGCGAGGAGATCGCGCGCGTAGACCCACTCGACCCAGCCGGCGCGGCCGGTGCGGAAGGCGGCGACGACCGCGTAGGGGTCGCGTGTGTCGTATCGCAGTTCCACCTTGACCGGAACCGCGGGCGTCCGCGGCGCCAGGAGGTCGAACACCGCCGTCGAGCGGAGCGTCACGTGATCGTTGCGCATCGTCCTACCCTTCGTCTCCTTCCCGGCCCGGTCGAACCGAGTGGCGATGATGTGACGTTTCGGCCGGCCGATCGGAACGCGGTTTTGCCGCAGATCACCCGGTTGGGGTCATCGGACCCCGGCTCCCTACTCCGTCACCCCATCATCACCCGCGCGACGCGCAGCCCTACATGCGCCCTGCAGGCAGTCCACACCTACATACTGCGCGGTTTAGTCGTCACGCGATAGCACCGTCGCACGAATGTCGAAACGCGTTGCGGGCGGCCCCCGGTCTGGACAACCCCGGCTAGCTCGTGGTTGTTCGCTCCGTATTTGCTGGTGAGCGGAGTGTGGTCGGAGGGAACCACCCGTTTGCAGGCCCCCTAAAGTCGTGGGGTAGAGTCTCCCGGACACCGCGAGCGGGCGATTAGCTCAGCGGGAGAGCGCTTCGTTCACACCGAAGAGGTCACTGGTTCGATCCCAGTATCGCCCACCGGATGAAGGCCCTGGACCATCGGTCCGGGGCCTTGATTCATTCTCGGACACCAAGGGTGGCGGGGCCGTCCGGAGGTATTCGATCCCCAGGTCGGACGCGGGTTATGTGGGGGCGGTACTTCTGCCGTCGCGGGCCGGTCCGGTGTCACGGGCTGAATGCGCTCGGTGCGGCGGGGGTAGCGGGGGCGCCGCCGGTTCGAAGATCCCTGAAGTCGTTGTTCCGGCCGGTGTGGACATTCGCCGGGGACTTCCCGTCGCGCCGTGAAAACGTCACACGATCCGTCCATCGAGACGACATTGTGATCCTCGGCACGGTGACCTCCGGCGAAAGGTCCAGACCACGGTGAAAGTGATGCAGGGCATGGGGGAGCGGCTCACTCGACCGGCTCCGGCGGGCGGCCCGCCGTGACGCTGACGTGATGTGACGAAACGCCACTCCGGTGACCGATTGACAAGGAAGATCCGCCCGCCGTGAGGGCGGCTCGCGCGCGACGCTTCCCTGGCGGCGTGAAATCCACAGTGGACCGGCTGGAGATCGACTCGCGCGGACCGTCCACTGTGGAGTTTTCGGGGCCATTCGGCCGATCGGGGGCGCGGTGCCCCGAGTGGCCGGGAAAACTGCGAATTCGTGACTACTTTGCGTAGTTGTACGGAGGATACGATCTATTACCCATCGTCATCATCTTGTTATCAACGCGGCATTCATTTGCCGGAAGCTCGCGCAGGATGTGGCTGGAAATCCTTGTAACGATGGTCGGAGAGTGGCCGATACCTTGGCGTGTGTCGCCCCATCGGCCGCTGATGGATCTCGAGAATCGATCACTCTTCGAAATCGGTCTCATTTACTCAGCGTGTTGATCCGGCGTTCGGGAATCCCCACTCCGGGAGGTCTGATGGAAGAGTCGGTGCGGCCGTCGTCCACCGTTAACGGGACGCCGCAGCACATCGACCTTCAGTCGATCCCGCTCCCCCCGCAAAGGGGTGCGGGCAACGCCGCGGCCGTCGACACGACGCCGGCGCAGCCGCCTTACGCGGCTTGGGAATCGCGCTACCGCGCCTGGGTCATCGGTAGTGACGTTTTCACGGCCTTCGTGCTCATCATGATGAGCGCGTTCTTGATCGATCGATCCGATCCACACGACATGCACGCGCTCGGCACCGCCGCCGCCTTCGTGTTCGGGCTGTCGGTCTGCCGGGCCTGGAGTCCACGGGTGCTGGGCGAGGGCGCCGAGGAGTACCGGACGCTGGGCCGGGGCCTGGTGGCCACCGCTGTCCTCGTCGCGCTGGGCGGCTTGCTCTTCGGCGCCCTCGCCGTCCAGCCCTGGGTCTTCATCGTCGTCCCGATGATCTCCGTCTTCATGTTCCTGCAGCGGTACGCGCTGAGGCAGGTGCTGCACCGGCGCAGGCGGCTCGGTGAGTGCCTGCTGCCGGTGCTCGCGGCGGGAAGCCCCGACACGGTCGCCGATCTCATCGCCCGCACCAAGGCCGATCCGCACGTCGGCTGGCGGGTGGAGGCGGTCTGCACCTACTCCGGCGCCGGCGCGGAGCGGGGGAGCGGCGAGGTCGAAGGCGTCCCGGTCGTCGGGAAGCTCGACGACCTCGCGGGCCACGTCCGTCGTGGCGGCTACCGGGTGGTCGCCGTGACCGCGGATCAGCACTGGAACCCGAAACGCCTCCAGCGGCTCGCCTGGGACCTCGAAGGGACCTCCGCCGAGATGGTGGTCGCCCCGATGCTGATGGAGGTCGCCGGTCCCCGGCTGAACGTCTCCGGCGTGCTCGGCATGCCGCTTCTGCGGGTCAGCGCGCCGATGTTCACCGGTGGCCGCCGTCTGGTCAAGGAAGTGCTCGACCGGCTCGGTTCCGCGTTCCTCCTCACCCTGGTTTCCCCGCTGCTGCTGACGATCGCGGTCGCGATCAAGCTCGACGACCGCGGCCCGGTGATCTACCGGCAGCGTCGCGTCGGCCGCGACGGTCACACCTTCACCATGCTCAAGTTCCGCACGATGGTGACGAACGCCGACAAGCTCAAGCAGGACCTCCAGACGGAGAACGAGGGTGCGGGACCGCTGTTCAAGATGCGGAAGGATCCACGCGTCACGAAGGTCGGCTCCATGCTTCGCCGGTACTCGCTCGACGAGCTGCCGCAGTTGCTCAACGTCGTGAGCGGCCGCATGTCGCTCGTCGGTCCCCGCCCGCCGTTGCCGGAGGAGACCGTGAAGTACGCCCCCGACGCGCGACGCCGCCTGTTGGTCAAGCCGGGGCTGACCGGGCTTTGGCAGGTCAGCGGGCGCAGCGACCTCAGCTGGGCCGAGAGCATCCGCCTCGACCTGCGTTACGTCGAAGACTGGTCCCTCGCCCTCGACCTGGTGATCCTGTGGAAGACCTTCCGGGCCGTGGTGCAGGGACGCGGGGCTTATTGATCCTTCCGCCGCATCGGCTCGACGGCCGTCGTCCTCCGGGGCGGCGGCCGCTCTTGTGATCGACCGCACACACAGAGGTAGTTGAGCGAGAAATAGTTCAGCGCTCAACTAGGTTGAGGCGAGTAACAGGACGCGTACGGAAGGAAGATCCACCGATGACCACCAGCGTTGAGCCGACCGAAGCCTTGAACCTCCCGCAGGACGTTCAGGACCTGTTGTTCCGCGAGGCCCGCACCGCGAACAGCTTCAGTGACGAGCCGGTGACCGACGAGCAGATCCGCGCGATCTACGAGCTGGTCAAGTGGGCCCCGACGTCGATGAACAACCAGCCGCTGCGCGCGCTGGTGATCCGCACCGAAGAGGGCAAGAAGCGCCTCGCCCCGCTGATGTCCGAGGGCAACCGCGCCAAGACCGAGACCGCGCCGGTGACCGTCGTGCTGGCCGCCGACACCGAGTTCCACGAGAACCTGCCGCGGACCTTCCCGCACTTCCCGGGCGCCAAGGACCTGTTCGCCGAAGAGGCGGGCCGCGTCGAGACCGCCAAGCTCAACGCGCTGCTGCAGGTGGGCTACTTCATCATCGGCGTCCGCGCCGCCGGGCTGGCCGCCGGCCCGATGACCGGCTTCGACGCCGAAGGCATCGACAAGGAGTTCTTCGCGGACAAGGCGTGGAAGTCCCTCGTCGTGATCAACGTCGGCAAGCCGGGCGAGAACCCCTGGTACGACCGCCTGCCGCGGCTGGACTTCGACGAGGTCGTCGAGACCGTCTGACCTCGCCGCTCGACACGCGAAGGCCTTCTTCCGACGGGAAGGAGGCCTTCGCGGTGTTAGGGGTAATGCGCGTGAGCCGTGCGGCGGGTGACGACTAACATCACACGAAACATCCGCTTTCATCGCGAGGAGCTCATCGTGTCCCAGCCGTCGTCAGTAGCAGCCGCAACCGCCTCGCGCGTGGTGGTACCGGCGGGCACTACGGCGGGCACCGCGGTCCGCGAAGCCGGGCTGCCGACCAAGGGGCCGGACACGATCGTCGTCGTGCGCGACGCCGAGGGGAACCTCCGCGACCTTTCCTGGGCTCCGGAGTCCGAGGTCGAGGTCGAGGCCGTCGCGGCCAACACCGAAGACGGCCGCAGCGTCATCCGCCACTCGGCCGCCCACGTGCTCGCCCAGGCCGTGCAGCAGCAGTTCCCGCAGGCCAAGCTCGGCATCGGCCCGCCGGTCAAGGACGGCTTCTACTACGACTTCGCCGTCGACACCCCGTTCACCCCGGAAGACCTGCAGGCGCTCGAAAAGCGCATGAAGCAGATCGTGAAGGGCTCGCAGCAGTTCTCCCGCCGCGTCTTCGACTCGGTCGACGAGGCCAAGAAGGAACTGGCCGACGAGCCTTTCAAGCTCGAACTGGTCGACATCAAGTCCGATGTGGACACTTCCGAGGTGATGGAGGTCGGCGGCGGCGAGCTGACCATCTACGACAACCTCGACCCGCGCACCAAGGAGCGCGTGTGGAGCGACCTCTGCCGCGGTCCGCACGTGCCGACCACCAAGTTCATCCCGGCGTTCAAGCTCACTCGCGTCGCCGCCGCGTACTGGCGCGGCGACGACAAGAACCCGCAGCTGCAGCGGATCTACGGCACCGCGTGGGAATCCGCCGAGGCGCAGGACGTCTACCTGGAGCGGCTCGCCGAGGCCGAACGGCGCGACCACCGCAAGCTCGGGGTCGAGCTGGACCTGTTCTCCTTCCCCGACGAGATCGGCTCGGGCCTGCCGGTGTTCCACCCCAAGGGCGGGATCATCCGGCAGGAGATGGAGAACTACTCGCGCCAGCGGCATGTCGAGGCGGGGTACGACTTCGTCTACTCGCCGCACATCACCAAGGGCGCGCTGTTCGAGACCTCCGGACACCTCGACTGGTACCGCGAAGGCATGTACCCGGCGATGCACCTGGACGCCGAGCACAACGAGGACGGTTCGGTCCGCAAGCCCGGCCAGGACTACTACCTCAAGCCGATGAACTGCCCGTTCCACGACCTGATCTTCCGCTCGCGCGGGCGTTCCTACCGGGAACTGCCGCTGCGGATGTTCGAGTTCGGCTCCGTGTACCGCTACGAGAAGTCCGGCGTGATCCACGGCCTGACCCGCGTGCGCGGCATGACGCAGGACGACGCGCACATCTTCTGCACCCTGGAGCAGGTCCCCGGTGAGCTGAAGTCCCTTTTGGACTTCGTGCTGAACCTGTTGCGCGACTACGGTCTCGACGACTTCTACCTCGAACTGTCCACTCGGAACGACGAGAAGTACATCGGTTCCGAAGAGGTCTGGGCCGAGGCGACCGAGGTGCTGCGCACCGCCGCCGTCGACTCCGGGCTGGAACTGGTGCCGGACCCGGGTGGCGCGGCGTTCTACGGGCCGAAGATCTCCGTGCAGGCCAAGGACGCGCTGGGCCGCACCTGGCAGATGTCGACCATCCAGCTGGACTTCATGCTGCCCGAGAAGTTCGAGCTGGAGTACACCGCGGGCGACGGCAGCCGTCAGCGTCCGGTGATGATCCACCGCGCGCTGTTCGGCTCGATCGAGCGGTTCTTCGGCGTGCTGACCGAGCACTACGCGGGCGCGTTCCCGGCGTGGCTGTCGCCGGTCCAGGTGGTCGGCATCCCGATCACCGAGGACCAGGTCGAGCATCTGCGCGGGGTCGAGAAGGCGCTGCGGGCCAAGGGGATCCGGGTCAACGTCGACGCGGGCGACGACCGGATGCAGAAGAAGATCCGCACCCACACCACGCAGAAGGTGCCCTTCATGCTCCTGGCGGGCGCGAAGGACGTCGAGGCGGGCGCGGTGTCGTTCCGGTTCCGCGACGGCGGCCAGATCAACGGCGTCCCGGTGGCCGACGCGGTCGAGGCGATCGCCGGCTGGGTCCAGCGCCGCGAGAACTCCTCGCCGACCGTGGCGAGCTTGGAGGCGGTACTCCGGTGACGGGCCCCGATGGCCCCGAAGTCGTCGGACAGGACGGTGTGGGGGTCCCGGACGCGTTGCAGCGCCTGTGGACCCCGCATCGGCTCGCCTACGTGCAAGGGTCGAAGAAACCCGACGAAGTCTGCCCGTTCTGCCATCTGCCCGAGAAGAGCGACGAGGACGCGCTGATCCTCGCGCGCGGGAAGACCGTGTACGCGGTGCTGAACCTGTACCCGTACAACCCCGGTCACCTGATGGCCGTGCCGTACCGCCATGTCGCGGACTACACGGATCTGACGGCGGACGAGACCACCGAGGTCGCGGAGTTCACCCAGCACGCGATGCGGGTGATCCGCGAGGTTTCGTCGGCGCACGGGTTCAACATCGGGATGAACCAGGGCGTGATCGCCGGCGCGGGCATCGCCGCGCACCTGCACCAGCACGTGGTGCCGCGGTGGGGTGGCGACGCGAACTTCATGCCGGTGATCGGGCACACGAAGGTGCTGCCGCAGTTGCTGGGGGAGACGCGGCAGCTGCTGGCGGAGGCCTGGTGACCGCGGTCTGAAGTCCGTGAAGGCCCCCTTGCTTGCGCTAGGCGCAGTGAAGGGGGCCTTCGTGTACTTACGCCAGTGGACGACACGCGTGATTGGGTGGACGACTCGCGGCGGGATCGGCCTCGTCGGTGTGTCGTCCATCCAGTCACGCGTGTCGTCCGTCGGATCACGCGCGTCGTCCGTCAACTCTCCTTTGCAGGATGCCGTGAAGGCCTCCTTGAGTGACTCAGGTTCCCTCAAGGAGGCCTTCACGGACCTGTGCGTGACGGAAGTGGATCCGCCGGCGCCAGGAAGCAAAAGCGGCCTCAGGCGTTGAGCGCGGCCTGCAGCTCGATGTCGATCTTGACCTTCTCGGACAGGAAGGCGTTGCCCTCCGGGCCGATGCCGAAGTCGCGGCGGTTCACGGTGGTGCTGGCCGAGACGCCGAGGGTGGTGGCGTTGTCGTTCGCCGGGTTGGCGCCGATGCCGTTGAACTCGGCCTCGAGCGAGACCGTGACGGTCTTGCCGCGCCAGGTGAGCTCACCGTCGATGACGTAGTCGCCGCCGTCCTCGCGGATGCCGGTCGAGCGGAAGGTGATGACCGGGTGCTCGTCGACGTGGAAGAAGTCCTCGGACTTGAGGTGCGTGTCACGCCCGTCGACACCGCTGGCGACCGACGAGGCGTCGATCTCGACGGTGACCGAGGAGTCGAGGATGTTGTCGGCGGTGACGACCTCACCGGTGAAGGCGGTGAAGTTGCCCCGGGACTTCGCCAGGCCGAGGTGCTTCACGGTGTAGGCGATGTCGGAGTGCGCGGTGTCGATCGTCCACTTGCCTGCGACGTAGCCCGGGATCTCGGTGGTGGTCATGAGAGTCGATCTCCAAAGTCTGTGTGAGTCTGTGGTGAACCCTCGTCTGGTTGAGCGCTCAACAATGACTGTAGCGCAGTTTGGTTGAGCGTTCAACCAGGGGTAGTATGGGTCTCATGTCCGAACCCCGATGGCTCTCCGACGAGGAGCAAAAAGTCTGGCGCGACTTCTCCGCGGCCACGCGGATGCTGCAAGCGCATCTGGAGGGCCAGCTTCAGCACGAGGCGGGCATGCCCCACACCTACTACGAAGTGCTCGTCGCCCTGTCCGAGGCGCCGGAACGCCGGTTGCGGATGAGCGAGCTGGCCGACGCGCGCAAGGCGTCGCGCAGCAGGCTCTCGCACGCGGTCGCGCGGCTCGAAGCGAACGGCTGGGTCCGTCGTGAGTCCTGTCCGACGGACAAACGCGGCTCCTGGGCGGTGCTCACCCCCGAAGGTTTCGCCGCCCTTGAGGAGGCCGCGCCCGGCCACGTCGAGGCCGTCCGGGAAAGCCTCTTCGACCCACTGACCCCCGAACAGGTGAAGGCGCTCGGGGAGATCAGCGCGGCCGTGCTGGCGCGGTTGTCGCCGAAATGCGCCGCCGCCGAGGCGGAGATGGCGTTGCGGGAAGAGTCCCTCGCGGACATCGAGGAGACGGCCGAACTGGCCAAAGCGGACTGACCGGGAGCCCGTCCGGGGCGGGCACGACGACAGGTGTCGGTGCGGGTGGATAGGCTTCGGACGGCCACCCGACCCTGCTGCTTAGGTGCACCTGAAGAACCGATGCTCAACATTTTCGCGCGCGCCTCCGTTTCCCGCGTCACCGACCCGATGGGGAAGGTGCTCGTGCGCGCCGGTCTGACCCCGAACGCGATGACCGTCATCGGCACCGCCGGGGCGGTTCTCTGCGCGCTCGGGTTCTTTCCCAACGACATGCTGCTGTGGGGCACCTTCACCGTCTGGGGCTTCGCGATGCTGGACCTGCTCGACGGCGCGATGGCCCGCGCCCGCGGGTACGGCACGGCGTTCGGGGCCGTCTTGGACGCGACCTGCGACAGGCTGGTCGACGGCGCGTTGTTCGCCGCGATCGCGTGGTGGTGCTTCGTCCACGACGACAACCGGCCTGCCGCGGCCGCCGCGCTGATCTGCCTGGTGCTCGCCCAGGTCATCTCGTACGTCAAGGCCCGCGCCGAGGCTTCCGGGCTGGAGGCGGACGGCGGGCTCGTCGAACGCGCGGAACGGCTGATCATCGCCCTCGTGGGAACCGGGCTGCACGGGCTGGGCGTTCCGTACACCGTGGACATCTCGCTCTGGCTGCTCGCGGTGCTTTCAGTGATCACCCTGCTGCAGCGGACCGCCGCGGTGGCCAAGGCGGCGAGGGCCGCCAAGGCGGCCGGGCCACCCGTTGCGGAGGGCGGGGCATGAGCGGGTTCTCCCAGCGGCTCGGCGACTTCGGCTACGCGGCGGGCTGGCGGCTCGCACGCTGGCTGCCGGAGTCGGCGGGCGCGGTGACCTTCGGGCTCGGCGCCGACCTCGCCGTGAAGCGGGACGGCGGCGGCGTGCGTCAGCTGCGGCGCAATCTCGCCCGGGTCGTCCCGCAGGCCGACGGCGTCGAACTCGACGAACTGACCCGCCGCGCGATGCGGTCCTACGCGCGCTATTGGCACGAGATGTTCCGGCTGCCCTCGATGGACCACAAGGAGGTCAGCCGCAAGGTCGCCCAGTCGATCACCGGGGTGGAGAACCTCGACGCCGCCCTCGCCGAGGGCAACGGCGC
The DNA here is from genome assembly GCF_040684635.1 of Amycolatopsis sp. NPDC089917. Taxonomy (NCBI): domain Bacteria; kingdom Bacillati; phylum Actinomycetota; class Actinomycetes; order Pseudonocardiales; family Pseudonocardiaceae; genus Amycolatopsis; species Amycolatopsis sp. NPDC089917. The sequence goes on along the minus strand of NZ_JBFBGL010000028.1, from coordinate 57,715 downwards.
GGTGATGGCGCTGCCGCACAGCGGGAACTGGGACGCCGCGGGCGTCTGGCTCGCGGACTACCTCGGCGGATTCACCACGGTCGCGGAGCGGCTGAAACCCGAATCGCTGTATCAGCGGTTCGTGTCCTATCGGGAATCGCTCGGCTTCGAGATCGTGCCGCTGACCGGCGACAGTTCCGCGATGCGCGTGCTGCTCAAACGGCTGCGGGAGAACAAGGCGATCTGCCTGGTGGGGGACAGGGACCTGACGAACTCCGGGGTGCCGGTCAAGTTCTTCGGCGAGCAGACCCGGATGCCGGGAGGGCCGGCCCGGCTGGCCGCGACCACCGGCGCGGCGCTGATCCCGGCGGGCTGCTGGTTCACCGAGGACGGCTGGCAGATCCGGCTGCATCCGCGGATCCGGGTCACGAACCGGTCCGAGGTCCCGGCGGCCACCCAGGCGCTGGCGGACATCTTCGCCGGGGACATCGCCGCGCATCCGGCCGACTGGCACATGATGCAGAAGTTCTGGCTCTCCGACTTCGAAGCCGGCGAACAGGCCGACCTCGGCGAAGCGAGTTGAGCCGATGGCTCAGGCGCGGGTCATGAAGATCGGGATCGTCTGCCCCTACTCGTTCGACGTGCCGGGCGGCGTGCAGGGCCACGTCATCGATCTCGCGAAGGCGCTTCTCGCGCGCGGGCACGAAGTCTCCGTCCTCGCGCCCGCCGACGAAGATTCCGACGTCCCGGATTTCGTCGTCCCCGCCGGGAAGGCGCTCGGGATTCCGTACAACGGGTCGGTCGCGCGACTGCAGTTCGGCCCGGTGTCCTATGCCCGGGTCCGGCGGTGGATCCGCGACGGCGATTTCGACGTCCTGCACCTGCACGAGCCCGCCGCGCCGAGTCTCTCCCTGCTGGCGCTGAAAGTCGCCGACGGCCCGATCGTGGCGACCTTCCACACCGCGACGACCCGTTCGCGCACCCTCGCGGCGTTCCAGCCGGTGCTGCGGCCGCTGCTGGAGAAGATCACCGCGCGGATCGCGGTGTCGGCGCTGGCCCGCCGGGTCCAGGTCGAGCACGCCGGTGGTGACGCGGTCGAGGTGCCCAACGGCGTCGACGTCGATTTCTTCTCCCGCGCGCTCCCGCTGGACGGTTATCCGCGGGCGGGCGGCACGGTCGGGTTCGTCGGGCGGTACACCGAGCCCCGCAAGGGGATGGGCGTCCTGCTGGAGGCGCTGCGGATGCTGCTGCCGGAGTTCAAGGAGCTGCGGCTGCTGGTCGTCGGCCGCGGCGACGCGGATCAGCTCCGGCGCGAGGCCGGGCCGGAGCTGGCACCGCACATCGACCTGCTCGGCCAGGTCGACGACGAGACGAAGGCGCGGGCGCTGCGCAGCGTCGACGTCTACTGCGCGCCGAACACGGGCGGCGAGAGCTTCGGGATGATCTTGACCGAGGCGATGGCGGCGGGCACCCCGGTGCTGGCGAGCGGACTGGATTCGTTCCGACGCGTCCTCGACGACGGCAAGGCCGGGCTTCTGACCGAAACCGGCGACGCGGTGGCACTGGCCGACGGATTGCGTGACCTGCTCAGCGACCCGGCACATCGGGCGTCGCTGGCGGCGGCCGCGGGTGAGCGGGTCGCGATGTTCGACTGGTCCGTGGTCACCACGCAGGTCCTTCGGGTGTACGAGACGGCGATCGCCGCCGACCCCCGGCGGGTCGGCGCCGGTGAACGCGAGCTCAGCCGATGACGACGTGGGTGTGGATCGGCGGTCTGGTGGCCGCGATCGTGGTGCTGGGCGGGCTGTTCCTGCTCGCGACGGCGAACCGGCTGGACCGGCTGCACGTCCGCACGGACGCGGGCTGGGCGGCGCTCGACGCGGCTCTCGCGCGGCGCGCCGTCGTGGCCAGGGCAGCCGCCGTGATCCTGGGCGACGAGGACCTGCGCGGGCTGGCCGAGCGTGCCGAACAGGCGAAGAGGCCGGATCGCGAAGCCGAAGAAAGCGAACTGACGCTGCGGCTGGCCCGTGTCGATCGCGCGACCTTGCCGTCGGCGCTGGCCGAGGAGCTGACCGACGCCGAGCACCGTGTCGTCATCGCGCGGCGTGTGCACAACGACGCCGTCCGGGACACACTGCACCTGAGGCGGCGCCGGAAGGTCCGGTACTTCGGCCTCGCGGGCACCGCTCCGCTCCCCGAATACTTCGAAATCGCCGAGCCCGACCTTTAGGAGGACGAAACCGTGAGCGATCGTTTTCTGGTGGCGGTGTTCGCGACACCGGTTGCGTCGTTCCTTCTGCGCTACGGCAAGGATCTCGGCTACACGCCGATGTTGTTCGATCCGGACGGCGCACGGGTGACGGACGTCGACGGCGACTTCGAGTCCCTCACGACGGTGCCGGAACTCGGACCGGACGCCGACGTGGTCGTCACCGATCACAACCGGCCCGAGCTCGGCGAAGTACTCAAGGCCGTACTCGGCCGCCCGACCCGGTGGGTCGGGGTGCTGGGGAACCCGCGCCACGCCGGTCCGCATGTGGCCGCGCTCGAAGCGCTGGGGGTTCCGGGCGACGAGATCGCCCGCGTGCATCGCCCGGTCGGGCTCAACATCGGCTCCCGCACGCCGCCGGAGATCGCCGTCGCCACCCTGGCCGGTCTGCTCGCCGACCGGAACGGACGGCCGGGCGGCTTCGAGTTCTAGTGCGCCACCGCTCCCTCCGGCATCGGCTCGAACCGGGCGTGCCTGCGGGTGAACGTCGCCGTGCCCGAGGTCAGCGAACGCAGGTCGATCGCGTAGCGCAGGAGCTCCACCGCGGGCACTTCGGCGCGGATGATCGTGCGGCCGCCTTCGTCCGCCTCGGTGCCGAGCACCCGGCCGCGCCGGGACGAGAGATCGCCCAGCACGGTGCCCAGATGTTCGTCGGGGAGCCGCACGGCCACCTCTTCGAGCGGTTCGAGCAGCGAGATCTTGCCTGTCGCGGCGGCCTCCTTGAGCGCCAGCGCGCCCGCCGTCTGGAACGCGGCGTCCGACGAGTCGACACTGTGCGCCTTGCCGTCGACGAGGGTCACCCGGATGTCGATCAGCGGATGGCCGTCGACGATCCCTCGCTGGGCCTGGGCCCGGACTCCCTTTTCGACACTCGGGATGAACTGATGGGGCACCGATCCGCCGACGACCTTGTCCACGAACTCGAAACCCGAACCCCGCGGCAGCGGCTTGACTTCGATGTCGCAGACGGCGAACTGCCCGTGCCCACCGGACTGTTTGACGTGCCGCCCGTGCCCGCGGCCCGGTCCGGCGAACGTCGAGCGCAGGCTGATGCGGACGGGCTCGGTGTCCACATCGGCACCACCCGCGCGCAACCGCGACAGCACGACGTCGGCGTGCGCCTCGCCCATGCACCACAGCACGAGCTGGTTGGTCTCGGCGTTGCGGTCGAGCCGCAGTGTCGGATCACCCGCGACGAGCCGGGAGAGATTGCGCGCGAGCGTGTCCTCGTCGCTGCGAGTCTTCGCGATGACGGCGACCGGCAGCAGCGGTTCCGGCATCGTCCACGGTTTCATGATCAGCGGGTCGTCGGGGGAGGAGACGGTGTCGCCCGTTTCCGCCGAGCCGACCTTGGTGAGCGCGCAGAGGTCGCCCGCGACGCAGTACGGGACTTCGCGCAGATTCGCGCCGAGCGGCGAGTACAGATGCGCGACCCGTTCGTCGGCGTCGTGATCCTCGTGCCCGCGTTCGGCCAGGCCGTGGCCCGAGACGTGGACGGGCCGTTCCGGGCGAAGCGTCCCGGAGAACACCCGCACCAGCGACACCCGGCCGACGTAGGAGTCGACCGCGGTCCGGACCACTTCGGCCGCCAGCGGGCCGTCGGGATCGGCGCGGAGTCCCGCGTGCGGTTCACCGGTGGGCGAGGTGACTTCCGGCGGTACGTGCTCCAGCGGTGACGGGAAGGCACGCACGATCCCGTCGAGCACTTCGGCGAGCCCGACGCCGGTCGTCGCGCACACCGGGATCACCGGATGGAAGGAGCCGCGCGCGACGGCGGTCTCCAGATCGGCGATCAGCGTCTCCTCGGGGATCTCCTCGCCGGAAAGGTAGCGGTCCATCAAGGACTCGTCCTCGCTCTCGGCGATGACGCCCTCGATCAGTTCGTTGCGGGCCTCGGTCATCCGCGCGAGATCGTCTTCTGCCGGCTCGCCGACCTCGGGCGGGAAACCTCCGGAATAGTCGAAGTAGCGACGCGTGATGAGCCCGACGAGCCCGTCGCGCGCGGGCAGGTACAGCGGCAGGACGCCGGCCCCGAAGGCGGCCTGGCAGGCCACGATCTCGCTTGCCGGGTCGGCGCGGTGATGATCGAGCCGGGAGACGATCACCGCCCTCGGCATCCCGACGGCCGCGCATTCCTCCCAGACCGCGATCGTGGCCGCGTCGACGCCCTCCGCCGCGCAGACCACGAACAGCGCCGCGTCGGCGGCGCGCAGCCCGGCCCGCAGTTCGCCGACGAAATCGGCGTACCCGGGGGTGTCGATGAGGTTGATCTTGTGGTCCTGGTGCAGCACCGGTGCCACCGAAAGGCCGACCGACCGCTGCTGCCGGACCGCGGCCGGGTCGTGGTCGCAGACCGTGGTGCCCTCCACGACCGAGCCCGCCCGCGTCACCGTGCCGGACGCGGCGAGCAAGGCCTCGGCGAGTGTCGTCTTCCCCGATCCGGACGGGCCGACCAGGACGACGTTGCGCACTTTCGCCGGGTCGTCCACAGCGACGGCGGCCCCGGAGTCTCCGTTCTTGCTCTGTTTGTCGGCCATGCCGGTCTCCTCACCACACGATGCCGCGTACAGGTGTGTCCTCGATCACACACCCGCGACCGCCGTCGCGGCAAGGCGACCGGCGAGGGAACCCCCGAATGTCGACGCGCCGTTATGCTCGATGGCGGACACCCGGAGGCGGATCCGAACCTATCCGAGGGTGGGGGATGAGCGATGGAGCTCGACAGGCGAACGGTGTTACGGCTGGCAGGAGCGGTCCCGGTACTCGCGTCGGCGACCGCGGCGATCCCCGGTCACGGCGGCGGGGACGAATGGGAACGGCTGCGCGCGAGGTTGACGGGCACGCTGTTCCGGCCCGGTGAACCCGGCTACGACGAAGCGCGGCTCGGGTTCTTCTCGATGTACGACCATCGGCTGCCCGCCGGTGTGGCGGTGTGTGCGAACGAGGACGACGTCCGGCGCTGTGTGGATTTCGCGGCACGGCACCACGTGCCGATCGCGGCTCGCTCCGGTGGGCACGGTTACGTCGGTTATTCCATTGTGGACAGAGGGCTCGTGGTCGACCTGTCCCGCTTGAACGCGATCGAGATCCTGCCGGGCGGCCGGGCCTCGATCGGGGCGGGAGCGCGGCTCGGCCAGGTGTACGAGGCGCTGGCGGCGGCGGGTCGCGCACTCCCGGCCGGCAGTTGCCCGCAGGTCGGCATCGCGGGCCTGACCCTCGGCGGCGGTATCGGGGTTTTGGGTCGCAAGTACGGTCTGACCTGCGACAACCTGGAGTCCGTGCGCTTCGTCGGCGCCGACGGGAAGCTGCGTCTGGTGTCGGCGGAGACCGCGCCGGATCTGCTGTGGGCGTTGCGCGGCGGCGGTGGCGGCAACTTCGGCATCGTCACGTCGTTCACCTTCAGGACGGCGGCCGCGCGCACGCTGACGAACTTCACGCTGACCTTCCCGCCCGCCGTGCTCGCCGATCTCGTCGCGGCGTGGCAGGAATGGCAGCCCGCGATGCCGGACGAACTGTGGTCCGGGATGGGCCTCGGGGCGGGCGCGGTGAACTGCGGTGGCTGTTTCGTGGGCCGTGCGGCGCAACTGAATCCGCTGCTCGACGACCTCGTCCGCCGCGTGGGCGCCGCGCCGCTCACGCGAGAGGTGACCGAACAAGGCCACCTCGCCACCATGCGCGCCTTCTCCGAAGAGGTCCTGTTCTCCGCCGCGGTCGATCAGCGCGGGGAGTACGTGGCCACGTCGAGGATGCTGACCCATCCGGTGCCCGATCCCGACGCGCTCGCGGCGTTGCTGACGAGTGATCCGAATCTGTATTCGATCGTGGACGGGTACGGCGGTGCGATCGCGCGGGTGCCGTCGAGTGAGTCGTGCTTCCCGCACCGGTCCGCGATGGGCAGCATCCAGATCATCCGTGGTCTGGACGGCGGAGAGGCGAAGGCGCGGCAGGTGATCGGGCAGGTGCGGGACGAGCTCGGCCGGGAGTACGGGCAGGCCGGGTACGTCAATTACATCGACCCGGAGATGCCGGACTGGGCGAAGGCGTACTACGGCGAAAGCCTGCCGCGGCTGCGGCGGGTGGCGCGCAGGTACGACCCGGACGGCCTGTTCGCGTTCGAGCAGGGCCTCGCTCGCTGACCCCTGGGGTCAATGCGGGCCAGATCACTCAGTGGACTGCTGAAATCGCCGCGAACTGGCCTGCTTCAGAGGTCCAAAAGCGGCCTACCCTCGGAGGCGTCATCCCACTTCGCGCGCTTTCCGAAAGGTCCAGCAGTGTCTGACGACTCCACGAACACGGCCACCACCTCGCTCACCGGCACCGCCCGGGTCAAGCGCGGGATGGCGGAGATGCTCAAGGGCGGTGTGATCATGGACGTGGTCACCGCCGAGCAGGCGAAGATCGCCGAAGACGCCGGCGCCGTCGCGGTGATGGCGCTCGAACGGGTCCCCGCGGACATCCGCGCGCAGGGCGGCGTCGCCCGGATGAGCGACCCGGACCTGATCGACGGCATCATCGAGGCCGTCTCGATCCCCGTCATGGCGAAGGCCCGCATCGGTCACTTCGTCGAGGCGCAGCTGCTGCAGTCACTCGGCGTCGACTACATCGACGAGTCCGAGGTGCTGACCCCGGCTGACTACGAGAACCACATCGACAAGTGGGCCTTCACCGTGCCCTTCGTCTGTGGTGCGACCAACCTCGGCGAGGCGCTGCGCCGGATCAACGAGGGCGCGGCGATGATCCGTTCCAAGGGCGAGGCCGGCACCGGCGACGTCTCGAACGCGACCACGCACATGCGCAAGATCCGCGCGGAGCTGCGTCGCCTGTCGTCGCTCCCCGAAGACGAGCTTTATGTTGCGGCGAAGGAACTTCAGGCCCCGTACGAGCTCGTCAAGGAGGTCGCGGAGAAGGGCAAGCTCCCCGTCGTGCTGTTCACCGCGGGCGGCATCGCGACCCCGGCCGACGCCGCGATGATGATGCAGCTCGGTGCCGAAGGCGTGTTCGTCGGCTCCGGCATCTTCAAGTCCGGTAACCCGGCCCAGCGTGCCGAGGCGATCGTCAAGGCCACCACGTTCCACGACGACCCGGACGTCATCGCGAAGGTTTCGCGTGGCCTCGGGGAAGCGATGGTCGGGATCAACGTCGACGACGTGCCCGAGCCGCACCGCCTTTCCGAGCGCGGCTGGTAAAGCACCGCGGTCATCGAGCGGCCTCGTGGACGTCGGTCCACGGGGCCGCTCGCGTTTCGAGCACTTCCAGGGAAATCGCTAGGGCGGCGGCTGTTCCGCCAGGACCGCGGGAACTCGGCCGATCTCCGCTAGTCCGGCTGGCCGGCTTCGCGAGTCTTCCTGGTGAGCGACTTGCTGACGTAGATCAGTCCACCGGTCAGGACCACGATGTCGTCGAAGTAGACCGGGTCGGGCAGCAGGTCGAACGGAAACACCGTGTAAGCCAGGGAAAGCCAATAGGCGACCTTGGCAGGAACCGGAGTGTCCGGCTGATGGACCTGACGGTGTTTCCGGACCAGTTTGACCGCCAGGAACAGCGCGACCAGGACGAAGACGATGATCACCACAACGGCCACGACACCGAGCGTGGCCCACAGAGACTCCACGCGATCCCCTCTCGCCACGACGACAACCGGAGCACGGCGCCAACGACACGGTAGTCCACCGGCTCGACCGTGTGCCGGTCCGCGGACACGACGCGTTCTGCCTGAACTCGGTCGACGTCCCCTTCGGTTGCTCCTGAGGCTCTCGTCTCAGGGGTTTCGAATACTGGGGGAGAAATCGGTGCAGGAAGGAAGTGTTCCTCCTGTCAGCCGCGCCAGTGAGCCTCCGGCAGTGCGGGGACCCGGTGACCCCGGTGGCCGGTCATCTCCTCGTTCGCGAACAGCGCGTTGAGCACCGCTTCTTCGGTGGCCTGCACGACGGCCTCGAAGAACGGGTCGAGCCTGCCCCAGGGGACGAACCGGAGGTTCTCGTACTCGGCCTCCTCCGTCCGCGGGAACCGGCTGGTGAGCGCGCCCGGATTCGCCGTGCTGAACGCGAGGAAGAGATCGCCGGAGAAGTGCGAGCCCGTGGTGCCGGTGCGGGCGAGGCCGAGCGGGACCCGGCGCGCGAGCGACGTGCACTGGCCGGGCAGCAGGGGAGCGTCGGTGCCTACGAGCACGATCACCGATCCCGCGCCCGACGGCGCCGACCACGCCTCCTCCATCGGGTTGTCGGCGCCGAGTTCCAGGCCGACGTGCTCACCTGCCACGGTGAGCTCGCGGCGCGAGCCGAAGTTGGCCTGTACCAGGACACCCACGGTGTACTCGTCGTCCCCATAGGACACTCGGCGCGACGACGTGCCGGTGCCGCCGTTGAAGCCGTAACAAGTCATCCCGGTGCCGCCGCCGATGGAGCCTTCGCTGACCGGACCAGGTCGCGCGGCGTCGATCGCGGCGATCGCGTGTCCACTGTGGATGGTCGGCGCGGTGCTGTCGTTCAGGTAGCCGTCCCAGGTTTCGGCGACCACCGGAAGCAGCCATTCGGCCGCGACGTCGGGCCGTTCGCGTACCACCCAGTCGATCACGCCGCGGTGGCACGCGCCGACGGCGTGCGTGGAGGTGATCAGCACCGGCAGGGTCAGCGACCCGGTCTCGGCCAGCCACGCGGTGCCGGTCATCTCGCCGTTGCCGTTGAGGGCGTACGTCCCGGCGGCGCACGGCACGGCGAAGTCCTCGCGTCCGCGCGGCAGGACGGCGGTGACACCGGTGCGGACCGAATCGCCCTCGACGAGCGTCGTGAAACCGATCTCGACGCCGGGGACATCGGTGAGCGCGTTGTGCTCGCCGGTCCGGCCGGGGAGCGGGATACCCAGGTCGCGGGCGCGGGTCATGAACGGTCCTCCAAGGGGTTCGAGGTGGCTGTGCGGGCGTAGGAGAGGAGCAGGGCTTCGGCGGTCGCGGTCTCCAGCGTCGGCACGGCCTGGGTGAGGTGCAGGCCGTAACCGTCTTCCAGTGCGACGAGGTTCCGCGCGATCGACACCGCGTCCGCGGTCAGCGTGAATTCGCCGATGGCCGCGCCCGCTTCGAGGATGCCGGTGTAGATCCGGACCTGCTGCTCGTAGAGCGTGATGTGCCGGGCGGCGTACACGGGATCGCGGCGGGCGATCGTGCCGAGTTCGTAGAGCAGCACGCAGAGTTCGTCCCCGGGACCGGTGGGCAGGCCGCTGCGGATCATCGCGAGCAGCCGCTCGGCGGGGCTCGACTTCGTGGCGGCGGCCAGCTCTCTCGCCGAGCAGAACCGCGCCACCGCCTCGCGCTGCACCTCCTGGAGCAGGTCGGCGAGGGTGGGGAAGTAGTACAAGACCGAACTCGACGACAGGCCCGCGCCCTCGGCGATGTCCCGCAGCCGCAGGTTCAGCACGCCGCGTTCGAGGACGGCCCGTCTGGCCACCTCGATCAGTTCGGCTCGTCGTTCCGGTGCCTTGCTCGGTCTCGCCATGCCCATATTCTTCGAATCTTGTTCGAAAAACGCAAGAGCTGATCGCCGCTGGGTCTTGACGCCATCGCGTGAAGGGCCTTTGATGCGTGCTCACCAGTTCTTCGAAGGAGATTCAAGGAACCCACCTTGTAGGAGGTCGGCCGTGTCCACTCCCGCCCTGCGCCGCGGTCTGCGCACCCTCGGCACGTTGCTCATCACGCTGTCCGCGATCAGTCCCGCCTCGTCGGTCTTCATCATCGCGCCGGGGGTGATCTCCGGAGCCGGGACCGGCGCCTTCTACAGCTTCGTGGCCGCCGCGGTCGTCGGTGTGTTCATGGCCTTCGTCTACGCCGAACTCGCCTCGGCGTTCCCGCTGGCGGGCGGCGAGTACGCGATCGTCACCCGCACGCTCGGCCGCTTGCCCGGATTCGCCGTACTCGGCCTGATGATCATCACGCAGGTGCTCATCGTGGCGGTGATCGCGCTCGGCGTCGGCACCTATCTCGGCGTGCTCCTGCCCGGGGTGCCCGGTGCGGTGATCGCCGCCGTGACCTGCGTGGTCGCGGCCGTGGTCGGGGTCTTCGACATCAAGCTGAACGCCTGGGTCACCGGGATCTTCCTGGCGATCGAGATCCTCGCGTTGATCGTGGTCAGCGCGCTCGGGCTGCTGAACCCGGCGCGCCCGTTCACCGAACTGCTCGCGCATCCGGTCGCCTCGGACGGCGGTCCGGCCACGGTCGGCGCCATCGCGATCGCCACGTCGGTCGCGATCTTCGCCTACAACGGCTACGGCTCGGCGGTGTACTTCGGCGAGGAGACGCAGGACGCCTCCCGCGGGATCGCCCGCGCGATCCTGTTCGCGCTCGGTATCACGGTGCTCGCCGAACTCATCCCGGTGACCGCGGTCCTGGTCGGCGCGCCGGATCTGAACGCGCTGTTCTCCTCGGAGAACATGCTGTCCTACTTCATCGGCTCACGGGGCGGCGGCACGCTCGACACCGTGATCGGACTGGCCGTCGCGCTCGCGATCATCAACGCGGTGCTGGCGATCGTGCTGATCAGCTCGCGGATGCTGTTCAGCAGCGGCCGGGACAGCGCGTGGCCGTCACCGGTGAACCGCGCGCTGTCCGCCGTGCACCCGAAGTTCGGGACGCCATGGGTGGCCACCGTCGGCACCGGCCTGGTGGCCGCGCTGCTCTGTTTCGTCGATCCGAAACTGCTGCTGGTGGTGACGAGCACGTCGATCGTGGCGGTCTACGCGGCCCTGTGCCTCGGCGCGATCATCGGCCGCCGCACCGGCGCCACCGCGCACGCCGCGTACCGGATGCCGTGGTTCCCGGTCGCGCCGGTGCTGGCGCTGGCCGTGCTGGTGTTCGTGGTCTACCAGAACCTGCTCGACCCGGCGGTCGGGCGGCCGAGCCTGATCGTCACGGCCTGCGTCGTCCTGCTGTCGATCGCGTACTACCTGGTGGTGCTGCGGCGGAAGGGCGGCTGGAAGCTCGCCGACGTCACCGAGGAGAAGGGCGCCGATGAGAAGGCCGACGAGCGCGCCTGATCAGGTGTACTCCGCGATCTCCACGCCGTACGTGCCCGGTTCGAGGGCCTCGAAGATGTGCGGCACGTCGCCTGGGTAGCAGATGTAGTCGCCGGGCAGGAGTTCGACCAGGTCGTCCTGCGGTCCGACCTTGGCCCGCCCGGCGCTGAGGATCATGTGCTCGACGATGCCGCTCATATGCGGATCCGAAAGCCTCGGCTTCCCGGGCTCGGCGCGGATCAGGTACACGTCGCGCCGGGCACCGGGCGGGCACGAGCTGAGCAGCGTGCACGCGTAGTCGGCGTGTTCGGCGAACACCGTCGGCCCGCTGCCCGAGCGGATCACCTGCACGCGGGGGCGTTCGGGCTCGACCACTCGCGAGAACGGGACGTCGAGCGCGACGCACAGCGCCCAGATCGTCTCGACGCTCGGGTTCCCGGACGCGGATTCCAGCTGGGAGAGCGTGGATTTCGCGATGCCGGCGCGTTTCGCGACCTCGGTGAGGGACAGCCCGGCGCGGGCGCGTTCCCGGCGCAGGGACGTGGCGATGACGTCCAGGGGTGCGCCGTCGGACGCGGTCGGGGACATGCGTTCGCTCCATCGGTCGTTGCGTTCGCCTTGACGAACACGGCTGCGATCGTTCATTGTATGAAACCATGCGTTCGATATGGCGAACAACCACTCGTGTCCTGGGGCGCGATCTTCTCCGTGACATCGGGCTGGTCTGCCTCGCCGACACCATTGTCGGCATCTCCTACGGCGCGATCGCGGTGGGCTCCGGCTTCCCGATCTGGGCGCCGATGCTGCTCTCGGTGCTCGTCTTCGCCGGTGCCTCGCAGTTCATGTTCGTCGGCATCATCGCCGCGGGCGGCAGCCCGATCGCGGCCGTCGCGGCAGGCCTGCTGGCCAACGCGCGGCATCTGCCGTTCGGCTTCGCGATCGGCGACGTCCTGGGGAAGAGGTGGTCGTCGAGGGTCGTCGGCAGCCACCTGATGATCGACGAATCGGTCGCGTTCGCGCTGGCCCAGCGCGACGAAGAGCGGCGCCGGGCGGCGTACTGGGTGTGCGGGATCGGCCTGTTCGTGTGCTGGAACGCCGGCGTCGTCGCCGGGGCGTACGCCGGGACCGCGATCAGCGACACCGACGCCTTCGGGCTCGACGCGGCGTTCCCGGCGGTCCTGCTCGCACTGGTCCTGCCGTCCCTGCGCGACCGCGCCACCCGGCTGCCGGTGGTCCTCGGGGTAGCCGTCGCGCTGGCCACGACGCCGTTCCTGCCCGCCGGACTCCCGGTGCTGCTCGCCCTGGTCGGCGTGCTGGCCGGGGTCGCCGCGAAGGAACCCGTCGAACGTGAACCCGAGGGAGTGCGCTGATGGACCCGCTGGACCTGATCATCGCCGGCGGCGTGCTCGCCGCCGGGACCTTCGCCTTCCGGTTCGCCGGCCCGGTGCTCAAGGCCCGGTTCACCGTGTCGCCCAAGGTCGAGAAGCTGATGGCGCGCTCGGCCGTCGTCCTGCTGGCCGCGCTGGTCGCGGTCGCCGCGCTCACCGAGGGACACGAGTTCGCCGGATACGCCCGGCCCGCGGGCGTCCTGGTCGGCGGGGTGCTCGCGTGGCGCAAGGCGCCGTTCGCGCTCGTCGTCGTGGCGGCCGCCGCGACCGCCGCCCTGCTGCGGCTCGCCGGGGTCCCCTGACCTGGCCGTTCCCCGGGGCGCCTAAGCTGAGGGGAAGGTCTTTCGGGAGGTCGGGTGGCGATCGCGACGGGGGCACGGCCGGTGGTCGGCGTGCTCGCACTGCAGGGCGACGTGCGGGAGCACGCCGCGATGGTGGAGCGCGCCGGTGCCCGTGCGCTGCCGGTCCGCCGCGCGAGCGAACTGTCCGAAGTGGACGGTCTGGTGCTGCCGGGCGGCGAGTCGACCACCATGTCGAGGCTGCTCGAGACCTTCGAGCTGCTCGAACCTCTGCGGGAACGCATCGCGGGCGGCCTGCCCGCGTTCGGCTCCTGCGCCGGGATGATCCTGCTCGCCCGCCAGGCCCTCGACGGACGGCCTGACCAGCAGCAACTCGGCGGGCTCGACGTCGTCGTCCGGCGCAACGCGTTCGGGCGGCAGGTGGACTCGTTCGAGGCGGATCTCGACTTCGACGGCATCGAAGGCGGTCCGGTGCACGCCGTGTTCATCCGCGCCCCGTGGGTCGAAAAGGCGGGCGACGGCGTGGAGGTACTCGCCAGTGTCCCCGAAATGCCGGGCTCGGACGAGGCGGCCGCTAGGATCGTCGCGGTCCGGCAGGGGGCGGTACTCGCCACGTCGTTCCACCCCGAACTCACCGGGGACGAGCGCGTGCACAGGCTGTTCGTCGACCTCGTGCGACAGGCTTAAGCAAAACCGACACTGTGCTCAGCGGCGGGCACAGGAGTAGATGGAGGAGAGATGAGCGGCCACTCCAAGTGGGCCACCACGAAGCACAAGAAGGCCAACCTGGACGCGAAGCGCGGAAAGCTCTTCGCCCGGTTGATCAAGAACATCGAGGTGGCGGCCCGGACCGGCGGTGGCGACCCGGACGGCAACCCGACGCTCTACGACGCCATCCAGAAGGCCAAGAAGAACTCGGTCCCGCAGGACAACATCGAGCGCGCCCGCAAGCGCGGCGCCGGTGAAGAGGCCGGTGGCGCCGACTGGCAGACCATCACCTACGAAGGCTACGGCCCGAACGGTGTGGCCGTGCTGATCGAATGCCTCACCGACAACAAGAACCGCGCCGCCATGGAGGTCCGGACCGCGCTCACCCGGAACAACGGCTCCCTCGCCGACCCGGGTTCGGTCGCCTACATGTTCAACCGCAAGGGCGTCGTGATCATGCCCAAGGCCGACGCCGGCGAGGACGACGTCCTCATGGCCGTGCTCGACGCGGGCGCCGAAGAGGTCAACGACCTCGACGAGAACTTCGAGATCGTCTCCGAGGCCACCGACCTCGTCCCGGTCCGGAAAGCCTTGCAGGAAGCCGGTTTCGAGTACGAGTCCGCGGATCTCACGTTCCTGCCGTCGGTCAGCGTCCCGCTGGACGTCGAAGGCGCGAAGAAGGTCTTCAAGCTCATCGACGCCCTCGAAGATTGCGACGACGTTCAGAACGTTTACGCGAACTTCGATGTGTCCGACGAGGTCATGGCCGAGGTCGGCTGATCGATTTTCCCGCCATGCCGCGGAAAATCGGTGCCGGGACTAGGTGCGGGCGCTCACGTGGGGCAGAATGTCGCGCGTGACGACCTCCGAAGCCGATGCCCTCACCGCCGAAGAAACCGAACTGATCCAGTGGATCGAGTCGCAGGCGCAGGCGAGAGGGAACGCGGTCATCGCGGTCGACGGCGACGAGAACGACGCGCCCTTCTGCTTCACCGCGTGCGCCTGGGCGCTGCACAACGTCGCGGAAGCGGTCGTGATCGGACTGCCCGGGCACATGGGGCCGGTCCTGCTCGACGCCTATGTCGACCGTGCGGCCGCGGGCGAGATCTTCGAGGTCGGCAAGCGCTACGACGATTTCTTCGACGGCGCGACGGTGGTCTTCGAACGGGTCGCGAAGGGGCACTATCCCGAGTACTTCGGGAGCGCGTTCCTGATCTACCCGGACGGGGACTTCCCGGCGCTGCAGCTGATCGTCGCCACACCGGACGGGCACTTCCCGTGGCATCCGGACGCGCCGGAGGGCTTCATGCGGTACCAGCCGGTGCTGACCGAATCCGGTGACCCGGAGAGCTGGACGCCGGGCGTCGACGGTCCCTGAGGTTCTGTTGCTGCTGAGCGCGCGGGGTCGCCTCGGGAGTGCGAGTCGTGGATCCGTGAAGGACTCCTTGAGAGACCCAGAGTCCCTCAAGGAGTCCTTCACGGACTCGGGAACGTCACCATCAGTCACAACGGTTGCGTGTGAAGGGCCCTTCGCGCCTGTCCAAGTACGTGAAGGCGTGTCTACCCGAGGTTGACCATCGCCCCACTCCGTGAAGGCCTCCTTACCTACCCTGAAGGTAGTGAAGGAGGCCTTCACGGACTTCGGCGCAAGGAGCCCTCGCCCGGGGTCACTCGAGCCAGGGCGCCAAGTCCTCCGCCGCCTCCGGCCACGCCGCCGCCAAAGCCGCCGCCGAGCGGAACTCCACACAGTCGTCCGTATAGGGCGGGACCACCACGGTCCCGGCCAAGCTCCAGTCACCGGTACTCACCGACGCCTGCCAGACCCCGGCAGGCACGACCACCTGCGGACGCTGTCCGGCCGTGACGTCCGGCCCCAGCACTGGCCGTGAGATTCGGCCGTCCGGGTGAAGCAGCAGCATCCGCACCGGAGCGCCGGCGTGATGGACGTAGATCTCCAGCCGGTCCAGCCGGTGCGGCGCCGAGGTTTCCGGCGGGACCAGCAGGTAGTAGATCGCGGAAGCGGTCTCGTCGCGCCAGCTCTGCGCCCAGCGGCCGCCCTCCACGGGCAGCGGCTGAAGACCCAGATGGGCGGTGAAGTCGTCAGGGCTCGGCATGTCCTCATCTTGCCGGGAGGCCGCTCCGGGTAGCCTCGGATCTCGAACTGATGTTCGCCGGGAGCGGAGGAAAAGCGTGCGGGTACTCGGGGTCGACCCCGGTCTGACCAGGTGCGGGCTCGGAGTGGTCGACGGCGGCACGGGCCGCACCGTCCGCGCCGTGGCCGTCGACGTCGTGCGGACCTCGCCGGACGCCGATCTTGCCGTGCGCCTGCTGGGGATCTCCGACGCCGCCGAGCGGTGGATGGATCGCTACAAGCCCGAAGCCGTCGCCGTGGAGCGGGTCTTCGCGCAGCACAACGTGCGCACCGCGATGGGGACCGCGCAGGCGGGCGGCGTCGTCGCGCTCGCCGCCGCCAAACGCGGGCTGCCGGTCGTGTTCCACACGCCGAGCGAGGTCAAGGCCGCCGTCACGGGCTCCGGCCGCGCGGACAAGGCGCAGGTCACCGGTATGGTCATGCGACTGCTCGGCCTCGAGGTCAAACCGCATCCGGCGGACGCCGCGGACGCGCTCGCGCTCGCCATCTGCCACCTGTGGCGCGAACCGATGCGCGTCCGGCTCGCCGAGGCCGAAGCCAGGGCGGCCGAGATCGCCAAGAACCACAAGGCCAGGCTCGCCGCCGCGGCCAAACAAGCAAAGACTCAGGGAGCGGCTCGATGATCTCCTCGGTACGCGGTGAAATCCTTTCCATCGGTCTCGACCACGTCGTGATCGAGGTCGGGGGAGTGGGCTTCGCCGTGCAGGCCACCCCCGCCACCCTCGCGACGCTTCGCCGCGGCGAGCAGGCGATGCTGCACACCGCGCTCGTGGTCCGCGAGGATTCCTTGACGCTGTTCGGTTTCGCCGACGCCGACGCCCGGGAGCTGTTCGGCCTGCTGCAGACCGTGTCCGGGATCGGTCCGAGGCTCGCGCTGGCGACGTTGGCGGTCCTGGACCCCGACAAGCTGCGGTCCGCGCTGGTCGAAGGCAACATCACCGTGCTCACCCAGGTGCCCGGCATCGGTCGCAAAGGCGCCGAGCGGCTCACGCTGGAACTCCGCGACAAGGTCACCGCGCTCGCGGGCCCGACCGACGGTTCCCCGGCGGTCGTCGCGCCCGGCGCGCTGCGGAGCGAGGTCGTCGAGGCGCTCGCGGGTCTCGGCTTCCCGGCCAAGCAGGCCGAACAGTCCGTCGACAAGGTGCTCAGCGAGGGCGACGGCCACACGACGTCCTCCGTGCTGCGCGCCGCGTTGGCCACCCTCGGGCGTAAGCGGTAGTCCGCCACATGGACTATGAGGCCGTGACGGAATTCGAGGCGGACGACGAGACGCTTTCGGCGCTGCCGCAAACGGGCGAACGCGAGGTCGAGACCACGCTGCGCCCGCGCAAACTCGACGAGTTCGTCGGCCAGCCGCGGGTGCGTGAACAGCTCGAACTCGTCCTGGAAAGCGCCCGGCGCCGGGGCGTCCCGCCGGACCACGTCCTGCTCTCCGGTCCGCCGGGACTGGGCAAGACGAGTATGGCGATGATCGTCGCCGCCGAGCTCAACGCCGCCATCCGGATCACCTCCGGACCGGCGCTGGAACGCGCGGGCGACCTGGCCGCGATGCTGTCCAATCTCGCGCCGGGCGACGTCCTGTTCATCGACGAGATCCACCGCATCGCCCGTCCCGCCGAGGAGATGCTGTACCTCGCGATGGAGGACTTCCGCGTCGACGTCGTCGTCGGCAAGGGGCCCGGCGCCACCAGCATCCCGCTGGAGATCGCGCCGTTCACACTGGTCGGAGCCACGACACGGTCCGGTTCGCTGACCGGCCCGCTGCGCGACAGGTTCGGTTTCACCGGGCAGATGGAGTTCTACAGCGACAGCGAGCTGGAGCTCGTCGCGCGCCGCGCCGCCACGATCCTCGACGTCGACATCGACCGGGACGGCTGCGCGGAGATCGCCCGCCGCTCCCGCGGCACACCCCGGATCGCGAACAGGCTCCTGCGCCGGGTGCGCGACTACGCCGAAGTTCGGGCCGACGGCAAGGTCACGCGCAAGATCGCGCGCGCCGCGCTGGAGGTCTACGACGTCGACGAACTCGGTCTGGACAGGCTCGACCGCGCGGTGCTGACGGCCCTGGTCCGGTCCTTCGGCGGCGGTCCGGTCGGCGTGTCCACGCTGGCCGTCGCGGTGGGGGAGGAACCGACTACGGTGGAAGAGGTGTGCGAGCCCTACCTGGTTCGCGCCGGTATGCTCGCGCGCACTCCTCGCGGCCGGGTCGCAACCGCGGCCGCGTGGGAACACCTCGGCCTGCCGGCTCCGGCCGGTGCCACCCGGGGCGAGCAGGGTGGCCCGAACCTGTTCGACCAGGACTGACCGGACCGTTCGCGAGGTCCGGGGCCCGTGGTGGCGACGGGTGGTGGTGGAGTTTCCGCTGGCACCTGGCACACTCGGGTAGAGCACACCCCGCCAAACCGGACAAAACAGCGCACCGCGCGGCGTCCGCTCGAAATGGAGAATCATGAACCAGTTATTGCTGCCGCTGCTCCTGATGCTCGTTGTGGCGATTCCGCTCGTCATGGGCACCCGTAAGCAGAAGAAGGCGGCGGCAGCGCAGCAGGAGCTGCTCTCGAGCCTCGCTCCCGGCGACCGGGTGATGACCACCTCCGGTCTCTACGCCTCCGTCGCCGACGCTTCCGCCGACACCACGATCGACCTGGAGATCGCTCCCGGCGTCGTCACCACCTGGCTGCGCCAGGCCGTCCGCGAGAAGGTCGAGCCGGTCGTCGAGACCGACGAGGACATCGTCGACGACGAGGTCGTCGTCGAGGAGCCAGCCATCGAGGCGAAGGACGAAGAGCGCGTCGAAGAGAAGACCGGCGCGCAGATCGCTCCTCCGCTGGAGCACGGCAAGAAGTAGCGCCTGTAAGGCCATCCCCGACACCAGACTTTCGTAGGTGTGGGGCCAACGCCGGGCTCACGCAGCACCGAGTAGTGTCTCGGTGCTGCGTGCGTGTCCGTCGTCATAGTCGTGCCCGTTCAGCGGGCATCGTCATCGAGGCACGTTCGCGGTACCGCCGGACTCCCGTCCGGTGAGTGAACAGCCAAGTCCATTGGGGAAAACACCCAGTCCGTCCGAGGAGACCGAAGCACAGTGGCCGCACCGGCCGGGCATCTCCGCCCGGGACGCTATCTCGCCTTCTTCGCCCTGATCGTGGTGGCGCTGTACGCCCTGGTGTTCTTCACCGGTAGCGGCAAGCCGACGCCGAAGCTCGGCATCGATCTGCAAGGCGGCACGAGGGTCACCCTGTCCGCCCGTAATCCCGACGGCGGCGATCCTCCGCGAGAGTCCCTCGAACAGGCCCGCTCGATCATCGAGCGCCGGGTCAACGGTATCGGCGTCGGTGGCACCGAGGTCGTCCTGGACGGCAGCAACGTCGTCATCACCGTTCCCGGCGAGCAGGGCGACCAGGCCAAGACCCTGGGCAAGACCGCGAAGCTGGGCTTCCGGAAGGTCGTGACGTCGCAGCCGGTGACCCCGGTCCCGCAGCCGTCGACCCCGCCGACCTCGGGCGCGCCTTCGTCGGCGCCGCCCGCGTCCTCGGGTGCCCCGGGTGCGAGCGCTCCGCCGAGCAGCCCGGCCAACGGCGGCGGCAGCGCCGCGGGCGCGCCGCAGCAGCAGCCCGGTGGCGACTCCGACGAGCAGACCAAGAAGGAGATCGAGGAGGCCCGGAAGCTCCGGCAGAACCCCGATCTGCTTTCGACGGACCAGGCGAAGCAGGCCGCGGCCGCCGAGAAGGCCTTCGCGGCTCTCAACTGCGACCCCAAGGTGACGGACCCGCTGGTCGGCAACGACCTCACCGACAAGCCGCTGGTCGCCTGCGGTGACAAGAACACCATGAAGTACCTGCTGGAGCCGGAGTTCCTGCCCGGAACGGAGATCTCCGACGCCTCCTCGGGCTACGACACCCAGAACTCCCAGTGGGTCGTCAACCTGAACTTCAAGGGCGACGGCTCCCGCATCTGGGGCGACTTCACCTCGAAGAACGTCCAGAAGCAAGCCGCGTTCGTCCTCGACACGCAGGTCGTCTCGGCGCCGACCATCCAGTCCGCGATCCTGGGCGGTCAGACCCAGATCACCGGCCGGTTCAGCCAGGCCGAGGCGAAGGATCTGGCGGACGTGCTGAAGTATGGCTCGCTGCCGCTGTCGTTCGAGTCCTCGGACGCGACGACGGTGTCCGCGACACTGGGCCTCGCGTCGCTGCAGGCGGGCCTGATCGCCGGCGGCATCGGCCTGCTGATCGTCTTCATCTACTGCCTGTTCTATTACCGGCTGCTCGGCGTGCTGACGATCCTGTCGCTCGCTCTGTCGTTCTCGCTGGTGTACGCGGTCCTTGTGCTCTTGGGGCGGTGGATCGGGTACACCCTCGACCTCGCCGGCGTGGCGGGCCTGATCATCGCGATCGGTATCACCGCGGACTCGTTCGTCATCTACTTCGAACGACTAAAGGACGAAATCCGCGAAGGCAGGACATTCCGTTCCGCGGTGCCGCGCGGTTGGTCCCGCGCCCAGCGCACGATCCTGGCGTCGGACGCGGTCAGCTTCCTCGCCGCGGCCATCCTGTACTGGCTGGCCGTCGGTGAGGTCAAGGGCTTCGCGTTCACCCTCGGCATGTCGACCGTCCTCGACCTCGTGGTGGTCTACCTCGTGACGCACCCGCTGGTCGCGATCATCTCGAAGTCGAAGTCGAAGGTCCTGTCCAATCCCAAGAACCTCGGCCTCGGTGCCGTGCAGCAGCTGGGCTCGGAGCGCAAGGCGGCCAAGCCCGCCACCGGCCGTCCGAACGTCAAGGAGGCGTGACCGTGGTCGACGACAACACCATCACCACGGGCAAGCGGGAGAGCATCTTCCGCCGTCTCTACGTGGGCACGGGCGCGTTCGACGTGGTCGGCAAGCGCAAGCGCTGGTACCTCTTCTTCGGCGCGCTGGTGCTGGTCTGCGTCGCTTCGATGGGGATCAAGGGGTTCAACT
The DNA here is from genome assembly GCF_040684635.1 of Amycolatopsis sp. NPDC089917. Classification (NCBI taxonomy): domain Bacteria; kingdom Bacillati; phylum Actinomycetota; class Actinomycetes; order Pseudonocardiales; family Pseudonocardiaceae; genus Amycolatopsis; species Amycolatopsis sp. NPDC089917. The sequence continues at coordinate 36,960 of NZ_JBFBGL010000028.1, read as the reverse complement.
TCGGGATCGACTTCGAAGGCGGCACCCAGATCCAGATGCCGGCCAACGGCAAGAACGGGCAGATCACCGAGCAACAGGCCAAGGACGTCTACGCCGAGGCGCTGGGCCGTCCCGCCGACGAGGCACAGAAGGTCGGAACCGGCGGTTCCTCGACGATCCAGCTTCGTTCGGAGACGCTGGAGACGTCCGAGGTCAACAAGCTGAAAGAGGCGCTGTTCGAGAAACTGGGCCCGATCGGGTCCACCGGCCAGCCGAGTGTCCAGGCGATCAGTGACAGCGCCGTCAGCGCGTCGTGGGGCGGGGAGATCTCGCGGCAGGCCCTGATCGCGCTCGGCGTGTTCTTGCTGGCGGTCACGCTGTTCCTGGCGTTGTATTTCGACACCAGGATGGCCGCGGCGGCGCTGATCTCGCTCCTGCACGACATCGTGGTGACGGCGGGTGTGTACTCGCTGATCGGCTTCGAGGTCACACCGGCGACGGTCGTCGGTCTGCTGACGATCCTCGGGTTCTCGCTGTACGACACGGTGGTGGTGTTCGACAAGGTCCGCGAGAACACGCGCGGCCTGCTCGGGCTCACCCGCCGCACGTTCGGCGAGGCGGCCAACCTGGCGCTGAACCAGACGCTGATGCGGTCGTTCAACACCGCGCTGATCGCGATGCTGCCGATCCTCGGCCTGCTCGTCGTCGGCTACATCTTGCTCGGCTCGGGCACGCTGCAGGACCTCGCGCTGGTGCAGCTCACCGGCACCGTGGTCGGCGTGCTGTCGTCGGTCGCGCTGGCCACCCCGCTGCTGGTGGACCTCAAGATGCGTGACCCGAAGTTCCGCCAGCAGGCGGATCGGGTCCACGCGCGGCGCGCGAACCAGGCCCGCAAGGCCGCCGAGCGTGACGACGACTTCGACCCGACCGACGAGGACGCCCTGGCCGCCGAACTCCGCAAGGAGAAGGCGTACGCCGCCGCGGCGAGCGTCCCCGCCCGGAACCAGAAGGCCCACAAGGGTCGTCCGTCGGGCAAGCGCAAGAGGTAACCCCGGCTTCAAGCGCTATGAACGGTCCGTTCCTTGCGAAATTTGCAAGGAACGGACCGTTCCTAGCGTTCAGGGGCCGGAAGTACGAACGAGAGCAAGGAAGTACATGGAGCTGGACAAGGCACTCGACCTCATCGCCGACGTGCCCGACTTCCCGGAACCCGGCGTGCTGTTCCGGGACCTGAGCCCGCTGTTCGCCGACGCGGCCGGCTTCAAGGCCGTCACCGACGGCCTGGCCGCCACCGTCGATCCCGGCGCCGACCTGCTGGCGGGCGTCGAAGCACGCGGGTTCCTGCTGGCCGCGGCCGTCGGCTACTCCCTCGGTCTCGGCGTCGCGTTGATCCGCAAGCCCGGCAAGCTGCCCCGGGTCGCGGGCAGGGTCGGGTACACCCTGGAATACGGCACGGCCACCGTCGAACTCCCGGAAGGGGTCGTCCGGCCGGGCCAGCGTGTCGCGGTCCTCGACGACGTGCTCGCCACCGGCGGCACGGTCGCGGCCACCTGCGAGCTCCTGGAAGGCGCGAAGGCGCAGGTCACCGGTGTTTCGGTGGTGATGGAACTCGAGGCGCTCAACGGTCGTTCCGTGCTTGAGGGGCATCGTGTGGAGGCCCTTCGGGTGTGTTGAACGGGCGTACCAAGTGAGCCGCGAGGGGGAGCGGTTACTCTTGATGTCCGAAGGCCGCACGAAGCGCAGGAGGTGCGGGTGAGCCAAGAGCTCGATGCCGCGGTGTCCTCGAAGGACGGCACCGAGCAAAACGGTGCGGGGCGACAGGGGGCCGCGCCGACGCCGTCCGCGACGCGCCGGGTCCGTGCCCGTCTCGCCCGCCGGATCACCGCGCAGCGCGCCGCGCCGGTCAAGCAGGTTCTCGAACCGCTCGCCGTCATCCACCGCGAGCTGCATCCCAACGCGGACCTCACGCAGCTCCAGCGCGCCTACGACACCGCCGAAGAGCTTCACCGGGAACAGCGGCGCAAGTCCGGCGACCCGTACATCACACACCCGCTCGCGGTCGCGACCATCCTTGCCGAACTCGGCATGGACACCACGACACTGGTCGCGGCGCTGCTGCACGACACCGTCGAGGACACCGGCTACTCGCTGGAGAGCCTGAAGGCCGACTTCGGGGAGAAGGTCGGCGAGCTCGTCGACGGCGTCACCAAGCTGGACAAGGTCAAACTCGGCACGGCCGCGGAGGCCGAGACCATCCGCAAGATGGTCATCGCGATGGCGCGCGACCCGCGGGTGCTGGTCATCAAGCTGGCCGACCGGCTGCACAACATGCGCACGATGCGGTTCCTGCCGCCGGAGAAGCAGGCCCGCAAGGCGCGCGAGACCTTGGAAGTCCTCGCCCCGCTGGCGCACCGGCTCGGCATGGCGACGGTCAAATGGGAGCTGGAGGATCTGGCGTTCGCCATCCTGCAGCCGAAGAAGTACGACGAGATCGTCCGCCTGGTCGCCGATCGCGCGCCTTCGCGCGACACGTACCTGCGGTCCGTCATCACGGAGCTGACCGGCAATCTCGAAGGCTCGCGGATCACCGCCAAGGTCGAGGGCAGGCCGAAGCACTACTACTCGATCCACCAGAAGATGATCGTCCGAGGGCGCGACCTCGACGACATCCACGACCTGGTGGGCGTGCGGATCCAGGTCGAGGACGTCCGCGACTGCTACGCCGCGATGGGTGTCGTCCACGCGCTGTGGCAGCCGGTCCCCGGCCGGTTCAAGGACTACATCGCGCAGCCCCGGTTCGGGGTCTACCAGTCGTTGCACACCACGGTGATCGGACCGGACGGCAAGCCGCTGGAAGTGCAGATCCGTACCTACGAGATGCACCGCACCGCCGAGTACGGCATCGCCGCGCACTGGCGGTACAAGGAGACCAAGGGCACCCACAACGGGAACGCCATGGACGTCGACGAGATGGCGTGGATGCGCCAGCTCCTCGACTGGCAGCGTGAAGCCGCGGACCCGGGCGACTTCCTGGAGTCCCTGCGCTACGAGCTCGCCTCGCGCGAGATCTTCGTGTTCACGCCCAAGGGCGACGTGATCACGCTGCCGGTCGATTCGACTCCGGTCGACTTCGCCTACGCCGTGCACACCGAGGTCGGGCACCGCTGCATCGGCGCCCGCGTCAACGGCAGGCTCGTCGCGCTCGAGCGCAAGCTGGAGAACGGCGAGGTCATCGAGATCTTCACCTCGAAGGCCGAGACGGCGGGCCCGAGCCGCGACTGGCTGCAGTTCGCCGGTTCGCCCAAGGCCCGCGCGAAGATCCGGCAGTGGTTCGCCAAGGAGCGCCGTGACGAGGCGATCGAAGGCGGCAAGGAGGCCATCACCAAGGAGGTCCGCAAGGTCGGCCTCCCGATCCAGCGGCTGGTCTCCGCCGAATCGATGGGCGCGGTCGCCACCGAACTGCGGCACCCGGACATCAGCTCGCTGTACGCGGCCGTCGGCGAGGGCCACACCAGCGCGAAGCACGTCGTGCAGCGGCTGGTCGCGCTCATCGGCGGGGTCGACGAGGCGGAGGAAGAGCTCGCCGAGCGCGCGACACCGTCCACGGTCACCCGCCGTCGTGGTTCGAACGACGTCGGCGTCGTGGTGAAGGGCGCCAGTGATGTCTGGGCCAAGCTCGCTCGCTGCTGCACGCCGGTGCCGGGCGACGAGATCCTCGGCTTCGTCACCCGCGGCGGCGGGGTCAGCGTGCACCGCACCGACTGCACCAACGCCGACGACCTCCGGGCCCAGCCCGAAAGGCTGGTCGAGGTCGAATGGGCACCGTCGGCGTCGTCGGTGTTCCTCGTCGCGATCCAGGTCGAGGCGCTGGACAGGCACCGCCTGCTCTCGGACGTCACCAAGGTGCTCGCGGACGAGAAGGTCAACATCCTGTCCGCGTCGGTGACCACGTCGCGCGACAGGGTCGCGGTCAGCCGGTTCTCGTTCGAGATGGGCGACCCGAAGCACCTCGGACACGTGCTGAAGGTGGTCCGAGGTGTCGAGGGCGTCTACGACGTCTATCGCGTGACTTCGGCGTCCTAGCCTGCGCCGATCGCGTCGGTGGGGCCGTCCGTTGTCAGCCTCTCTTGGACTTCGCGATGGCGGAATTGCGTGGCGGTTCCTGCCAAGCGGAGGAGGCCCGCGTCGTAAGCCCAGTCCAGGAACGTCTCGGGACGGCGGGGGAGTCGCTTCCTGCGGACGAGATAGCGGATGGCGAGGTCGTGGCGGAGCCTGGGAGTCGGGCCCCCTGCCAGGAAGAGCCCCAGCCCGCCCGCTGTTCCGAACAGGACACCATCGACGACTCCTCCGGGAAGACTGCCCAGCGTCAGGAAAAATAGCCCGACGATGATGCTCTGTACGGCGATCGTGCCGCGTATCCGACGTTGTGGTCGGCTCGGCCGGTCCGCGGCTTCGAGCCGGGTCGTCATATCGCCGGCCCCGACGACGAGCCCGGTCACGAAGCCGAACACTCCGAACGTCAGGACGCCACCGACCGCCACGGTGGGAAGCTCCCCGAAACCGGAGAGCAGGCTGGCGCCGATTCCCGCCGGGAGGCCGATCAAGCCGCCGATCGCCATCCAGGTGGTGGCGGTGCGCAGAACGGTGCGGCGTCCTGCGCGGGTGAACAGAAGCGCGGGCTCGATCCGTTCGAGGGCACGGGTCGTTTTCGTCGCCGTGAAACGGAAAACGAGGGTGCCGATGCCGAGTAGCACGGGCGCGATCAAGAACCACCGTTCCGGATTGGCGCGAAGATCGCTGCTCGTGCTGAAGAACCATGCACGAAGGAACAAAAGAAGGAGGAGAAACGTGATGAGCCCGGTGACGAGGGCTGCGGCTCCCAGCCGGACGTTGCGGCCATGTCGCGCCGGATCGCCGACGGTCCGCCAAAGCTCATGCAGGTGGATGTCGGTTCTCGAGTACCCCTGCGTGCCCATCCATGCCAGATGGTTCGCGAAGGTACTCAGCCAGACACGAACCTCTTCAGCTCGATACGGTGTGCCTTCCGGGCCCGGATGATGCTCGACCGCCGCGGGGATGAGCCTCTCGTGCAGGAAATCCTTGAGGTCGTCCTTGTCGAAGTCGCAGAGTTCGCGTGGCTCCAGTCCATCCGCCTGACCTTGGAAGACGTTCACCGCCAGGTAAAGGTGGAGAGGCGAGGAGAGGAACTTCGCGAGCCGTCCGGTGGGGTTCGTCCTGATCCGGGTGACGACAGGTCGCCAACGGGCTTGGACACCGTCCGGTCGTGTCGAGCCGGGGAACCGGTGCGACAGCCAGCGGATGATCTGATCGGTGCCGAGCGGCTTCATCGTGACCGATTCGGCGTCCTGAAGCCGTAAGGGCGGTTTCTCGTAGTTGGCGCTCCGGCAGGCGACGACGACAGGCCATCCGCTGAAGCCCCCGGCGGTGTTCAACGCCGCGATGACCTCGGCGGCCCGATGCGCACTGGCCGAGTCGCCGTCCATCTCGTCCAACCCGTCGAGGATCGGCAGGATCCAGCCTCCGGTGACCAACGCCTTCGCCGTCGTCTTCGGCACTCCGTATACGTCCGTGATCTCTTCCGCGATCCAGGCCTCCAGTCGTTCGCGGGCGATGATCGGCCGGCGAGTGTCCGCGAACGAGGGGAGGCTCAGCTTGACGGGAATCCGGATCCTCTCGTCGTCCGGTGCGGCATGGGCTTTCTCCCCGAGGTCGAGCAGCAGCCGGATCAGCAGGACGGTTTTCCCGGATCCCGGCTCGCCGAGTACCACGAGCCGCCCGAAGGCCACGTCCTCGTAGAATTCCGCGACCGTGTTCAGGGATCCGATCGTGGTCCCGCCGTCAGGCCGCCGGGGCGGAGTCGTGGTGTTCGGTGGAGTCCGAACGAAACCGATGTCGGCGGGTTCGGGGTGGCCGGTGTCGCCGAGCAGTTGCTGCAGTGCCCTGGACTCGGCCTTGATGACTTGGCCGAGAAGCGTGATGGCGCGGGACCTGAGGATGGCTCGGTCGTCGGTTTCGGGACGTGACCGCAGGGCGGCGAACGCGGCCACGCTGCCGAGGACCGCGACCGGCAGGGCCAGCACGTTGGCGATGCCCGCGCCGTCGTTGCCCTTGTCGAGCAACCACGAAGTGAGCCAGAACAGCGCGGCCGTCCCGGCGACGAGGGCGACGGCGAGCCAGAGTCGTCGAGCTGGTCGCGAACGCATTGGACCATCTTGCCCACATCCGGCTGGTTCCGGTGGAGGCGCGCACTTAGGGTGCGGAACATGACTGACGGGTTCGATTTCACTCGCGACGGCGAGGTCGCGCGGCTGACGTTCACCAGGCCGGAGAAGATGAACGCGATCACCTACGGGATGTGGTCGGCGATCCCGGACGTGGTGGCGCGGGTGGAGGCGGATCCGGCGATCAAGATCCTGGTGCTGACCGGCGCCGGCGCGCATTTCTCGGCGGGCGCGGACATCAGCGAGTTCCAGGACCTGCGGTCCACCGCCGAGGCGGCCGAAACCTACGACAAGGCCGTCGACAGCGCGGTGGCGGCGCTGACGGCGTCGCGGAAGCCGACGGTGGCGATGATCCAGGGGAACTGCATCGGTGGCGGCTGCCAGATCTCTGTCGCCTGCGACTTCCGGTTCGCCGCGGAGGGCTCGCGCTTCGGCATCACGCCCGCGAAGCTCGGCATCGTCTACCACTTCGATTCGACCCGGCGGCTGGTCTCACTGGTCGGCCCCGCGCACGCGAAGTACTTCCTGCTCTCCGGTGAACTCGTCGACGCGCGGCGGGCGCGGGAGATCGGGCTGCTCAACGACGTCTTCCCCGCCGACGAACTGGAGTCTTCGACGTCGAAGTTCGTCGAGACGCTGGCTTCACGGTCGCAGGCGTCGGTGCGCGGGATGAACCGGATCATCGAGAAAATCGTGGCGGGACAACAGGAATCCGACGCCGAGGTGGACGAGATCCGGCTCGGCGCGTTGCACGGCGAGGACTACGCCGAGGGCGTCGACGCTTTCCTCGCGCGACGACCGCCGAAGTTCACCTACCGCTGAGGACACGCGTTCAGTCCTCTGAATGCGGTCAGGGCGACCGGCTAGATCTCGTCCCAGGGGTTGCTTTCGTACGCCTCGGTCAGGATCCGGCCGGTCTCCGGCGCGAACGGCAGCACGACGTCGTCCACGGACGCCACCGGCCAGCCGACCGACTCCGAGTTGGTCAGGAACATGGCGTCGAACCCCGGCAGATCCGCCGGACGGACGTCGCGGGTCTCCTGCGGGATCCCGTGGCGCGTCAAGCCGCGCCGGATCAGCTGCTGGGTGATCCCGTCGAGCACGGGAGCCTGCGGCCAGACCACCGTGCCGCCTTCGAGGAAACCGACGTTCCAGATCGACGCCTCGCTGATCCGGCCCTGGTAGTCGACGAACACCGCGTCGTCGTAGCCCGCCATCATCGCTTCACGCGAGTGATGGACCAGGCCGAACGACCCGACGTGCTTGACCTCCGGCAGCACCCGTTCGTAGCGCACGGAACGCAGGCGCAGCGGCGTCAGTTCGTGTTCCTTCGGCGGCGCGGTCCGGACGAGCACGTCCGGGGCGGCGGGCGCGCCGGGGTCGGACCAGTCCATCGCGCGGGAGAAGACCAGCACCCGCACGGACAGCGCGTCCGCACCCTGGATCGCCCGCCGGACGTACCCGCGCACCGCCTCGGTGTCGAGTTCGCTCGCGAACAATCGCCGCGTGCTCGTCACGAGCCGGTCCAGGTGGACGTCCAGACCGCGGACCTTGCCGTCGCGGACCTGCATCGCGGTGAAGTGGGCATAGCCGAACGCGCCCGCCAGGTCTTCCGACCGGGCGGGCGCGCCGTTGATTTCCAGCTTCACGTCAGGCGTTGACCGTGACGCCGGTGAACTTGACCTCGGTGTTGGGCGGGCCGGTCCCGTCGCCGTTGCCGGCCTGCGCGTTGGCGCCTGCCTTGGCGACCTTGTCGAGGACCTTCAGGCCCTCGTCGGAGATGCTGCCGAAGACCGAGTAATCCGCGGGCAGTTCGGCCTCGCCGTAGACCATGAAGAACTGGCTTCCGCCGGAGTTCGGCTGCTGCGTCTTCGCCATCGCGAGGATGCCGCGGCCGTACTTGATCTCCTTGAACGCCTCGTCCGGCATCGTGTAGCCCGGGCCGCCCATGCCGCTGGCTTCGGGGTCACCGCACTGCAGCATCTGCAGGCCGGTGGTGCCGAGCCGGTGGCACTTGGTGTCGTTGAAGTAGCCCTGCTGCGAGAGGCTGATGAAGCTCTGGACGGCGCACGGGGCGAGTCCCCGGTCCAGCGTCAGCGGGATGTCGCCGGCGGTGCTCTTCAGCACGACGTTCACCGTGCCGTTCGAAGAGACGTCCTTGCCCTCCGGCTTGTTCACCTTCTTCGACGCCTGCTTGCTGGCGTCGTCCTTGTAGTCGCAGGACACCGGGTTCGCCAGCGGCGTCGGCCGCTTCGGCATCGGAGCGCGCTCCGTGGGGATGGTGACCTCGGGGGTGGGAGGAGCCGAGCTCGGCGAAGCGTCGGACGCGGCGTCGTCACCACCACTGCTACTGCTGACGATCCACCACACCGCGCCTGCCACGATCGCGACGACGCCGACGACCGCCACCGAGCCGACGATCTTGCGTCGCTTGGCCCTTTCGGCCCGATGCACGATCTGTCGCTCGAGCTTGCGCTTCGCGGCTTCGCGGCGCTGCTGGTTGGTCGGCACCCGCCCTCCCGGTTTCCACTCGATGTCACACGTCTGAGGTAGCGGAAGTCTATGGGCACAGCCTGTGAGACCCCCGTACAGGGGCCGCTAGGCTTACTTGATCGTGATCAGGGCCATCCTGTCACCTGTTCGGCGGAAGAACTGAGGAGGCGTTTCGTGCTGGTTGTCGGATTTCCGACAGGCCCCCTCGAAGCCAACTGCTACCTGCTCGCCGTGGACGGCGGCGGGGAGTGCGTGATCGTCGATCCTGGCGAGGGCGTCAACGAACCGCTCGAAGCCGCACTTTCCGGACATGGCCTGACGCCGGTCGCGATGCTCGCCACCCACGGCCACCCGGATCACGTCGCCTCGGCGGACGAGATCGGCACGCGCCACGGGATACCTCTCTATCTGCACGAAGCGGACCGGCCACTGCTGGGGCCGGGCGCCGGGGAACGGAAGGACGGGATCGTGTCACTCGTCGATGGCCCGCTCAGGCTGGCCGGACTGGAGATCACGGTGTCCCGCACACCGGGACACACGGCCGGTTCGGTGGTCTTCGGGCTGACCTCCGCCGAGGGCGGACGGATCGTGCTCACCGGGGACAGCCTGTTCGCCGGTTCGATCGGCCGGTCCGACGGCGAGGGCGACGAACTCGTGCGATCCCTGGGCGCGAAGGTGATGACACTGCCGGACGACACGGTGGTCCTGCCGGGGCACGGCCCGGCCACGACGATCGGGCAGGAGCGGGCGGCCAACCCGTTCCTGGCCGGGACGGGCGCGTGATGACCGAGCCGACCGGGACGCCCGCGACCTCCGAGCGTCTCCCTCTCTTCCACGACGACCCCAAGCTCCGCCGACGGCGCGGTTGCTCCGGTATCGCCGGTGTGGTGATCTTCGCGGCCGCGTTCGGCGGGATCGCCGGGCTGATCGGCGGCGAGATCGCCGGGCTCGTGGTCGCCGCGGTGATCGCGCTGCCGCTGATCTACGTCATGCTCTACAACCTGCGCCGCCGGGTCTGGCTCGAGGGCCAGACGCTCATCGTGCGGACCTGGGGGATCCGGCGGATCGACCTGACCGCGGCCGAGCGCATCGACCTGGTGATCAGCGACGTGCGCGGCACCCGGACGGTCAGCCTGCTGGTCAACGCGGGCAAACGCCGCAAGGTGGCGAAGGTCGATCTGGCCGTGTACTCCGGCGCGGGCGGCCGTGAGCTCGGCATCCTGCAGCTGCGCAAGCTGGCGAACGCGCTGCTGAACAACACCGACGCGAACGGCCTGGTGTTCTCGGAACTGCTGGTGGCGCAGCTGAAGTCGGAGGCGCGCGGCGACGCGGCGGCGGAACGGCCGCTCTACCGGCTGGCCTCGGCGGCGCCCAGCGGGAAGTACATCCAGCGGTTCACGATGGAGGCCGTCAGCCGTTTCGTGGCGACACTCGACTAGTTTCCAGCTTCTCCAGCCGTGCCTTGATCTCTTCCAGCTGGTAGACGATCTCCGGCAGCTCGCCCGCGGCGAAGGTCGCCAGCCGCTCGGAGTGCTTGAGCGTCGACCGCACATCGTCGAGCGCGGCGGCGATCTTGGGGACCGCCTCGACGGCTTCCAGCGTCGAGACGAGTACCCGCCGCGCGACGGCGGTCAGCTGTCTGGGGATGGCTAACGCAGCGTCGAAAACGTCGAACATGGCCCCTCCGATCACGCGGCGAACCTCGGGTGCGGCCTCTTCGTACCCGACTTCGGCCCGTGATCGCGCGGTGGGCTCGCCCTTTGGGGTGCCTGTGGCTACAGGGACTCTTGAGGCTCCCGCGAGGCGATCAGCGCGGCCAGCACGGTGGTGACCGGGACGGCCGCGACGATGCCGACGCTGCCGGCCAGCGTCCGCACGATCTCCTGCGCGATGTCCTCCGCGCCGAGGATCGAGCCGAGTCCCACTCCGGAAAGCGACGTGTACAGCAGCACCGGCAACGCCGCCCCCGCGTACGCCATCACGAGCGTGTTGACCGCCGAGCCGACGTGGTCGCGGCCGATCCGCAGGCCCGCGCCGTAGAGCTCGCGCCAGCCGAGCGACGGGTTCGCCCGGCGCAGTTCCCACACGGCGCTGGTCTGCGTCACCGTGACGTCGTCCAGCACGCCGAGGGCGCCGATCACGACGCCCGCCAGCAGCAGGCCCCGCGCGTCGATCCCGTGCCCGAGCGAGCCGATCAGCTGCGAAGTGCTGTCGTCCAGCCCGGTCAGCGACGCCGCGGCGGAGAAGATCGCCGACAGGACGCCGATCAGGATCAGGCTCACCAGCGTGCCCAGCACGGCCACCGAGGTTCTCGCGGACAGCCCGTGCGTCAGGTACAGCGCGACGAACATGATCGCCCCGGCGCCCGCGATCGCCACCAGCAGCGGGCTTTCCCCGGCGAGGATCGAAGGGAGCACGAACAGCGCCAGCACCAGGAAGCTCAGCCCCAGCGCGATCAGCGCGGCGAGTCCCTGCCAGCGGCCCAGCACGATCACCGCGACCGCGAACAGCCCGGCGAGCAGCAGCAATGGCATCCCACGCTGGAAGTCGACGATCTGGAACGACGCGGGATTCGCGGCGTCGCCGCCGTTGTAGGACAGCACGACCTTGTCACCCGCGGCGAATCGCGGCGTGCTCGGCTCGATCGGGAGCGTCAGCTTCAGTGGCTTGCCCGCCCCGGGACCGTCGGTCATCGTCACTTCGCTGGTGAGACAAGGTTTCGCGTCCGGCGGCGGCTCGCCGACCTGCACCTGGCCCTCGGCGAGGCACGGTCCGGTGATCGTCGTGGTGACCGTGGCGCTCACCGGGGTTCCCTGGGGGAACACGCTTTTCACCGGATCCTTGCCCCACGGGTACAGGAAGACCATGCCGGCGACGGTCGCGACGGCGAGCGGGATCAGGAGCCACATCAGCAGCAGCCGGACCCGGTGCGACGCGGGCGCGGCGGGGCCGTGACCATGCGAATGCCCGTGACCGTGCCCGACCGGCTTGGGCGCGGGCTTCTGTTCCGGCTCAGGCTCGGCCGCGCGTCGCTTGCCCTGCTCGGTCGACCGGGGCCGCTGGGCCGGGGGCCGGGGACGTCGCGTGCCCTCCGGCGGCGGGGTCCGGCGCGGCGAACGGGACGTTCCGGGCGAACGATCGGACGGGGTGTCCGTTACCCGGCGAATCGGGCCGGTGTCGTCGTCGGAGATGTCGCGGCGGTTCACCCGCACATCCTCCACAGTCCGTGATCCGTGCCGCACACGGCCTAGCCGAACGCCTGCCTCAGGTGGACCCGGCGGTAGGCCGAAGGCGGGGTGTCGAAGTGGTCCAGGAAGGCTTGCCGAAGGGTTTCGGTCGACCCGAAACCGCATCGCCGCGCGATCGAAGTGAGCGGGAGTTCGGTGCCGCACAACAGTTTCGCCGCGTTCTCGGTCCTCGCCGCCCGCACGTACCTGCTGGGCGTCGTGCTCAGATGCGCGTCGAACAACCTCGTCAGCTGCCGGGTGCTGATACCCGCCCGCTCGGCGAGGACGGCCGTGCCGAGATCACCCGCCAGGTGTTCGGCGACGTACGCCGTGATGTCGCGGACCAGCCGGTTCTCCGGCGGCGGACCGGACAGGAACATGCTCACCTGCGCCTGATTGCCCGGCCGCTGCAGGTAGGTGACCAGCATGCGGGCGGTCTCCCTGGCGAGGCTGGGGCCGTGATCGTCCTCGACGAACGCGAGGGCGAGGTCGATCCCGCTGGTGACGCCCGCGGCCGTGTAGACGTTGCCGTCGCGCACGTACAGCGGCACCGGGTCGACGTTCACCGCCGGATAGCGCGTGGCGAGCCGGTTCGCGAACCGCCAATGGGTGGTGGCGCGGCGCCCATTGAGCAGCCCGCACGCGGCGAGCACGGTGGCTCCGGTGCACACCGAGGCGACGCGGCGGGTGTGCTGCGCGAGCCTGCGGATGTGGGAGACGACCCGCGCGTCGGCCGCGGCGGCCTCGTGTCCGGTGCCGCCCGCGACGATCAGCGTGTCCAGTTCGCCGGTCACCTGGTCGAGCCGGTGCTGTGCCTGCAGCGTCAGCCCGGACTCGCAGCGGATGCCGCGGCCGTCGACGCTGGCGAGCATGATCTCGTACCCCGGCTTGCCGCCGAGTTTGGTCGCCGCGTCCAGAACGTCCGCCGGACCGGCGATGTCGAGCATCTCGGCATTGCTGTAGCCGACGATCAACACTCTTCTGGGTGAACCCGGCATGATCGAACGCTAGCAGTAGCGCCCGGCCGTCGGACGTAGTTCGCAGGAATCCGGACATCCGGCCCGCCCCGGCGTCGCCCCTGCGACACCGTTGTCCCATGACAGACGACAAGAAGACCATCGCCTTCGTGGTGTACCCGGGGATGACCCCGCTCGACATGGTCGGGCCGCTGACCGTGCTGGACGGGATGGCGAGCACGGTGCCGGAGTACCGGACGGTCGTGGTCGGCGAGACCAAGGACGCGGTCGTCACCGACAACCCGCTGAAGCTGGTGGCGACCCACACCTACGACGAGGTCCCGTCGCCGTACGCACTGCTCGTCCCCGGTGGAGCCGCGCCGACGCTGAAGGCGCTCGCCGACGAGAAGCTGGTCGGATACCTGAGGAAAGCCGGGGAGAACGCGGAACTCGTGACCTCTGTGTGCACGGGATCGCTGCTGCTGGGGCAGGCGGGCCTGCTGGAGGGCCGCCGGGCCGCGACGCACTGGATGTTCCGGGAGTTCCTGCGCGCGTTCGGGGCGGAACCGGTCGCCGAGCGCTGGGTCGAGGACGGGAACGTGATCACCGCCGCCGGGGTGTCGGCGGGGATCGATCTCGCGCTGCACCTGGTCGAGCGGCTCGTCGGCGCCGAGATCGCCCGGACGATCCAGTTCGTCATCGAGTACGACCCGGAGCCGCCGCAGGGCCCGCTCGACTGGTCGAAGCGACCGTACGGTGACCTCAAGCCGTTGCTGGAACACACACTGAACGAGGCGCTCGCGGACGAACCCGCCCTGCGGGACAAGCTGCTCGCGCACACCGGGCCGTGAGGGGGCGGCCATCCGGGTGAGAAACCGCCGGAACGGGGACGGCGCCGGGTTACATTCTGGTCATCCGTCCAGGTGATAGGTGGTCCGTGGAGTTCAAGGTGCTCGGCCCGCTCGGGGCCTCCGTCCCGCTCCCGTCGGCGGCTCAGCCCCGGCGAGTGCTCGCGGTGCTCCTGACCAGGCCGAACGAGTTCGTCCACCGGGACACCCTCGTGGACGAGCTCTGGCCGCAGGACCCGCCGTCGAGTGCCGCCGCGGTCGTGCAGATGGCGGTTTCCAAGCTGCGCAAGGCGTTGTCACCCGGTTTGCCGGTGGACGACGTCCGGCAGCGGCTGCGGGCGGGCCGGGGCGGGTACCGGCTGACGGTGTCGGAGGGCGAGCTGGACGTCGCCGCCTTCTCCGGACTGACCGTCGCGGCCGCGACGGCGACCGGCGCGGAACGCAGGGCGCTGCTCGAACGGGCATGGGGTTTGTGGCGCGGCCGGGCGTTCGCCGACGTCCCGGCCGGTCCGCTGGTGGAAGCACACCGGCTCTGGCTGGAGGACCAGCGGTGTTCGGTGGTGGGCAAGCTCGTTGAGCTGGATCTGGCGGCCGGCGATCACAAGGCGGTCGCCGACCGGCTGGGACCGGAGCTCGCCGCCCGGCCGGGTGACGAGCGCTTCGCCGGCTGGCTCGCGGAGGCGTTGCACGGACTCGGGCGCCGGGACGCCGCGCTGGCCGTCCTCGACCAGTGCCGCCGGACGCTGTGGGAGCACGCCGGGGTCTCGCCGGGGGAGGACCTGCTCGCGACCCATCGCCGGATCGCCGGAACGGGCTGGTCGGCGTGCGGTCCACCGTGCCGTCTTCCCGCCGCGACACCGGATTTCACCGGCAGGACGGGTGAACTCGCGGACATCGCCCGCGCGCTGCGGACTCCCGCGCCGGTCGTGCTGCACGGTGCGGCGGGAGCGGGGAAGAGCGCGCTGGCGGTCCAAGCCGCCTGGCGGACGCGCAAGAGATTCCCGGACGGCCAGCTCGTCGCCGATCTCCGCGAGACCGGTGACGTGCTCACCGGATTCCTCCGCGCGCTCGGCCTCGCGGAGGCGGAGCTCCCCGCCGACCGCGCCGGGCTGGTTTCGTTGTGGCAGAGCCACACCGCGGATCGGCGGCTGCTGGTGATCCTCGAGAACTGCCGGTCCGAGGCCGAGGTGCGGCCGTTGCTGCCGAGCGGTCCCGGCTGCGCGACGATCGTCACGACGCGGCGACGGCTGGCCGGGCTCGCCGGGGCGAGACCGGTCGAGGTCGGTCCGCTGTCCTCCGCGGTATCAAGGGTTCTGCTCGGCGCGATCGCCGGGGAGGAGCGGTTGTCCGCCGAACCCGACGCCGTCCGCCGGGTGCTGGCTTCGTGCGACGGCCTCGCGCTCGCGGTGCGGATGGCGGGGATGAAGCTGGTGCAGCGGCCGAGGCTGAGCGTCGCCGAGTTCGCGACGCGGCTGGAGAACGAGCGCCTCCGCCTCGACGAACTCGCCGTCGGAGATCTGGCCGTCCGTCCGGTGCTCGCCGACGCCCTCACCGAGCTTTCGCCCGGACAGCGCAACTCCTTGCGGTTGCTCGCTTTCCCAGGGGCGAGCGAGGTCGCCGACTGGTTCGCGACGGCCCTGCTGGGCTGTTCGTCCCGCGAAGCGGCCCGGCTGCTCGACGAACTGGTGGACGATCACCTGCTCCGCGCCGAGCCGGACCAGGCCGGTTTCCTCCGGTACCGGCTGCCGGGGCTCGTCCGGCTCGCGCACCGGGAACCGCCGGACCCCGAAGCGCTCAGGCGCGCGCTCACGGTCACGGCGGCCTTGGCCGAACACGCGTCCGCCGCCCTCGGCGCCGAGTACCCGCCGCCTCGGCGGCTGGACGCGCCGGCGGCCGCGTCGGACCGGGTAGCCGCCGATCCGGCCGGCTGGCGTGCCGCGGAGTCCGCGAACCTCGCGCTCGCCGTCCGGACCGCGAAGAACCACGGCTGGACCGAGTTGACCGCCCGGCTGGCGGAGGCCTACAGCGACCTCGTCGGCCCCCGGAACGGCGGCTCGCCCGCCTGGCTCGGGTTCGGCGTCGTGCGTGACCGCCTCGACCTTCCCGCCGAGGCGGAGAAGCTGCTGAAGCTCGGCCATTCCCACGCCGACGCGGGGGATCTGGCCCGCGCGAGGACGTGTTTCTCGCTCGCCGAGTCTCGATTCCGCTCTTCGGGCGACCCGCGGGGCACCGGGACCGCGCTCGTCGCGCTCGCCGACGTCGACGCGGACTCCGGCCGGACCCACTCGGCGGTCGGCGCGCTGCGGGAGGCGCTGGACCTGTTGCGGGACTGCGGTGACCTCGCCGGACAGGCGATGGCGTCGTCCCAGTTCGGCTCGCTCTGGGACGACCTCGGCGATTTCCGGCGCGCGAAGGAATGCTTCGACGCGAGCCTGCTGCTCTCGCTGCATTGCGAAGACGGACGGCAGCACGACAGATCGGCCAAGCGGTACGCCGACGTCCTGCGACGGCACGGTCGGCTGGACGAAGCCGGTGATCTGCTGACGAGCGCGCTGATCGGCACCCGGAGCTCGCGTGAACGCCATTGGGAGGCGCACGTCCTGCGCAGTCTCGGCGATCTCCACGCGAAATCGGGCGACGCGGGGGAGAGCGAACTCTGTCTTTCGCGGTCGCTGGAGCTGTTCGAGTACGCCGGGCACCGGCATGCCGCCGCGTATACGCAGAGAAGCTTCGGTGAGTCCCTGCGGCTCGCGGGCGAGCACACCCGGGCGGCGGACCATCTGGGACTCGCGATGAACACGTTCCGCGAACTCGGTGACCGCCGTGGCGGCGGATACGCGTTGCTCAGCTTCGGGCGCCTACGGGCGGCCGAAGGCGTCGCGACCGAAGCCGCCGCGGGCCTTCGGACCGCGGCGGGATTGTTCCGTGAACTGGGGTTCCCGGTGTGGGAACTGCGTGCGCTCAAGGATCTTTCCGCCGTCGACACGGGCGGACGCCAGCGGGATCGGGCTCGTGAAGCCTTGACGAAGATCCGCTTCGGAGCGAACCCGGCATAGCCCGGCGGGGAGCCGCCGGTCGCCGAGTTTGGCGAAGTTATGGCCCTGCCGTGTTGACTCGCGCTCAGGTGAGCGGACTTCGCGCCGCCCCGAATCGCGGAACTGGGGGTGGCGGCGCGTGCTCGTGGCCGGGTGACGCCTTCCGAGGGCAGGAGGCGTCACCCGGTTCGACGGCTAGGGCGCGTCCTCGCCGCGGACGTGCAGGAGGACGTCGGCCTCGGTGAGGATCCCTTGGTCGAGCGGGAAGTAGCCCTGCCGCTGGACAGGGTCGGTCCGGACACTCGCGGCCGGGACGTCGGACGTGGGGAGCAGGCTCCACGGCATGGTGACGTGTTTCTGCAGGAACCCTTCGTAGGTGTCGGCCTCGGGCTCCTGAAGCGCGATGGACTCACAGCTGCCGAGGCTGGTCGCGACGAAGGTGTAGCGATCGCCGAGCAGCGGGGACACCAGCGCGCCGGCGGGGAACCAGGTGGTCTCCGTGTCCGCCACGCGCATCGTGCTGGCCTGGCGGCGCAGATGGAGGTTGTGCGCGAAGACCAGTGTCCTGCCCCGCCCGGCTTCGGCGTCGCGGATCTCCAGCAGATTCCGCGCCATGAAGGCGTCCCTGGCCGCGACCAGCGGCATGTACCGTTCGCTCGGCTCCAGGGGTTCGGCGCACTGCCGGTGGTAACGCAGCAGATCGATCCCGGCCATGAGGTGGAGCTCCGCCCGCGACCACGCGTCGGTGACCGGTTCCGGCTTCCGCGCCCGAAGCGCGGCGAGCAGGTCGGCCGCGATCGCGCGCAGCCGGTAGGCGTCGGCTGTGGCACCGACCGACGAAGCCGCGTACAAGACGGCTTCGGTGCGGCTCCAGCGTTCGTCGTCACCGGCCGGACCCGCGATGTCGACGTCGAGTCCGAGGAAGTCGCGGGCGTGTTCGAGATAGCGGCGCGGGCTGGGTGCGGAGGTGTTCTCGGTCTGCGTGTCGAAACCGTGGAACGCGAGCCGTTCCGCGGCGGGGCGGCCGTCGTTGAACTCGCGCATCCACTCGATCAGCCGCCGGTTGGCCTCCACGTTGCCGAAGACGTGCGTGAAGCCTTCGCTCATGGCGATGTCGAGGGATCCGGTGCCGTCCTGGACGTAGTCGTTCGCGACGAGCGCGGCCACGCGGTCGGTTTCGAGGGCGATCGAGCGGAAGCCACGGTCGACCAGCTGGGCGAACAGCCGGTTGCGGATCTCGGCGAAGACCGGGGTCGCGTGCGTCGGCTCACCCAGGCCGAGCAGGTCGCAGGAGGGGGTCACGAAGTCTCGGATGTCTTGACTCATGAGGTTCAAGCGTATCGTTGATGTGCCGATTGAAGCTTTGCTTCCCAGAGCGCAAGTGGTGGGCGAGAAAGCTTCAAACATCCGGATAGGTGCTGGTTGAGGATGCCCCAAGTCCGTGAAGGCCTCCTTGAGGGACCCAGAGTCCCCTCAAGGAGGCCTTCACGGACCACCCATCGTCAGGGAGGTGAGCGGGCGGTCCTCGCGGCGGCGCAACAAATCCACCTTCGAATAGCTGGCTCTCATTCCATTCTTCCGCTATAAAGCTTAAAGAACCCTTCGCGCGCGAAGCTGCTTCGCTTGCGAAGCAGCACTTCGCAAGAATGCGCGAGCGCAAGTTATCAGCTGTTGAGGTGAATTGCCGCGTGGCAATGTCCGCGCGGAAGTAATTCCGCTCTAGCTTGTGCCGCATGGTTGAGAAGGATTCGACGGCGCGGACCCGGGAACTGGGCCACCGCATGAAGGCGTTCCGGCAGCGCAGACACTTCAGCGGCGCCGACGTCAGCCGCCGTAACGGCTGGTTGCAGAGCAAGGTCACGAGGTGGGAGCAAGGGCTGCGCGAGCTGTCCGTGGTGGACGCGGCGCTGTACCTCGCGACCTGTGGCGAGGCGGAACCGGAGCGCGACCTGCTGCTGGAACTGACCCAGCCCGGCGGGGACCTGTACTGGGTGCGGCCGTACTTCGACGAACTCGTCGACCCGACGCGATCCCTGGCGATACAAGAGAATCTCGCGCACACCATCGTCCGCTACGAGTCGTTGACGCTTCCCGCGCTGTTGCAGACCGAACCGTACGCCCGCACCGCCTACGAACTGATCGGCAACCGCGGCGAGGACCAACTGGACCAGATCGTGAACGCCCGCCTGGACCGGCAGCGGCTGCTGCGCCGGGACCGCCCGCCGCGGTGCCGGTTCCACATCCACGAGCGTGCGTTGCGGTCGGTCGTCGGGAGTCCCCGAATCATGCACGAGCAGTTGCTCCATCTGGTTTTGTCGGCGAACCTGCCCTATTGCTCCATCCGGATCGTCCCCGAAAGCAACGAAGTGGGCAGGACGATCGAGAATTCTTTCACCATCATGGAATTCACCGAGCATCCGGCGGTGGTGTACACGGATTCCTACGCGGCCGGAATGTTCATCGACGACCGGGTGGCGGTCGAGGCGTATTATTCGCTTGTCGCGCGACTGGAAAGCGATACCCTGACCGAGGAAAGGTCACGCCAGATGCTCGCCGACTGGGCGGACCGGTACGACCGGATGGACGAGTGACCCGATCGGGGTTTCCCGTCGCCTCTTCCTGGGGTAATCGTTCCGGGTAGCCGAGGAGAAGGAGGACGTGGTGACGAAGACTCAGGACGGTGCCCCGGTCGCCGAGGCGGAGATCGAGCGGAAGTACGACCTGGCGGCGGACAGGCCCATCCCGCCGCTGGCCCCGGCCGGTCCCGTGACGAACCAGGCCGATCCGAGGGTCGACGTCCTCGACGCCACGTACTTCGACACCGCCGACTTCCGCCTCGCGCAAGCGGGTATCACGCTGCGGCGGAGGCTCGGCGGAAGCGACGAGGGCTGGCATCTCAAACTGCCCGTCGGCGCGGACCGGCGCGAGGAACTCCGCCTCCCGCTGTCGGGCAAGCCGGACAAGGTGCCCGGCGCGCTGGCGAAACTGGTCCGGGCGCACACCCTCGGCGCCAAACTCGTCCAAGCCGCGCATCTGCGCACCGAGCGAACGTCGTACGCCCTGCTCGACGCGAAAGGCCGTGAGGTCGCGACGCTGACCGACGACGTCGTCACCGGCGAGGCGGGCGGGGAGAAGGCGCATCTCGACCGCTGGCGGGAGCTCGAGATCGAGCTCTCGCCCGGCACCGATCCGAAGGTGCTCGACAGCCTGGACAGGGCTGTCGTGAAGGCGGGCGCGGAGCGGTCGAGGTGGCCGTCGAAGCTCCGGCGGCTGACCGACGACCTCGTACCGTCGTCCGGGGGGACCACCGGCTCGGTACTGGCCGACTATCTCGCGGAACACCTGCACGCGCTGCGCCGCAACGACATCGGTGTCCGCCGGGACGCCGAGGACGCGGTGCATCAGATGCGGGTCGCGAGCAGGCGGCTGCGGAGCGCCTTGAAGACCTTCCGCCGCTCCCTCGACGCCGACGTCGCGGACGGGCTCGCCGCCGAACTCCGCTGGCTCGGCGGCGAGCTCGGGCCGGCGCGGGACACCGAGGTGATGGCCGCGCGGCTGCGCGACGAGGTCAAGGCGCTCCCCGCGGAACTGGTGCTGGGCAACGTCGAGCAGTTGATGACACGGCACTTCGCCCGGGAGGCCGAAGAAACCAAGGCGCGGGCCGTCGAGGCGCTCGACAGCAAGCGCTACACGGACCTGTTGCGATCACTGGAAAAGGTGATCGCCAAGCCGCGGAAGATCAAGGGCGGCAAGGAAGAGCTGCGGAAAGCGGTCGCGCGTTCGGAACGGAAGCTCCGCCGGGCCGTCACGGCCGCGAGCGACCTGGAGCCCGGTCCGGAGCAGGACGCGGAACTGCACGAGGTGCGCAAGAAGGCGAAGCGTGCCCGGTACGCCGCGGACACGGTCCGGCCGGTGTCCGGCAAGAAGCTTCGAAAATGGCGAAAGAACGTCAAGGCCGTGCAGACCACTCTCGGTACGCATCACGATGTCGTGGTCACCCGGGAGGTCCTGCGACTTCTGGGTCTCCGTGCCTACGCCGAGGCCGAAAACGCTTTCACCTACGGCCTCCTGCACGGTCGTTCCGTCGCCGCGGCCGAGGCCGCGCACCGGCGCTTCGCGGAGGAATGGCAAGGACTGAGTAAAGGTTCGCGACCGAAATGGCTCAAATGAGGTAGCCCGGGTTGACCTCCCGCGCGTGGTGAGTACCGTCGAGGGGACTTGGTGGTCTGGAGAGAGGCGCCCCCAATGTTGCCTGGCCAGCGCGTACCCGGCGAACCGCCGCCCCTGGCCGTGACCACCAGCCGCCGCGATGACGGCGTCCTCGTCCTCACCGCGGTGGGGGAGATCGACGCGGCCACGATCGGCCGGTTCCGCACCGAACTCACCGGTGCGTGTGGCACGGGAAGCCAAGTGATCCTCGATCTTTCCGGCGTCGGCTTCCTCAGTTGTGCCGGATTGCACGCCCTCGAGGAGGCCAACGCCGCGGCACCGAGGTTCTCGGTGATCGTCAAAACCGCTTTGGTGTCAAGGATCTTGGACGTCAGCGGGGTCGGAGCCGACCTCGACGTCCGGCGGGACGTCGAGGATGTGCGTCTCTAGGGCAGGTTGTCTAGGGGTAAGGCAAATGTGGCGTCATGTCTCACCCCGAGGTGGGCGAAGGCGTGACTCGCGTGATCAGACCGAAAGCTCGGTGATCGCCGACTGATCACGAGTGATCGCCCATCTCGCCGGAGCACAGGGGCCTGGGGATGTTGCGAAAGTGGCTTTCACAAGCTCGGTGGAGGCGGGTGGAGACCCGCACTCTGACACGCCACCTTGGGTCTTCCTCTCAGTAAAAAACTCAAGCTAGCCGTTCGGTTCGACGTCTTCGGCGCTGACGTCCGGCAGCAGGCCGCGCCAGCGCGGGTTGCGCAGGCAGCCCGCCTCGGTCCAGCCGCCGAAGACGACTTCGCCGACGATGGTCGGCCGCGACCAGTGCGCGTCCCGCGCCTGTTTGTCCGGTACGGAATCGAACGGGGATGTCTTGCGCTCCAGGCGGAACAGCCGCCGGGAGAGTTCCTCCAGCTCGTCGACGGCGAAGCCGACGCCGACGTTTCCGATGTACCGCAAGCCGTCTTCGTGCGGGACGCCGAGCAGCAGCGAACTGAACGTGCGCGCCCGGCTGCCGCCACCCGGCCGCCAGCCGCCCAGCACCACCTGCTGGACGCGGGTGCCGGTGATGGAAAGCCAGTCCCCGGTGCGCTTTCCCGGGTGGTACGCGGAGTCGGCCCGTTTGGCGATGATGCCGGCGAGTCCGTGTTCGCGGGCCGCCCGCGCGACCGCACCGCCATCGCCGAGGTAGTAGCGGGGGACCTGCCAGTGCGGCCCGCTGAGCCCGATCTCGTCGAGGAGCTCACGCCGTTCGACGTAAGGCGCGTCGACGCACGAACGACCGTCCAGATGCAGGAGATCGTCGACCAGGTAGAACGCCGGGTACCGGGCGGTGAGCCGTTTCGCGGAGGTCTTCGTCGCCCGGGCGCGGTGCCCGAGCCCTTCCGGACTCGGCTTCCCGCCGTCGAAGACGACGATTTCCCCGTCGAGAAAGGCTTCCGTGGCCCCGAGCTGCTCGCCCAGCCCGCGGAATTCGGGGTACAGCCCGGTGACGTCGTCGCCCGAATCGTCGTACGCGGTGATCCGGCCCCCGGACACGCGGATCAGCGTCCGGCGTCCGGACCAGTCGAATTCGTAGGCCCAGTGCGCGTCTTCGCCGGTGGAGGGGAGACGTCCCGGTTTGGTCAGCATCGGGGCGAGGAACGGGGGCAGGCCCACGCGTCCCGGTTCGGCGGGGTCGAGCCGTTTGAGCAGCCAGCCGCGATCGTGCCCGTCCTTCTTCACATTGAGGAACAGGTATTTCCCGCGGGCCCGTTTCCCGTGGAAGACGATCTCGACCTTGTGGTCGTTGAAGTGCAGCGTTTCGTACCGGCCGGTGTCCCAGACGGTCATGGTCCCGCCGCCGTATTCGCCGGCGGGAATTTCGCCTTCGAAGGTGAGGTATTCCATCGGATGGTCTTCGGTGTGTACGGCGAGGCGTTCGAGGTCCGGCGACATCGGGAGGCCTTTGGGGACCGCCCAGGAGACCAGCACGCCGTCCCGTTCGAGCCTGACGTCCCAGTGCAGGCTGCTCGCGTGGTGTTCCTGGATGACGAAGAGATCGTCCGTCCCGGTCTCCCCGTCGCGTTCCGGAAGGGGTTCGGGAGTCCGCCCCGGTCTGCGCTTACGGCGGTATTCGCCGAGTCTCTCCGCCATGGTCGGCCAGCGCACCCCTCTCCGGATCCGGTCAGGCAAGCCTAGCGCCGTTCATGGTCCGCACGCGTGATGAAGGCCCCTTTTCCCACGGCGAAAGTGGGAAAAGGGGCCTTCGTTCCGACAGTTCCGACGGTGGTTCAGTCGGTTTCGGCCAGTGCCTCGGCGAACTGGGCCGCGTACAGCCGCGAGTACGCACCGCCGGTGAGCAGCAGTGTTTCGTGGTCGCCCTGTTCGACGATCGAGCCGTTTTCCATCACGAGGATGACGTCCGCGTCCCGGATGGTGGAGAGCCGGTGCGCGATGACGAAACTCGTCCGTCCTTCGCGCAGCGAGTTCATCGCCCGCTGGATCAATACCTCGGTCCGCGTGTCGACCGAACTGGTGGCCTCGTCGAGGATGAGGATCGCGGGCTTCGCCAGGAACGCCCGCGCGACGGTGATCAGCTGTTTCTCGCCGGCGCTGACCGTGCCGCCCTCGTCGTCGATGACCGTGTCGTAGCCGTCGGGCAGGGTGCGGACGAACCGGTCGACGTGGGTCGCCTTGGCCGCCGCGACGATCTCCTCGTCCGTGGCGCCCGCGGAACCGTAGGCGATGTTCTCCGCGATCGTGCCGCCGAACAGCCACGCGTCCTGCAGCACCATGCCGGTCTTGGCCCGCAGGTCCTCGCGGTCCATCTCGGCGATGTCGACACCGTCGAGCGTGATCCGGCCGCCGTCGAGTTCGTAGAACCGCATGAGCAGGTTGACCAGCGTGGTCTTCCCCGCGCCGGTCGGGCCGACGATGGCCACCGTGTGCCCCGGTTCGACGGTGAGCGAAAGGTCCTCGATGAGCGGCGTGTCCGCGGCGTACCGGAACGACACGTGCTCGAACTCGACCTGGCCGCGAACGTTCTCGACCCGTGCGGGTTCGGCGGGCTCGGGCTCCTGCTCGTCCGCGTCGAGCAACGCGAAGACCCGCTCCGCGGACGCGATCCCGGACTGCAGCAGGTTCGCCATGCTGGCGATCTGCGTGACCGGCTGGCTGAACTGCCGCGAGTACTGGATGAAGGCCTGGACGTCGCCGAGCGACAGCGTCCCGGACGCCACCCGCAGCGCGCCGATCACGGCCACCAGCACGTAGCTCAGGTTGCCGATGAACATCATCGCGGGCTGGATGGTGCCCGAGATGAACTGCGCCTTGAAGCTCGCGTTGTACAGCGTGTCGTTGTGCTCGCGGAAGACCTCCTCGGCCTCCTCACGGCGGCCGAACACCTTGACCAGCGAGTGCCCGGTGTACATCTCCTCGATGTGCGCGTTGAGGCGCCCGGTGGTGGACCACTGCTTGATGAACTGCGGCTGCGCCTTCTTGCCGATCTTGGCCGCGACGAACACCGAAGCCGGCACCGAAAGCAGCGCGACCAGCGCCAGCACCGGCGAGATGACGAACATCATCACCAGCACGCCGATGACCATCAGCAGCGACGACACGATCTGCGCGAGGGTCTGCTGCAGCGACAGCGCGAGGTTGTCGATGTCGTTGGTCGCCCGGCTCAGCACCTCACCGCGCGGCTGACGGTCGAAGTAGCTCAGCGGGAGCTTGGCGAACTTCTCCTCGATCCGTTCCCGCAGCTCGAACACGGCCCGCTGGACCAGGTTCGTGGTCAGCCGCGCCTGCAGCAGCGAGAAGAACGACGCCACGATGTAGAGCAGCAGCACCCACATCAGCACCTGGCCGACGGCGTCGATGTCGATGCTCTGGCCCGGGACGAAGTCGATCCCCGAGTACAGATCGGCGAGAGTGGTGTTGCCCGCCGCGCGCAGCCCGGCGATCACCTCTTCCTTGCCGACCCCCGGAGGCATGTCCTTCGCGACGACACCCGCGAAGATGAGGTCGGTCGCCATGCCGAGGATCTTCGGGCCGATGACGCTCAGCGCGACGCTGACGACGCCGAAGACCATGATCCCGTACAGCATGGCGCGTTGCGGTTTCAACAGGCGCAGCAGGCGTTTCAGCGATCCCTTGAAGTCCAGGGCCTTCTCGCTGGACTGCCCGCCCATGAAGGCGGCGGGCCCGCGGGCGAAACCGCCTCCGCCGGGGCCGGGCCCCCGCGCCGCGCTCGCGCGCTCGCCGACCGGTTTGGCCGGAGCGCTCGAGGTTTCCGTCGTGGATTCGGGCGCGCTCATCAGGCGGCCTCCTGCTCGGTCAGCTGGGACAGCACGATCTCGCGATAGGTTTCGTTGCCGTCCATGAGTTCGGTGTGCGTTCCGTTGCCGACGACGCGGCCCTCGTCGAGCACGACGATGCGGTCCGCGTGACGGATCGTGCTGACCCGCTGCGCGACGATCACCACGGTCGCCTCGGCGGTCTCGGCCACCAGCGCCCGCCGCAGCGCGGCGTCGGTCGCGTAGTCGAGCGCGGAGAAGGAGTCGTCGAAGAGATAGATCTCGGGACGCCGCACCAGCATCCGCGCGATCGCGAGCCGCTGCCGCTGCCCGCCCGAGACGTTAGTCCCGCCCTGGGAGATGGGGGAGTCCAGCCCCTCGGGCATCGCCTCGACGAAGTCCTTGCCCTGGGCCACTTCCAGGGCGTGCCACAGTTCCTCGTCGGTGGCGTCGGCCTTGCCGTAGCGGAGGTTGCTCGCGACCGTCCCGGCGAAGAGGTACGGCTTCTGCGGCACCAGCCCGACGGCGTCGGACAGCACGGTCGGATCCAGCTCCCGGACGTCGACGTCGTCGACGCGCACCGAGCCGTCGGTGGCGTCCATCAGCCGGGGGATCAGGTTCAGCAGCGTGGTCTTCCCGCTGCCCGTGCTGCCGATGATCGCGGTCGTCTCACCGGGCCTGGCCAGCAGTGAGATCTCCTGCAGCACCGGCTTTTCGGCGCCGGGGTAGCGGAATTCCACATCGGACAGTTCGAGCCGTCCGTGCACTTCGCCGGGGCTGACCGGGTTCAGCGGGAGGACGACGCTGGTGTGCGTGTCGAGCACCTCGGTGATGCGCTCGGCGCTGACCTCGGCGCGCGGCACCATCATGAACATGAAGGTGGCCATCATGACCGCCATCAGGATCTGCATCAGGTAGGACAGGAACGCGGTGAGCGCGCCGATCTGCATGCTGCCGTCTTCGATGCGCAGCCCGCCGAACCACAGCACGGCGACGCTGGAGGCGTTCATCACGAGCATGACGATGGGGAACATCAGCGCCATGAGCCTGCCGACGACCAGGGAGACGTCCAGCAGTTCGGTGTTCGCCTCGGTGAACCGGCGCCGTTCGTGGGTGTCCTTGACGAAGGCCCGGATCACGCGGATGCCCATGATCTGCTCGCGCAGGATCTGGTTGATCTTGTCGATGCGCTCCTGCATCAGCCGGAACGCCGGCCGCATCTTCGCGATGATGACGCCGACCGCGGCGCCGAGGATCGGCACGACGACCACGAGCAGCCAGGAGAGGGTGACGTCCTGGTTCAGCGCCATGATGATGCCGCCGAAGCACATGATCGGCGCGGACACCACGAGGGTGAACGACATCAACGTCAGCATCTGCACCTGCTGGACGTCGTTGGTGGTGCGGGTGATCAGCGACGGCGTCCCGAAGTGGCCGACCTCGCGGGCGGAGAAGTCCTGGACCCGGTGGAAGATCGCGGCGCGGACGTCGCGGCCGACCGCCATCGCGGTGCGGGCGCCGAAGTATACGGCGCCGATCGAGCAGGCGATCTGGACCAGCGACACGAGCAGCATGACGCCGCCGACGCCGAGGATGTAGTCCATGTCGCCCTTGACCACGCCGTGATCGATGATGTCCGCGTTCAGCGTGGGCAAGTAGAGCCCGGCGAGGGTCTGGACGAACTGCAGCAGCACGATCAGCCACAGTTCTCGCCGGTACGGGCGCAGGTGAATGCGCAACAGCTTCGTCAGCACAACGGTTTCTCCCCAGTGGTGGGTAGGGTGTTACTGCTTGTTCGGTTTTTTCACCGGTTCGGGTCGGGTGAGCGACGGGACGCCTTTCGAGGCCTCGCGAAGGAGGGCCTCGACGGTTTCCAGGAAGGGCTCGGCACCCTCGTTCATCAGCCAGTTGAAGAACGCCGTCTTCACCGCGGACTCCACGATGGCCGCCATCAGCCTCGCGTTCAACGCGTTTTCCGCACCCGCGCCCGCCCGCTCCAGGATTCCCGCGGCCAGTACCCGCTCGACGGTGGCGTGCGCCTTGAGGAACTCGCCGTGCACCGACGGGTGCAGGATCATCGATCGCGCGACCTGCACCGTGTCGCGGTTCGGCTCGCCGTCACGGCCGTAGGTCTCCAGGGTCGCCGCGCTCACCGCTTCCCACAGCGGCTCTTCGGGCGGCCTTTCACGCAGTGCCTCCAGCACCCGTTCCTGCCGTTCGACGATGAACGAGCAGATCGCCTCCTCCTTGCTGGAGAAGTAGTTGTTGAACGTGCGCGGGGAGACGCCCACGGCGTTGGCGATGTCTTCGACGCGGACCTGTTCGACGCCTTTCTCGGCGGCGAGTTTGAGCGCTGCCTCGCTCATGGCGCGACGGGCCGCGCGCTTCTTGCGTTCGCGCAGTCCGAGAGGAGCTGTGGAGTCGGGTGGCACGACCGAGAGGATAGGCAAAAGTTGCGTGCCCCGCAAATTTATGCGCACTCCGCACTTTTCGGACATCCCCCGTGGCGCAGGACACTCAAGATGAGCCGAATGGCCTAGTGTGCACCGCTCACCAGCCGTAACGCTTTCGTGGCCATGTCACTGCGAGCTGTTGAACAGAAACCGGCTGTGGACACGGATAGTTACTTCTGCTTGCATGTCGGTCGTTGTGCTGGGGAGTGCGACACGGGTCCGGGTAGGCGAAGAGAAAGAAGTGGAAGCACATGGTGACGCGGGCTCGAGGCTTGCTTGACCGCTCACGGGTTCTTCTGGACCGTTCCAGGGTCGCCGCGGCGCAGTTCCTCGCCGCACCGCCCAGGCACGCTCCGTCGGCTCCGCCCGCCGAACAGCCGGCGGTGGAGCAGCGGCCAGCGGTGGAAGCACCGGACGCGGGCGCGCTCGCCGGCGTCTGTTCCAATGTCGCGTTGCGCGACCTCAACCTGCTCGACCAGTTGCTCGCGCAGCTGGAGACGATGGAGGCGGGGGAGGAGAACTCCGACCGTCTCGCCGAGCTCTACCGCCTCGACCACCTGGCGACCCGTTTGCGGCGCAACGCCGAGAACCTGCGTGTGCTCGCCGGCCGGGACGCCGACGACACGACCGCCGGGATCTCGTCCGTGCTCGACGTGATGCGGGCCGCGATGTCGTCGATCGACCACTACTCGCGGATCACGATCGGCCGCGTCGTTTCGCTCGGCGTCGTCGGTTTCGCCGCCGAGGACGTCGGCCGGATCCTCGCGGAACTGTTCGACAACGCGGCGAACCAGTCGTCGCCGAGTTCTCCGGTCAGCGTCAGCGCGCATCTCACCGAACAGGGGAGCGTGCTGATCCGCATCGAGGACGAAGGCATCGGCATGCCGCCGGATCGGCTCGCGGTATTGAACGAGCGCCTGGCCGCCGGTCCGGTGCTCGACGACGATTCCGTGCGGCACATGGGACTCGCGGTCGTCGGCAGGCTCGCCGACCGGCACGAGATCACCGTCAAACTCGACCGCCGCACCCCGCACGGCACGGTCGCCACCGTGCTGCTGCCGGTCCCGGTGGTCTCGGAACTGGCCGAGAAGCAGTGGTCCGGTTCGCAGACCGTGGTGCTGCCGCAGACCAGGATCGCCAACGGAGCGCCCGTGGGAAACCCCGTCGCGACGCCGTCCGGGCTGCCGAGGCGCCGCCCGGCCCCTTCGGCGGAACCGGAACCGGAACGCAAGCCCAGCCCGCGTCCGCGGCCGGCCTTCCAGCCGCCCGCCGCCGACGGCGGCACCACGGCGAGCGGTCTCCCGCGCCGGGTTTCCCGCAGTATCAGGACTTTGCCCGACGAACCGGCCCCGCCGACCACCCCCTCCGCCGACGCGGCGGACGGGCACGAGGCGCTGCTGGCCGACCTCGACGCCTTCAGCGACGGCGAGCGTGCCGCCCTCGATGACCGGCACGAGCGCGAGACCGGAGGAAACACCCAGTGACCGCCCAGGACGCGACCACGGATTTCACGTGGCTGCTCGACGACTTCGTGCGCAAGGTGCACGGCGCCAGTCACGCGCTGATCATGTCCGTCGACGGTTTCCCTTTGACCGCCTCGGAATCGGTGTCCAGTGACGACGCCGAGCAGCTCGCCGCGATCGCGAGCGGCCTGCTCAGCCTGGCGGGCAACAGCGCCGCGCTGTTCGGCAAGGGCAATTGCGAGCAGATCATCATCCGGCTCACCCGCGGGTACTTCCTGTTCATGGGGATCGGGTCGGAAGCCGGGCTCGCGGTGCTCACCGAGCCGGACTGCGACATGAAGGTCGTCGCCTACGAGATGACCCAGTTCATCACCAACGCCGGTCACGCCCTCACCCCCGAGGTGCGGGCGGGGCTCCGGCAGGTCCTGACCGCCCGACGGCCGCAGGCCTGAGAATCCGGAGAAGGAAGGGATGACCGTGTCCAGCGATCAAGCTCCGGACCGGCCGGTCAAGATGCGCAGCCGCAGAATCCGGCCGTACGCGCTGACCGGCGGCCGCACCAAGAGCAGTCAGCTGCTCCTTGTGGAGACCCTGATCTCGGTGCCGCGCTACGACCCGTCGCTGGCCGAGGCGCTGATGCCCGAATCGCGATCGCTGTACGAGCGCGCCCGCGAACGCTCGTCGATCGCCGAGCTTTCGGTGGGACTGGACCTGCCCTTGGGCGTGGTCCGCGTGCTCATCGGCGACCTCGCCACCCAGGGAGCCGTCTTCGTGCACCCGACGGCCCACGCTTACAACCACGATACGAACGTGCTCGAGAGGATCCTCGATGGACTCAAGCGCCTCCCGGTCTGACGCCGATCTGCTGGCGATTTCCGCCAAGATCGTGGTCGCCGGTGGATTCGGCGTGGGCAAGACGACGTTCGTCGGCTCCGTCTCCGAGGTCCCGCCCCTGAGCAACGAGGCCTGGATGACCGAGGCGGGCGCCGGGGTCGACGAGCTGGTGCCGCCCGGGACCAAATCCACCACCACGGTCGCGATGGACTTCGGCCGGATCACCTTGCGCGAAGACCTGCTCCTGTACCTGTTCGGCACGCCCGGTCAGGCCCGGTTCTGGTTCCTCTGGGACGACCTGTCGCGCGGCGCGCTCGGTGCCGTGGTGCTGGTCGACACCAGCCGGATCGACCAGTCGTTCGCCGCGATCAACTACTTCGAGAACGACTCCGAGCTGCCGTTCATCGTCGCGGTCAACCAGTTCGAGGGGACGCCGGTGCACGACCTCGAAGAGGTTCGTGACGCGTTGGCGTTGTCCCCGGACATCCCGCTGGTCACCTGCGACGCGCGCGACCCGAAGTCGGCGGTCGCGACGTTGCAGGAACTCGTGTCCCACACGCTGTCCCTCGCGGTGGTCTCCGGACCCGGCCGCGAATTCGCACTCAGCTGACCAGTTCTGGGAGGAATGTCGAGGATGCGCAAGGTTCTGATCGTCGGTGCCGGGCAGTCGGGCTTGCAGCTGGCCTTGAGCCTGCTGGACCACGACTACGACGTCACGGTGATGTCGGCGCGGACGCCGGACGAGATCCGGTCCGGCAAGGTGATGTCGACCCAGTGCATGTTCCACTCCGCCCTGCAGCACGAGCGGGACCACAAGCTGAACCTGTGGGAGGACGAGACCGTCCGGGTCGAGGGACTCGGCGTGTCCATCGCCGGCCCGGACTCCAGCCGCGTGCTGGACTGGTTCGCGCCGCTGGAGCACTATGCGCAGTCGGTCGACCAGCGGGTGAAGATGGCGGCCTGGCTGGAACTGGTGGAGGACCGCGGCGGCAAGGTCGTCATCCACGGCGTCACCACCTCGGATCTCGCGCCGCTGGCGAAGCTCTACGACCTCGTCGTCATCGCGGCGGGCAAGGGCGAGCTGGTCCAGCTCTTCGACCGGATGCCGGAACGCTCGCCGTACACCGAGCCGCAGCGCGCGCTCTCACTCGCCTACGTGCACGGCATGGAGCCCCGGCCCGAGCACCCGGACAAGGCCGCGGTGCGGTTCAACATCATCCCGGGCGTGGGGGAGCTGTTCATGATCCCCGCGTACACGCTGACCGGGAACTGCGACATCCTGTTCTTCGAGGGCGTCCCCGGCGGTCCGCTCGACTGCTGGGGCGACCGTCCGTCGCCGCAGCAGCATCTCGACCGGATCCTCTCGCTGATGAAGCAGTTCCTCCCGTGGGAGTACGAGCGCTCGCGGAACGTCGTGCTGACCGACGACAAGGCGACGCTGGCGGGCGGGTACACCCCGGTCGTGCGGAACGCGGTCGGCAAGCTGCCGTCCGGGACCGCGGTGCTCGGCATGGCCGACGTCGTGGTGGCCAACGACCCGATCACCGGCCAGGGCTCCAACAACGCGAGCCACTGCGCGGCGTCCTATCTGGACTCGATCCTCGAACGCGGCGACAAGCCGTTCGACGAGGAGTGGATGACGGCGTCGTTCGACAAGTACTGGGAGTACGCCCAGCACGTGACGACCTGGACCAACGCGATGCTGCAGCCGCCGCCCCCGCACGTGCTCCAGATCATCGGCGCGGCGGGGGAGAAGCCCGCCGTGGCGAAGCGGTTCGCGAACGGGTTCTCCGATCCGACCGACTTCCAGCACTGGTTCTTCGATCCCGCGAAGGCGGAGAAGTTCCTGGCCGAAGCCTGATTCCCGCACCGCGAGGGTCCCGCGATCGGGTTCGCGGGACTGTCGCCGTGGGGCATTTCGGGCTACCGTGGTCACCGTGCGTGAGTACTGCAGGTGACGGCGGCGGAGGTGCGGCTCGATGCGTTCGATGTGGAAGGGTTCGGTGTCCTTCGGGCTGGTGAGCATCCCGATCCAGCTCTACGCGGCCACCGAGAACAAGAACGTCTCGCTGCGCCAGGTGCACGAGTCCGACGGCGGCCGGATCCAGTACAAGCGGTTCTGCACGATCGACGGCGAGGAAGTGCCCTACGCCGAGATCGCGAAGGGCTACGAGCTGCCCGACGGTGAGATGGTCGTGCTCACCGACGAGGACATGTCCGAGCTGCCGCTGGCGTCGTCGCGGGCGATCGACGTGCTCGAGTTCGTGCCGCTGGAGTCCATCGATCCGATCCACTTCGACAAGACCTACTACCTCGAACCGCAGAAGAACGCCGTCAAGCCGTACGTGGTCCTGCGTGACGCGCTGCAGAAGGCGAGTCACGTGGCGATCGCGAAGGTCGCCATCCGGCAGCGCGAGACGCTCGCGATCCTGCGGGTGCACAGCGACGTCCTGATGATGACGACGATGCTCTGGCCCGACGAGGTCCGTGTCCCGGACTTCGGGTTCCTGCACGAGGATCCGCCGCAGGTGCGGCCGCAGGAACTGACGATGGCGGGTTCGCTGATCGACTCGCTCTCGGAGCCGGTGTTCGAGCACGAGAAGTACACCGATTCCTACCGCGAGGCGCTGGAGGCCATGATCGAGGCCAAGGCCGCGGGCAACGAGACGACGAAACCGAAGGCCGTCGGCGCGAAGGCCGACGTCGTCGACCTCATGGAGGCCTTGCAGGCCAGCGTGAGCGAGGCGAAGAAGACCCGGAAACCGTCGACGGCGAAGAAGGCCACCGCGGCCAAGAAGCCCGCTTCCGGCAAGCGAACCCCCAAGAGCGCCTGACCGTCCTTTGTGGACCGCTGTGCCCGGCGTCACTCCGCCGGGTGCGGCGACACG
Organism: Amycolatopsis sp. NPDC089917; assembly: GCF_040684635.1. NCBI lineage: Bacteria > Bacillati > Actinomycetota > Actinomycetes > Pseudonocardiales > Pseudonocardiaceae > Amycolatopsis > Amycolatopsis sp. NPDC089917. The sequence continues at coordinate 4,116 of NZ_JBFBGL010000028.1, read as the reverse complement.
CCGCGCGTATGCCAGGATCTGTCGCCCCTCGGTGGTAGTAAGGGCAATCGAGGAGAACTTTTCCGAAGCGATCTTCGACCTGATCGCGGGAGGCGGCATGAGCATGGAGTGCGCGTTCTGCGCCGGCGGACTCGACCACTGCCACGGAACCCTGGTGGTCCACCTCGATGGTGGTTTCACCGAATGCAGTGAAGACGGCTGCGTCGACCTCGACTTCGCGCGGCACACGCTGACGATCGACTGCTTCGACGTCGACGGCGGCTGCACGTGCGCGGAAGTGCGGGACAGGCTGCTGCTGCGAGCTTCTTGACCGGCAGCCAATACGCCAGTCCGGTCCGATTCGGGTGATCGGGACCGATTGCCACTCGAAGGTGTATGCATTCGTGTACATCGTGGCCGGGAATGTGTTAACTATGACGGGGTCCTCCGGCTCTCCCTCCCCCTCGGAGCCGGGGGACCCCTTCATGTCACGGTGCTTCCTTGGCGGTGTCGTGGATCGAAGCGCCGTCGCAGGCGCACACCGCGTCCCAGACCCCGTCGCCGTCCGCGTAATCGGTCGCGGTAAGGGCGCCCAGCGGTCCCAGGACGTCGTCGCCCGCCGCGGCGGCGCGCAGGAGTTCGTCGCGTCCGCACGGGTAGTTCGCCTCGGTCAAGTACGGACGCGGGTCCGTTCCGGCCATCGGCTCTCCCCCCTTCGCCTCGTCCGAGGCGGATACCCGGCTGCCGGAGCACGAAAACGGACCGTGTCCCCGCGTGTGGAAGGCCGGGGACACGGTCCGTTTCGGTGCTGGTGCTCAGTACCAGTGGGCGCGACCGCCGATGGCCTTCCCGGCGTTTCCGAGCACGGCCAGGATGATGCCGATGACCGCGAGCGCGATCCCGATCGAGTACAGGACGGGAATGCTGGCGATGACACCGATGACAATCAGGATGACGCCGAGAATGATCACGGGGGCACCTTCTCCTTCGTAGTCGCCCGGCCTGGTCGCAGCCGGGGTGTGGCTACTCAGGGGATTCCCGCCCCATGCGCTGGGAAACAGGTCCATCCGGCCGTAGTTTTCACGCATTCGGCCTAGTCGTCCGTTGTCGTGGATGTCCCGAGCGCCACGCTCGGGACGTTCACCGTCTCAAACGTGGCGCTCGCGACATCGGCTACGGGCGGCGGGACTTCAGTAGCGGTAGTGGTCCAGCTTGTACGGACCCTCTACGTCCACGCCGATGTACTCGGCCTGGCGTTTGGTCAGCTTCGTCAGCCGGACGCCCAGCGCGTCGAGGTGCAGACGCGCCACCTTCTCGTCGAGGTGCTTCGGCAGCACGTGGACGTCAGTGGCGTACTCGCCCTGCTTCGTGAACAGCTCGATCTGCGCGATCGTCTGGTTGGTGAAGGAGTTCGACATCACGAAGCTCGGGTGGCCGGTGGCGTTCCCGAGGTTCATCAGCCTGCCTTCGGACAGCACGATGATCGAGTGCGCTTCGCGGTCGGCCGTCGCGGGGAAGACCCACTCGTGCACCTGCGGCTTGACCTCGATCTTCCGGATGCCCGGGATCTTCGCGAGCCCGGCCATGTCGATCTCGTTGTCGAAATGCCCGACGTTCGCGACGATCGCGTTGTGCTTCATCTTGGCCATCTGGTCGGCCATGATGATGTCGAAGTTGCCGGTGGTGGTGATGAAGATGTCACCGCGCTCGACGACGTCGTCGAGCTCCACGACGTCGAGGCCCTCCATCGCCGCCTGGAGCGCGCAGATCGGGTCGATCTCGGTGACGACCACGCGGGCGCCCTGGCCCCGCAGCGATTCCACCGCGCCCTTGCCGACGTCGCCGTAACCGCAGATGACCGCGACCTTGCCCGCGATCATCACGTCGGTGCCGCGGTTGAGGCCGTCGATGAGCGAGTGGCGGATGCCGTACTTGTTGTCGAACTTCGACTTCGTCACCGAGTCGTTCACGTTCATCGCCGGGAAGAGCAGCTCGCCTTCCTTGGCGAGCTTGTAGAGCCGCTTGACGCCGTTGGTGGTCTCCTCGGTGACCCCGCGGACCTCCTTGGCGATGCGGGTGAACCGGCCGGTGTCGCGGCCGAGGCTCTGGCGCAGGGTTTCCAGCACGAGGCCGTACTCCTCGCCGTCCTCCTCGGTCGCCTGCGGCACGGCGCCCGCCGCCTCGAACTCGACACCCTTGTGGATCAGCAGGGTCGCGTCGCCGCCGTCGTCCAGGACCATGTTCGGGACGCGGCCGTCGCCGAAGTCGAAGAGCTGGTCGGTGCACCACCAGTACTCGGCGAGAGTCTCGCCCTTCCACGCGAACACCGACGAGCCCGAGGGCTGCTCGACAGTGCCGTTCGGGCCGACGACGACGGCCGCGGCCGCCTCGTCCTGCGTGGAGAAGATGTTGCAGGACACCCAGCGCACTTCGGCGCCCAACGCGACGAGCGTCTCGATCAGCACGGCGGTCTGGACGGTCATGTGCAGCGAACCCGCGACCCGCGCGCCCTTCAGCGGCTGCGAGTCGGCGTATTCGCGGCGCAGCGCCATCAAGCCGGGCATCTCGACCTCGGCGAGGCGCAGCTGCTTGCGGCCGGCCTCGGCGAGGGAGAGATCGGCGACGGCGAATTCGATCCCGTTGACCTTGGACAGGGTGGGGCTCACTGGTTCTCCAATCATCAAGGAAGGCAGGGCGGAGCGGTCCTTCTCACCGGTGGCGGAAAGGACGGTGTCAGTGCGGGGGTCGTTCAGCGCACGGCCTCGACGACGGCCGGAAAAGGGTTCTGACGCAAGAAAGGCACCTCCGCGATGGGAGGCGCCCTTACGTCTGTCGCAGCGGGCCGAGCGTGGCGGAAGAATTCCGTCGCAGCGCCTCTCGGCCCGGAACCAGGATGGCAAAGCGCCGCGAGCGCTGTCAAGGCGACGCGGATCGCTCCGCCGTCGAGAGGAACTCGGCCCGGACACCCAGCAGGCGTACTGGTCTGTCGAGGTCGAACATGTCGAGCACGGCCAGCGCTGCCTTCTCGATCTCGGCCGGATCCGCGGTCGATGCGGGCAGGGTCACGCTGTGCGTATGGGTGAGGAACGGAGCGAACCGGACCTTGACCGCGACCCGCGCGGCGGGTCTGCCCTCCTCGGCGACGTCCCGGGAAACGCGTTTCGCCAGCGCGACGATCTCGGCGGCCATCGCGCCGGGGTCGGTCAGGTCCTGCTGGAATGTCGTCTCGCGGCTGCGTGATCGCGCCACGTAAGGCGTCGCGGTGACCTCTGTGTCGCCGATCCCGCCGGCGAGGATCCGGTACCACGGGCCGAGCTTCGGACCGAACCGTGAGGCGAGGTCCGCCGGATCGGCGCCCGCCAGCTCCAGCACGGTCCGGTAGCCGGCTTCGGCGAGTTTCTTCGTGGTCTTGGCGCCGATGCCCCAGAGCGCGTCCGTCGGCTTCTCGGCCATGACGTCCCACCAGTTGTCCTGGATGAGCCGGAAGATGCCGGCCGGTTTGGCGAGCCGGTGGCGAGTTTGGCGCGCAGTTTGTTGTCCCCGACACCGACCGAACAGGACAGGCCGGTCTCCTCGGCCACCACTCGCCGGATGTCGGTGGCGAGCGCTTCGGGATCGTCGGTGGTGGCGCCGAGGAACGCTTCGTCCCAGCCGAGCACCTCGACCACCACCGGGAACTCCCGCAGCGTCGCCATCACCCGATCGGAGACTTCTTGGTACGCGGGCGCGTCGGTGGCGAGGAAGATCGCTTCAGGGCACCGTTTCGCGGCGGTTCGCAACGGCATCCCGGACTGGATGCCGAACTCTCGCGCCTCGTAGGACGCCGTCGCCACCACGGCCCGCTCGGCCGGGTCGCCGGTGCCGCCGACGACGACCGGCTTGCCGCGCAGCTCAGGCCGCCGGGCGACCTCGACCGCCGCGATGAACTGGTCGAGGTCGACGTGAAGCACCCACTCCCGGACGACCATGAAGCGAGCCTACTGAGGGGCAAGGGCAAAGGTGTCAGGCTCGCTCGCCCTCGTGCCCGCTTCGGACGCCGACCCGGCAGACCACCAGGCCGAGGTGGTCGTGAGTGGCGATTCGGGGTCTTTGGTAGGATTCCCTACAATAACCCAGGGTGGCCGGACCCAACCACTT